>NC_019793.1:0-300000 GCF_000317835.1 Deinococcus peraridilitoris DSM 19664 | reverse complement strand
GTGCACTTCATTCGGTCCGAGTTCCACGACCTGTTCAACTTTGCCCACCTGAATGCCCACCGGGTAGACGCCGCCGAGGCTGGATGTCAGTACGATATCGCCTGGCTTGACGTCGACGGTGAGGGGAAAGGTACCGCGCAGCCGGTCGGGTGGAGCACCGTAAGCCGTACCACGACCCCCTTTTTTCTTGAGCGTGATACCCACACGGCTCTCCGGATCCACGATGGTCGTCACGACGGCGCTGTTGCCGTCCACCTCGGTGACCTGACCGATCAGACCGGCGGGCGCGGTGGCCGGCATGAAGCGCCGCACGCCGTGCCACACGCCCCGGTTGACCGTGAGCCTGGACAGCAGCGGCGAGGGATCGACCTTCACGACCGAGGCCACCGTCACGAGGCTCGGCGACTGCGTGGTGCGAATCTGGGCGGCCTGGCGCAGCCGCACGTTTTCACGTTCAAGCCGGTCGTTGGTGCCGCGCAGCATTTCGTTCTGGTCGCGCAATTCACGGTTTCGTGCGGCGAGGTCGCGCTCTTCTGCATACGTCATGTACGCTTTGCGGATGTTGCCCGCACCCCCCGCGAACAGCTGGGTCAGGGGCAATACCCCACTGGTGATCGACAGCGGTGCCACCACCTGAAAGCGGGTGGTGACCATGCTGAGAAACAGCAGCCCCAGGTACACCAGCGCCAGGCGGCGCCAGGCGTTCACAGCGGCTCCTGCAAGACAGGCACTCCCGCCCGCCTCAGCAGGTCGATCACGCGCGGCATGGGAAAGCCCACCACGTTCGAGTAATCACCCTCGACGCGTTCCACGAGGGCGAGACCGAGCTCCTGAATGCCGTAACCACCGGCCTTGTCGAGCCCTTCTCCGCTCTGGGCGTACCAGCGGACCTCGGCGGGCGTGAGTGTGCGAAAGGTCACCTGGGTTGCCTGAACGACGCTCTTCTGAAAGGCAGGTGACAGTACGGCCACCCCGGTGTGCACCGTATGCGTCTTGCCCGAGAGCATTTCCAGGAAGCGCGCGTTCTCGTTTTTGTCATGCGGCTTGCCGAGCAACTGTCTATCAAGCGCGACCACGGTGTCGGCCGCGATGATCACCGCCTCCGGCGCGAGCTCGGCCACCGCCTGCGCTTTCTGGCAGGCGAGATCGCGGGCGACTTCCCCAGGCTCTTGGTGTTTTGAAACCTCTTCGGTATGGGCCGTGAACACGCGAAACGACAGGCCCAGCCGCGACAGCAATTCGCGCCGCCGGGGACTTCCCGAAGCCAGTATCAGTTCCATCACACGCTTCCCTTCGTTGTCTGGCAGCCTATGCCGAACTCAGTAGCCGACCCGGTGCTCCTGACCGGACACGATGGCGACCCCACCCGAGGTGCCCAGGCGGGCCGCGCCCGCCTGAATCATCGCTTCGGCGTCGGCGCGTGTGCGAATGCCGCCCGCCGCCTTGATCAGGGCGGTGTCTCCTGCCACACGCTTCATCAGGCGCACGTCACCGAGCGTCGCGCCGCCCGGACCGAACCCCGTGGAGGTCTTCACAAAGTCAGCTCCGGCACTCAGGGCGGCTTCGGAGGCGCGGACCTTCTGCTCGTCGCTCAGAAAGCAGGTTTCGATAATGACCTTGAGCACTGCTCCTTCGGTGGCGTCACGGACGGCACGGATGTCCGCACCTACGGTGTTCCAGTCGTTCGCCAGGGCGGCGCCCACGTGAATGACCATGTCGACTTCATGCGCCCCGGCATTTACACTGGCGGCTGCCTCGGCGGCTTTCTGGGTGGACAGCACGGCACCCAGCGGAAAGCCGCATACGGTGGCGATCAGCACGGGTGAGCCGGACAGTTCGGCCTGAGCGAGGGGAATGTACACCGGATTGACGCAGACAGCTTTGAAGAAATGCTCGCGCGCTTCCTGGCACAACGTGACAATGTCGGCAGGTGTGGCAGTGGGTTTCAGAAGCGTGTGGTCGATGTACGGCGCGAGATTCACGAGACACAGCATAGCGAGGAATCTTAAGAGCAGTACAAAGAGCGCTCATGAAGCGCGCGGCGCTTGGAGGTTTCTCACAAAGGCCCGCGCGCCGGGGTTTTTACCTTCGCGGGGGTCTTTGTTATGCTCCGCGCATGACACAAGAAGCTGCATTGCAGGCGGGTCAGCCATTCCCGGACTTCGCATTGCCCGACGCCGATAATCACCTGCATCGTCTCGCCGATTACCGTGGTCGCTACCTCGTGCTGTATGTCTACCCCAAAGACGACACACCGGGCTGTACCAAAGAAGCCTGTGATTTCCGCGATCACGCTGAGTTGCGCGCCGAGGGCGCGGCCATCCTGGGGCTCAGCCGCGACGACGCGGAGAGCCACGCGGGCTTCGCGCAGAAATTCAGCCTGAATTTTCCTCTGGTGTCCGACCCCGACGCCACGTTCATCCGCACCATCGGAGCCTGGGGCACCAAAAACCTGTACGGCAAGGTGAGCGAAGGACTCAAGCGTTCGACCTTTCTGATCGCGCCCGATGGAACCCTGGTGAAGGTTTGGAGCAACGTGAAAGTCGACGGTCACGCTGACGCCGTGCTGCGCGAGCTTCGGGAACACAAAGCGCGCCGTGGCTGACCTCGAGGCCCTCAAGAAGGAAGCGGCGCTGCGTGCGGTTGCGCTGGTCGAGAGCGGCATGTGCGTCGGGCTCGGCACCGGCTCGACCGCCAAATACGCGATAGAGGAACTAGGCCGCAAGATCAGCAGCGGAGAGTTGACCGGCATCATCGGTGTAGCGACCTCGAACGCCAGCGAGCAACTGGCCCGTGAGGTGGGCGTGCCGGTCGAGGAGTTCGACTGCCAGCAGTTCGATGTGGCGATCGACGGTGCCGACGAGATCGCGCCGAACCTCGACCTGATCAAGGGGCTGGGCGGCGCCCTCACCCGCGAGAAGCTGCTCGAACTGCGTGCGCACCGGCTGGTGATCATCGCCGATCACACCAAGCTGGTGAAGCGCATCGGTGAAAAAGCCCCGATCCCTGTCGAGATCGTGCGCTTTGGCGTGGCAAGCACCCTGGAACGTCTGCGGGATCTGGGTGCCGGGGGCGAACTGCGCTCGCGGGGAGGTGAGCATTTCGTGACTGATAACGGCAACCTGATCTTCGACGCGCGGTTTGCGCGAATCGACGACGCGTCCGCGCTCGCGCGCGATCTCAAGTTGACCGCAGGTGTTGTCGAAACTGGCCTGTTCCTGGGCATGGCCGAACGGGCGTTTGTCGCTACGCCCGAAGGGGTACGCGAACTGACCCGCGCCTGACCCGGGCGGCTCAGGAAAAGCCTCAGCCCGTCACGAAACGCAGTGCGCCCTCGGTGTCCTGCGTTTCGGCGAGCACGGGAACCAGCGTGGATTCGCTGGGGCGGGCACTGAAGCGTACATCTTCTCCCAGACCCAGACGGCTCAGCACCACCCCGTGGGCGCTGCTCGACAGGGCTTCCAGGGGATCGCTGGCATTGCGCCGCACCGTCAAGGCAATGCGCGCGCCGTCGTCGATGCCTGCCTCACCCATGGACATCAGGTACTCGCACAGCACCCCGGCGGTGTAGATGTCTTCCAGGCTGGCACGGCCGTTGCTGCCCGCGCAGACGATGGCGATCTCCTCGACTGCAAGCGCGCGTGCCCGGCGCGCCGCCGCGTGGGCGTTGCGCAAGCTGGCCAGGAGCACGCGCTTGCCGGTCGCGGCAGCAACGTGGGCGGCTCCTGTACCATTGGTTGTATTCATCACGATGACTTTGCCGGTGAAATTCTGGGAGTCCGCTTCGACAGGGGAGTTGCCGAAGTCAAATCCCGGAATGGGGAGGCCGCCGCGCTCACCCCCGAGCAACACGTTTGCACTGCTTTCGGACGGCCCTTCGCGGTTCTCGCCTGAGCTGCGCAGCTCCAGGGCGCGTTCGGGCGAGGCAGTCAGCAACAGGCTCCGTGCTCCGCGCTCCAGGTACACCCCGGCAGTGGTCGTGGCCCGCAGTACGTCCACCACCAACACCGTGTCAGGGTAGTCGCCGTGCGGTAACAGATCGACCCGCAGTCGCATTACAGGGACTCTCTCAGGCGGCGAAGGCCCATCTCGGCTCCGTCGGGGCCGAACACCGCGCTGCCCGCGACGAGCACTGTCGCGCCCGCCTGAGCGAGCTCACGCGCATTGGCGGCACTGACCCCGCCGTCGACCTGCAGCTCGGCAGGCGAACCCAGGGCGTCCAGCCAGCTGCGTACGGTGCGGAGGCGCTCGAAGGTCGCGGGAATGAATTTCTGGCCGCCGAAGCCGGGATTGACGCTCATGAGCAAGACGAGATCCACGTCGGCCAAAACCGGTTGCAGGTGTGCCAGCGGCGTGCCCGGATTCACAACCACTCCGGCGCGTTTGCCGAGCTCCCGGATCTGCGAGACGGCCCGGTGCAGGTGTCTGGTGGACTCGGCGTGTACGGTGATGCCGTCGGCTCCTGCTGCGGCGAAATCAGCGAGATAGCGTTCGGGGGCCTCGATCATCAGGTGCACGTCGAGAAACAAGTTGGTCGCGCGGCGGGCGGCGGCCAGAATCGGCAGGCCGAACGAGAGGTTGGGGACGAAGACGCCGTCCATCACGTCGACGTGGACGTATTCGCCGCCGCCCTGTTCGATGGAACGCAGCTCTTCGCCCAGGCGGAGAAAGTCACAGGAAAGGAGGCTGGGAGCGAGTTTCACGGAACGCATCGGAACATTCTAACATTCCTCAGAAAATGACGGGGCCAGCAGATGACGAATGGCACGCTCACGCCCCGAGAATTGCTGGCCTTCATCGTCCATTCGTCGCATGTCCCGAACGCGCTCTCGCTTTAGAATTCCCCTGTGACTGGCTTGATCCTTCGGGACGCGACGCGTCCCTGCCCTCGACCCTGGCGGTCGAGCATGACCTCTTGGCGGACTTCTGTACGCCTGGCCCGAAAGAACGCCGAAGCGCCCGTTCCTCGGCCAGCCCGGCGGGGGAGGGTGCAGTGACCAGCGCAACCCAGCCCCTGAACGCCCTCGTCCCACAGGTGACGACCGGCACCTTCCTGATGTTGCCGCAGGTGGCACGTGCGGCCCTTTTTTCGGCGCACCGTGGCCCAGCAGTGCTGCTGACCACGCCCGAACGCGCTGAACTGTACGCCAGCGCAGGGGCGCTGGGCGCGCCAGTCGGTCTCAATCCCGGCTTGCGGGAGTGGGGTGCGCGTCCGCAGCATGTGGTGCTTGATGTCGTGACGGCACTTGATCTCTTTCCACGCGACCCCGACGCGCACGCGCTGGATTTCCGACTGGGCGCGTCTTATCCCCGCCAGGAACTGCTCGCCAAGCTCGAACGCCTGGGTTACGAGCGCGACGAGGACACTGGCTACGTGTTGCGTGGCGACAGCGTCGAGTTGCGCCCGGTCAGCGGACCGCGCGTGCGCGCCGAGTTCTTTGGTGACGAACTCGACACGCTGCGCGAACTCGACGAAAACGGGCAACCGGGAAGCAGGCTCGACCGCTTCGTCCTGCCCCCCGCTGAAGGGTACCTCAGCGACGTGAAGTGGGACGCCACCCGGCTGGAGCTGCTCCCCGGGCGGATATTTCTGGACAGTCCCGAGTTTTACGGCTCGGCACTGGGTCCGCAGCTTGAGACACTCTGGGCGCTCCTGGCCGGACGGGAAATTACCAGCTTCGGGCGCGCACCCCTGGAGCTGCCCGATGGCACATTGCCGATCCGGACGCTGCCGTTTTACCGTGCCAAGCTCTCGGAGTTCGCCTCGGACGTGGATCGCTGGAAGGCCCAGGGATACCGGGTCTTGATGCTGGTGCGCCATGACCGCACCGCCGCATACCTGACCGAAAAGCTGCTGCAGGGCGCCGAGCCGAAGTGGCTCAGTACTCCTCGTGTGCGGGAGGGCGAGCTGGGCTTTCTGCGGGCGATGGGCGAGGGCGGCTTTGAAGTTCCCGATGAGAAGATTGTGGTCCTGACCGAGGACCTCGTGTACGGCTTTCAGGGAGGCAGCGCGCTGCGCGGCAAGAAGCTCTCGGGCAAGCCGGTTGCCGACGCGCTGGGTCTGCAGGTGGGCGATTACCTGATTCATCCGGAGCACGGGATCGGTGAGTTCAAGGGCCTGGAGACACGCACGGTGCTGGGGGTGGCCCGCGACTACCTGCACCTGGAGTACAAGAACAGTGCCAAGCTGTACCTGCCCATCGAACTGCTGCCCATTTTGCGCCGCCACCCGGGCACGACCGACGATCCGCCCAACTTGTCGAGCCTCGACAAAAAAGACTGGTCCAAGGCACGCGAACGGGCCCGCAAAAGCGCCGAGGAACTCGCGGCACGTCTGCTGGTGCAGTACGCCGCACGCCAGATTACGCCCGGCACTGCCTTCATGCCAATTCCCGAGTGGGACGCCATGATCGAGCAGAACTTTCAGTTCGAGCTGACCGAGGATCAGGTCACGGCGCTGCGCGACACCTTCAAGGACCTGGAAGCGTCGTATCCCATGGACCGCCTGATCGCGGGGGACGTGGGCTTCGGCAAGACCGAGGTGGCGCTGCGGGCCGCGCACCGGGTGGTGGGTCACGGCAAACAGGTCGCCATTCTGGTGCCTACCACCCTGCTGGCCGAGCAGCACACTGCTACCTTTCACGCGCGCTTCAAGGACCTGCCGGTGCGCGTCGAGGGCTTGTCACGCTTCACGCCTGCCAAGCAGGAAAGCGCCATTTTGAAAGACCTCGCCGCCGGAAAAGTCGACATCGTCATCGGCACGCACCGGCTGCTGTCGCAGGACATCCGCTTCAAGGACCTCGGAATGATCGTCGTGGACGAGGAGCACCGGTTCGGTGTGGTGCAGAAGGAAAAGCTCAAGGCGCTGCGCGGCTTGCCGGAAGCGTCGCGGCCCGAAAAGGAAACGACCAAAAACAGCAGGCTGGAAATTCCCGAGGGAAGCGTCGCGGTGGACATGCTGTCGCTGTCGGCCACGCCCATTCCGCGCACGCTGTACATGAGCATGGTGGGTCTGCGCGACATGAGCGCCATCCAGACGCCACCCAAGGGCCGCAAGCCCATCCGGACGGTGCTGGCACCCTACGAACCCATGACCATTCGCGACGCGATCGTCTCGGAGATCGAGCGGGGCGGCAAGGTGTTCTATATTCACGACCGGGTTGCCAGCATCGGCTCGCGCTCTCTGTACCTCCGCAACCTCGTTCCGGAAGCGCGCGTGGGCGTAGCGCACGGTCAGATGCCCGAGGAGGCGCTCGAGGAAATCATGATGGGCTTTGAGGAAGGCGCGTTCGACGTGCTGCTCGCGACCACCATCGTCGAGACGGGCCTTGACATTCCTGAAGCCAACACTATCTTGATCGAGCGGGCCGACCGGCTGGGGCTCGCGCAGCTGTACCAGTTGCGAGGCCGGGTGGGCCGGCGTGCCCAGGAGGCCTACGCGTACATGTTTTACCCGCCGCGCATCACCGAGAATGCCTCGAGGCGCCTGTTCGCCATCGCTGACTTGCAGGACCTCGGCAGTGGACACAAGCTGGCCGAAAAGGACATGGAGATTCGGGGCGTCGGCAACATCCTGGGTGAAGAGCAGCACGGCCACGTGCAGGCTGTGTCGATCGAGGTGTACACCGAGCTGCTGGCCGAAGCGGTCGCCAAACTGAAAGGGGAGACCCTCACGGTGCCCGAGTCAGTCAGCATCGATCTGCCGGTGAATGCCCGCCTGACACCCGAGTACTTTGGGAGCGAAGATGACCGCATTGCCTTCTACGGTCGCCTGTCAGAAGCCAGGACCCTGCCGGCCCTGTCGCGAATCGAACGCGATATGCGCAAGCGCTTCGGCGTGCCGACGCCCGAGGTCCAGAACTTTCTGGACCTCGCCAAGCTGCGTCTGACGGCCGTGGCGCGCCGGGTACTTTCGATCGGGGACAGCATGACCCACCTGCAGGTCACGTTCGCGTACAAGGCGCTCGATTACGACGCGGCCGGGCTGCGCAATTTCCCTCACAAGACCGAGGTGGTGCCGTTTCCGCCCTCGGTGCGTCTGGAAAAGCGTGGTTTGAAACCAGACGACTATCCTCACCTGTTGATCGAATTACTGGGCTACTTCGGTTGAGTGCCCGTGAAGCGGGACTTACGGCTGGTTCGTCACGCACGCGTTCAGCCTGAAAATGCTCCATTATTCAACTGGTGGAGCTCCTTCGCCGGGCGGTATGCGCATCAATATACTCTGCTTGCATATTGATGCGCTGTGTAGATTGAGGCTGTGAAGACAGGGGCGGCTATAGTGATGCTTTGATGAGTCAATGAGATATGACTCTTATACAAAGCTTTAGAAAATTGGGTAGAGTGTTTTCAACATGACGCAGCCTTCTTCTCCACTGGTGGAAAAGTATGCAGCCATCCTGACCGAGGAAGGCTACACCGCAACCGTCGATTCTGAAGGAGACCTGTACTTCCGAGTCGAGGGTGGACACTACTTCTTGCGCGTCAATGAGGACGACACGCTTTCGTTCATCCTGCTTTACCCGAACTTCTACGGCATCAAGAGCGACGCGGATCGTCGGCGCGCGCTTGAGGTGGCCTCGGAAGTCAATACCCGCGTGAAGCTCGTCAAGGTGTTCGTCGCCAACAATGACACTCAGGCGTCTGTCGAAGTGCTGCTCGCCAACGAAAGCGACTTCCGTACGGTATTTGCGCGGGCGCTGGGCCAGCTGCGTGCGGGTGTCACCCGTTTTCGCGAGATCGTCCGTGAACGCGCCGAGTGGCCCCACAACGTCCTCAAAGCCTGAGCCGGTACACTGACAATCCTCAAAGCGTGGGCCAAGGCTGGCCCACGCTTTGAGAATTGTCTCCGAGGACTGGCGAGGCCAGCGTCGCCAGAACAGATCAGACAGCGGCCCCCACAGAACGTTCTGTGGGGGCCGCTGTCACTGGGAGTTCAGCTCAGCGCGGTATCGAACTGCGCACGTTGACCCTTGATCACGAATTTGGCCACGGTTGCCGCTCCGGCGTCACGCAAGGTGATGGCCAGTGCGTGCCCGTTGCTGAGCGGCGAGAGCAGCAGGGCCCGTCCGGCATACTCCAGCAACACGCTTTGCCACTCGTCGTTGAAGTGGGCACCAAAGACCTCTGAGGACGTCACGAAAAAGCGCAGGTAACGTGCCAGGGTCGCCTGGTCGGGCAATTCGGCGCCGCGCCAGGCAACCGGAATGCCCGACGAGTCGATCAATACGGCTCCCAGGATGCCCTGCTTGGTCAGCAGCGTGTCGAGCAGCTCGGCCACCACGGGCGCTTGCGCAGGGGCCGCCACGGGCGCGCTCACCACATCGCCGCGGGTGTCGGTGTCGCGCAAGGCTCCCTGCACGATGGGAAGGAGCTCGTCGGCCCGAAAGGGTTTCTTGACGATGCCAACCGCGCCCACACCACGGGCATGGGTCAGCTCGGCTTCGCTGACGATGCCTGAGATCAGCACGACCGGCGTCTGGGCATGGTCGCCGCTGGCCTTGATCTGCTGACAGAGTTCAAAGCCGCTCATGCCCGGCATCAGCACGTCGGCAATCACCAGATCAGCTTTCGTCTGCGCGAGCGACGTGAGGGCGGCCTCGCCACTCTCGGCCATGCGGACGGTATACGCGAGAGGACGCAGAATCGTTTCGAGCGCCTTGCGGACGCTGAGGCTGTCATCAACCACCAGAACTTGGGTCATTTGGGCTCCTGTACCAATGCGGCCGAAGTGGCCGTGTGAATAAAGTTGGTGCGCGGCCCTGCGAGTTCGGCGCGTTGCAGCAGGGTGCGGGTCGGGGTGTCGATCACACGGGGCAGGTCGCCCACATCGAGCACGTAAAAGGCGTAGTCGGCATTGAGGAGCACGTGACTTCCCTGCAGCAGGGCGATCGCGGCCTCTTCACCATCGTGGTAGCCGTAGCGGGCGTTGATGAGCTGCCCTTGCGACAGCCACAGCTCGCCCCCGCAGCTCAGCTGGAAAATCTCCAGCCGTCCGCTGCGGCGTCCCTGCGTGAGTGCCGAGAGCAGGCCGTCGAGCCCCAGGATTTCGAGGTTGCCTTCCACGGCCTTACCACTGCCCAGCGAGTCCCGCAACAGTACAGGCAGAAGTTCCTGCACGGCCTGTGCCGGGCTGGCCGGTGACGCGATGGCGGCATCGTGAATTCCGAATTCGTCGTCTTCTTCGCTGTCGAGCAGCAAGAACACCACTTCACGAAACTGGCTGTCGTCGCGCAGAATCGCCAGCAGTTCACGTCCGCTCATGTCCTCGAGCTGCGCGGCGCACACGATGGCGTCCGGAGCAGTGCGTTCGAGTTGGGTCAGCGCGTGCAGCCCGCTTTCGGCACGCAGCACCTCTGCGCCAGCCGCGCGCAGATATGCTTCGAACTGCGCCGCGCGCGCCATCTGCGACATGATCAGAAGTACGGTGCCAAAAGAGTTCATGCCCGGTGCGCCGCTCCTCGGGTGATTTCGGCGAGCCGGCGGATGAGGCGCGTTTCGTCGATGGGCTTGCTGAAGTACTCGTTGGCCCCAAGCGACATGGCCAGCTGCTGGTGCTTGTCACCCGCACGCGTGGTCATGACGATCACGGGCAGATGGGCCGTGCTGCTGCGGCGACGAACTTCCTCGATCACCTCGTAACCGCTGACGCGCGGCATTTCGAGGTCGGTGAGGACCGCGTCGAAATCCGTGTCCGAGCGCAGCAGTTCGAGGGCGTCGTACCCGTCCGAGGCGGTCACCACGTCGAAGCCACCGCGTTCCAGCATGCGAGCCACGACGCGGCGCACGCTGACCGAGTCGTCGATCAACAGGAGGCGCTGGCGGCGCGAGCTGACAGCCACGGTCGGCCAGGCCTTGTGTCCGCTGCGCTGTGCGTCCAGACGCTCGATGCCCTGAGCGTCCAGCAGCATGACCACCTCACCGGCGCTGGAAAGGGTGGTGCCACTGACGTACGGCACGTGCTCGAGCAGCGGACCGCCCGAGTGGATCGCCAGTTCTTCAAGACCCAGAAACTCGTCGACGGCAATGGCGAGCCGCCTTCCGGCAGTCTCGACCACGATGACCGAGAGTTCGTCGCCGTCAGTCGTCGTGCTTTTCATCTGCGTGGTGTTCATTGTAGCGGCTTCATAGCCCCACAAGGTACGCAGGCGCAGCAGGCGCACCGACTCTCCTTCAACGGTGACCCGTTCGCCCTGCTCGCCCGTGACAACCTCGTCCGACGGTACGCTGCGCAGCGCCCGCACGACGGCGGTCGGGAAGGCGGCAGTGTGCATCCCGACGCGAAACGCCAGGGTTTCTGTGATCTGTTGCGTAAGGGGTACGCGCAGGGTGAACGTGGTACCAACACCCTTCTGGGAGCGCACCAGCACCTCGCCGCCCAGTCGCCGGATGTTGCTGGCCACCACGTCCATGCCCACGCCACGACCCGCTTCCGCCGTCACTTCTTTGGCCGTCGAAAAGCCGGGCAGAAAAATCAGCGCCGTCAGTTCGTCGTCGGTCATGACGGCGAGTTCTTCGTCAGGGACCCGTCCGCGGGCGGCCTCGCGCACTTTTTCGGAGTTGATGCCCGCGCCGTCGTCGCGCACTTCGATGTCAAGAAACGGGCCGTGCTGCGCCGCGTGAACGCTGATGCGCCCCTCCGGTGCTTTGCCAGCCGCCACACGCGTCTGCGGGTCCTCGATGCCGTGAACAAGCGAGTTGTTCAGCAGGTGTAGCAGCGGGTCCACCACCGCTTCGAGCACGAAGGTGTCTACTTCCACGTTTTCGCCGCTGACGTCAAGCGAAAACGCGGTGCCGCCGTCCCGTGTCCGGGCCCAGCGTTTCAGGCGGGTGACGGCCTGCCCGAACGGTACGCGGCGTGCGCGCGCAACCTCACCGCGCAGGGTGCGGGCGAGCTTCGAGAGTGTCTCGCCTTCGTCGTGCAGCGCCGAGAGCTGGGCGTCGAGCTGCAGCTGCAGCTCCGCGAGGTCCGAGGAAATCTCGGTGACCGAGCGCGCCACGATGTTCAGGTCGGTGTAGCTGTCGAATTCCAGCTCGTCGAACATTTCCTGCACCGTCGCACTGACGCCGCGCGCGGCCTGAGGTGCACTTTCGCTTTCGGTTTCCTTTTCGCCCAGCGCCAGGTGCGGATTGAGGTACTTCTCCTCGAATTCGCGCGCCGTGTGCGTCATGCGCTCACGCGCGCGCGAGAGCAGCGCCCCCATTTCCGAAAGTTGACCGAGCTGGTAGGTCAGGCGTCCACGCGTCACGATCAGTTCGCTCGCCATGCTCATCAGCGCGTCGAGTTTCTCGACTGGAACGCGCACGGTGGCGCGGGCGTCGCCTGACGCCGCGCTGGGCGCCGGGGCAGGGGAGGGGGCCGGGGCCGCCTCTGCGCCCGTGTCGGGCATCTCCACCCCGATCAATGCGTTCAGCTTGCGCTTGGTGTGACGAATCACCCGGCCGAGATCGACATTTTCACCTTCTGCGACACGCAGCAGCCGCTCGGCCAGGTCCACGCCTTCGCCGAGGGTGAGCACCACTGCCGGATCGAGGGTGAGCTGGGCGTCACGCACCGCGCTGAGCACGTCCTCGAGCACGTGGCCCAGATCGCCCAGCGGTGAAAAGCCCACCATGTACGAAGACCCCTTGAGGGTGTGTGCAGAGCGGAAAAGTGTCGTGATGGTGTCGGCGCTGAGATCGCCGCTGTCGAGGGCGGCGCGCATCAGCTCGATGTGCTCGCGCGCTTCGGGCGCAAAGTACTCCCATACGTCGGCATTCTCGCGTGCAAAGCGCGTCAGCTGGGAAGCCGCGCCCGCGCCCGTCTGCGACCTGGCGCTTTTCTGGGCAAAGGCGTGGCCTTGCTGATCGAGCAGGCGGCGCAGCAGCGCCGTACCGCCGATCTCGGTGAACTGCAACCCGAGGTCGCCCTCTCCGCGCCGGTTCGAGATGCGCTCCAAAGCACTTCTCAGACAAACGGCGAGGCGCTCGAAGAAGGCGATCAGGCCCGCGCGGCCTTCCTGATCGAGCTCCGGACGGAATTCCAGCAGGCGCTCGGCCAGCGCGGCAAGACGCGACATCTGCCCGAAGCCGTACAGCGCGGTGGTGCCGCGGATGCGGTGGCTGAGTCCGGCGATCTGTGCCAGGGCTTCTTCGCTGTATTGCGTGTCGAGTGCCCCAATGGCCATCTCGAACTGCCCGAAAGCGTCCCAGGAGTCCAGCAGGAAGCTCTCGAACAAGTCACCGGACAGTGTCACGTCCATGGTCATGATGTCACCGGAGTTCCTTTCCCGAGGGCGAGACGTTGAAGTGAAGTGCGGGAGATTGCATGGTCACGTTTCCTCACGAGCTCAGCCGGAAGCGGGCCAGCTGGGCGCTGAGCTGCCGTGCGAGCTCGTTGAGCCGCTCGGCGGAGCGCAGCGTGCGCAGACTTTCCCCTTCGGCCTGAGAAGCGGTGGTGGTGATGAAGCTCACGGCTTCGTGTACCTGCTCGGCTTCGTTCACCTGCTGGCGCGTCACATCGGTGATGCCCGTCGCGATGCGTGCCGACTGCCCGGCGAGCGTCTCGATTTCGCGCAGCAGCTCTCCGGCGCGCTGCGCGACCTGGTAACCGGCGTTCACACCCTGCGCGCCCGACTGCACGCGCGAAGCGAGGCTGGAGATGTCGCCCTGCAGCAGTTTCACGATGCTCTCCACTCGGTACGCGGCGTTCGCGGAATCCTCGGCGAGCTGACGCACACCCTCGGCCACCACCATGAAGCGTTTGCCCGACTCACCGGCACCGGCAGCCTCCAGCGAGGCACCGAGCGCGAGCAGGGTCGTCTGCGACGCGAAGTTCGTGATGGTTTCGGCGATTTCGCTGATTTCTCCCGAACGCGCGGCGAGGGCCGTCATGCTTGCAGAGATGTCCTGCATTTCGCCGCGCAGCTCTTCCAGACCGCGCCGGGTATCCTGCACGGCGGTCTGACCGGCTTGCGAGGCTTCCAGCGTGCGTTCGGCGGCCTGGGCGGTTTCTTCGACCTGCTCGGCCATGGAGCGGAACACGCGGGTAAATTCCTGGGTCTGGACCTGCATGCGCTCGGTGCGTGACGTCTGGTCCTGTGCGGAGCGCGTCAGCACGTTCGACGTGCTGGCCACCTCGTCGGCGCTGGCGTTGACCTGCTGTGCCACCTCGTGTACGTCGATCAGCACGCTCGCCACCTCGTCGAGCGCCAGGTTGATGGCGTCGACGACGTTTCCAAGCACGTCGTCGGTAACCCGTCCGCGGCGGCTGAGGTCACCCTCGGCCACGCTCATGGTCACGTCCAGGAATTCGTTGATGTTCTTTTGCAGCTGCAGCGCATTCTCGCGTTCTTCTGCGTTCTTGAGTTCTGCCTGACGCAGCTGAGCGGCAGCTTCGTTGAACGACGAGGCCACCACGCCAATTTCGTCCTTGCCGCGTGCCTCGACGTGGATGTCGAGTTCACCACGACCAAGCGCCTGTGCGGCATTGGCGAGCCTCGACAGGGGTTGGGTGATCGAACGGGCGATCAGTCCCAGCAGGGTCAGGGCCAGCGCGATGACGGCGCCTATTCCCAGCAGGGTGGTCACACGGCTGACGTTCAGCTGCGTGGCGCGCGCATTCAGGCTGTCGGTGAGGGCGGTGGTCGTGACCTTGGTCATGTCGTCCGACGCGCTGAGGGCTTCCAGGGCCAATCCGTCGAGGTAGCTGACCGTTTCTTTGCTAAATTCGCCGGTTTGCATCGCCGATTCCACGGCGCTCAGGTACGAGGTGACCTTGCCGGACAGGAAGTCGCTGGCCGAGCCCAGGGTTTCGCGAAGCTGAGGACTGGCTTCCAGCACGTAGCCGCTTGTCAGTTCCGTGCGCGCATTGTAGGTGTTCAGGAGCGACATGTTGCCCTTGAGGCGCTCCTGGTACTCGTCAAGCTTGTTCTTGCCTTGCGAGGCGCTCACCAGCATGCGCAGCTCACCCAGTTCCGTCTGCAGGCTGGGCAGGGCGTTGATCAGCAGATCCTGCATTCGGTTGGATGCCAGGTCGGCGTCGAGAATCAGGCCGGAGTTCTGTCCGATGAGGTTGTAAAGCTCGGCGAGGTTGGTGCTGATCAGGCTGGTATACGACTCGATACTGTCGTCGATATCTCCGGCGGTTTCACCACTGCTGCTGAGCGCCCAGAGCTCTTCGAAATCCGAGAGCGGCCCGTCGAGGGCCAACTCCGGATGCCGCTGGGAAGCAGCACGCAGTTCCACCAGGAGCGCTGCGACCTGTGAAGACAGCGCAGCGCCCGCTGCTTTGGCGCTTTTGTCACCCGACGCGAGACGCACACTGACGTTTCCGTGCTGCAGCACCAGCGGTGCCAGCGGGCTGAGCTTTTGCAGTGCGTCCATGCCATGCTGTTCTTCACTCAGCACGTTGATGCTCTTCTGCTGCTGCACGACCAGAAAGGACAGGGGGACGGCCACGGGCACCGCGAAAGCCAGGGCGATCAGGCCGAGTTTCTGGCCGACGCGCAGGTTCGCGAGGTCAATCTTCTGGGGCAGCTGCCGCAGACGACGAGCAAGCTTTTTGGAAGGAGGGGCGGAAGGTGTGATGAGCTGGTCGGCGTTTGATTCCATGGAAGTCGTCCTCCGGGTCGGACTGGTGCGTTGCGCCTGAGGGTCGCACTCTCGGGTGGTCGGTCTGCACCGTGAGACGGTGGCCGACCATCCGAAGGTGTTCAGTTGGACAGACGGAAGCGCGTGAGTTGCTCGGTCAGGCTGTCCGACATGAGGCGCAGCCGCTCGGCGGCTTCGCGTCCGGCCTGCACACTCTGCTGCGAACGCTCGGCGACGCTGGCAATCGAGTTGACGGCTTGACCCACCTGCTCCACGCCCTGCACCTGGGCGCGCGTGGCATCCGAGATCGAGACGGCCAGTTCGGCCGAGCGCTGTGCCAGCTGCGCGATTTCGACGAGGCGTTCACCGGCGGTGCTGGCCACGCGGTATCCCGCTTCCACTTCGCGCGTTCCGTCCTCGACCGAGACGACCACTTCGCCGATTTCGGCCTGCACGCTCTTGATGAGGGTGGCAATGCGGCCCGTCGCCTGGGCAGAGCTGTCGGCCAGCTTGCGTACTTCGTCGGCGACCACCGCGAAGCGGCTTCCGGCTTCACCGGCACCTGCCGCTTCAATCGCGGCGTTCAGTGCCAGAAGGTTGGTCTGGCGCGAAATGCGGGTGATGGTGTCGACGATTTCCTGAATTTCCAGCGAGCGGTCGCCCAGGCCTTTGATGCGCTTGGCGATGCCCTGCACTTCACGGCGGATGTTCTGCATGCCGCTGAGGGTGCCGTCCACGGCTTCCTGACCCTGCTGCGAAGCGCTCAGCGCCAGCTGTGCAGTCTGCGCGGACGCCTCGGCGTTTTCGGCCATGCCGCGAATCGAGGCGGTCACACCTTGCACTTCGCCCGCGACCTCCTGAGCGACGGCGGCGGTCGTGGCGGCACCCTGCACGATCTCGTCGGTGGTGGCGAGCATCGATTCGGCGCCGTGGTTCACGAGGGCCGAGGTATTCTGCACGCTTTTGAGTACCGACTCCAGCTCCTCGACCATCACGTTGATCGAATCGACCACGTTCCCCAGCACGTCTTCGGTGACGCGGCCACGTCGGGTGAAGTCACCTTCGGCGATGTCCATGGTGATGTCGAGGAAGTCGCTGATGTTCTGCTGCAGCAATTCGGCGTTTTCGCGCGCCTCGGCATTCTTGCGGTCGATTTCACGCAGCTGCAGTGCCGCGTCGTTGAAGGACTGTGCCACCACGCCGATTTCGTCGTTGTTTCGCACGTCGACGCGCACGTCCAGCTCACCGCGTCCCAGGGCCCGGGCGGCGCTCGCCAATTGGCTGAGGGGCTTGGTGATCGAGCGGATGGTCAGCAACAGCAGGCCGAGCGCGAGGCCGAGCACGATGGTCACGACCAGCAGCCCGGCGTTACGTTCGCGCTTCAGGCCAGCGACGCGCTGATCGAGCATCCGGTTGAGTTCGCCCAGGGCGATGGTGCTCAGGTTGACTACCGCGGTGTTGGCACTGATGGCCAGGTCATTGATGCCGGTCGCCGCGTCGACGCTCATGGTGCTCGTGCCGGTTCCGGAGTTGGCGATGGTGCGCAGGCCCTGCAGGTAAGGCTGGCTGGTGTTCTTGACTTCACTGGCCGCCGCCACGAGGGACTTCTCCAGGCGGGGAGAGACGCTGGCTGCGTATTGGGCGCCGCTCAGCAGATCCTGCACGGTGGCTTCCGCCGCTGCCGCCTGTACGGCGAAGCTGGTGCGCTCGGTCAGGGTGGCCGATCCGCGCGCGGCGGCCAGGGCCACCTGCAGGCGCATCTGCTCGAGGCTCCACATCAGGCTGGGCAGCTGGTTGACGACGGCCGTCATGGCGTAATAGGAGTCCAGGTTCGAATCGAGGATCAGGTTGGAGTTGTTGGCCACCGCCGTGATGAACGGTCGGATGTGCTGCGTGCTGAAATCGGTGTAGGCCTTCAGCGCTTCCTGCGGGGGCAGGACTTCAACGGTGTCCTTGAGGGCGCTCCAGTTGACCTTCAGTACTTCGAACTGGTCCTTGACGGGAATCGAGGGGTACTTGTTGACGACGGTTTCCAGCACCGCCAGGTCGGATACGACAGCGTTCGCGGCTTCTCCGAGCGCTTTGTCAAACGCGTCCAGGTCCGTCGAAGGCAGGGTGACGACGGCGGCGTGGCGTGCCACATTGACCTGCAGGCTGGAAAGTGGGACGAGGTACTCCGCGCCCCGACGTTCCAGTTCCGCGAAGTTCACCCCGCGTTGCACCTGCACGGTCAGCAGGGCCAGCAGGCTGACGATGGGCAGCGCGAAGAGCGCGGCGATCAACGCCAGCTTCTGCCCGACTCGCAAATTCTTCAGCGATTGCCCGAGCTTGAGCGGCGGTTGGCCCTTGCCGAATTTATTGAGCAGTTTGATGCGGTTAGGGGCGTGGTCGGCCTGTGTCTGCATGTGTCACGTCCTTTGGAAAGGTCAGGAATTGAGGTGCTGCGCGAGCGTGTGCATCACGCGAACCGGGTTGAGGGCTTCGACGTCGTGGCCAAGTTGCTGTACGGGTGGAGCGCTCATTTCGTGAGGCTGCGCCTCGGTGACGATCTCTCCGAAACCCAGTACGTCGTCAACCGGAAACGCAAAGGTGTTGCCTTCGACGTCGGCCACGACGGCCCGGGCATCGGGGCGGCGCACATCGTGGGTGCTGCCGGCTCCCAGCAGCGTGTGGAGATCGACGAGGGGGACGATGCCGCCGCGAACCGGAATCAGGCCGAGCAGCAGCTCGCTGGCGCGTGGTACGGTCGTGATCCGTTCAAGCGCCACAACACCGCGCGCCGAGCTGGCGCTCAGCGCGAAGGTCCGCTCACCCAGGCGCACGAGCAACGCGCGCGCGGTGTCGCCCACGGTCTCAGCCCACCACCTTTCGGACCGCGGCCAGAACCTGCTCGGCCGTGTAGGGCTTGGTGATGTACTCACTGGCGCCCTGACGCAGGCCCCAGCGCACGTCGGTGTCAGCCGCCTTCGAGCTGACCAGCACCACCGGCAGGTCCTTGGTGACCGGATTGCGCTTCAGTCCACGCAGCACTTCGTAGCCGTTCTTGGCGGGCATCACCACGTCGAGCATCACCAGATCGGGTTTCTCGCTGGCAATGCGCTCTTCGGCCAACGTGGGGTCGTTGAGTGCGGTGACCGTGTGGCTGCCGGAGGTCAGAATGCTCTCCATCAGCTTGAGGTCTGCGTTCGAGTCGTCGACAATTACGATTTTGGCCATGTGACTGCTCCTTGTGGAAAGAAATGATGTTTGGGCGAAATGGACGAAAGCGGCAGCCGCTCAGCCGCCGTGTTCCTGAAAGACTTCGCTGCCGTCACTGTTCATGACGATGCTCAGCACCGTCACACCCAGCATCAGCAGCGTGGCAAAAGCCACGACCGTCACCATGGTGGTGGCGTCGATGAGGCCCGAGACGCCGGATCCGAGGATGCCGAGCCAGCCATCTCCTGTCCCCGTAAAGCTTCCCGTGCTCAGGCTGGAGTAATGGGACACGGTCACGGCAACGCTCAGTCCGAGAGCGACCAGCGTGCGGGTACGCACGCTGGCCGTTGGCCGCCAGGCGTCACGCTGTCCATTGACGAGCGTGAACAGCCAGAGCGCAATGCTGCACGAAACCGCGCTTACACCCAGCCCCCAGCTTCCTGGCGCAGCCTCACCTGAGGGACCTGACACCACCGAGGCCATCCCGACCAGCGAGGTGGCATACGCTCCAAGGCCGAACAGCACGATTCCGCCGCAGCGGACTGGCCAGATTTCGGTCTGACCCATCCTGAGTGCAGCCATCGTGCAGCCGACTGCCACGACACCGCTCGCCAGGACCAGGTTGAGGTCATACGCCGCCCCAGTGCTGCGACCAACGATCAGGAGATCAACCGCCTGAATGGCCCACACGCCGTATCCAAGAATGAAACCCTGAACGGTCCACCACAAACCCCACCGGGCACCGTTGGCTTTGTGCGCCCGATCTCCCAGATCCAGTGCCAGCAGCGAGGCACTCCAGGCAAGCAGGCACGAAAGCGCCAGGAACATTCCGTTCCAGCTTGATGCAATGTGTGGTGTCTCCATTTTCAGTTCCTTGATAAAGCGCGGGGTGGGCGGCCGGAGTTCAAAGCAACAGGCGAGCACGAGTGGACGAAAGTAGGAGCCTCCTTTCCGGGTACTGCGGGACGTCGGATGTCCATTTACTAGAACCTCATGAACCTCAAGGCAAATTAACATCGGCCTTCTGACAAGAGCCTTACAGGCCAGTCAGAAAGCGGGAACTGCTCACACGGCAAAAAACGCGCCATCACGCTTTCTCCCTGCCACAGAAAGCGCCGACCTTTCAGGCGTCGGCGAAGGCTCAGAAGAAGTCTTTTCAGACCATACTCATGAGTCGAATCTGAATGCACGCGTGGGCGCGGACAGCGCCAAACACTCTCCAGGAAATCTGCGGTTTCACGGGATGGCTCGGGCGATGGGGTCAGGCTGACCGGGTGCTCAGCACTTGCCGGGCGTTATTCGGTGTGAGGGGCTTTCCTGGGTCAGCGGGTTTGGATCATCTCTTCACTGACCTGCCAGAGCCGGAGGGCGGCCGCGTCGTCGAGCGCGAACGGCGCGGGCTGGGCTACGCGCTCGCGGGCAAAGTAGCGCCCGGTCAGTCCATCAACTGCCGGGCTGGACGCGACATAGACGCTGGTGCGGGCGCCCTGTTCCTGAGTGCGTGCAAAAGGGGAGAGCACGGTCCACAGCAGTCCCGTCATGCCCCGGTTGTTTTTGCCGAAGCCAGAGGCCACCACACCCGGATGTACGGCGTTGGCGCTGACGCCGAAAGGACGCAGCCGACGCGCCAGTTCACGGGTGAACAGTATGTTGGCCAGCTTGCTCTGCGCGTACGCCCGAAAACCGTGGTAGCCACGGCGACCTTCCAGGTCACCCCAATTCATCGTGCCGGCACGGTGGGCTTCGGACGCGACATTGACGATGCGCGCACCTGGTGACCGTGTCAGCAGACTCAACAGCTCGGTCGTCAGGAGAAAATAGCCCAGATGGTTGACTGCCCAAGTCTGCTCGATGCCCTCGGGCGTCTCACCACGCTCGGCATGGAGCGCTCCGGCATTGTTCACCAGGATGTCGAGGTGTTCATGGCGTGCCTGGAAACGGGTGGCCAGCGCGCGCACCTGAGACTGCACTCCGAGGTCGGCCAGCAGCCCTTCGATCTGGTGATTGCCGGTGGCAAGACGCAGTTCGTCCACGGTAGCCCGAGTTCTGACGGGGTCGCGACCCACCACGGTGACCCGCGCACCCTGCCGCGCCAGCTCGCGCGCCGTGACCTTGCCGATGCCGCCGGTTGCTCCGGTGATCAGAGCGTTTTTGCCTGAAAGGGTCAAGTCCGCCATGGGGCCAGTGTAGGGCCAATGTAAGCGTGCGGCGCTGGGCAGACGAGACTGCAAAAAGGGAGAGGCCGGGGCGTCTGCCTGTCCGACCTCTCGCTGCGCGCGGATCTACTTGCCCGCTCAAAGCTGCGCTTATGACTCACAGTCTGTCAGTTCACTCGTGGCAAACATGTCACTGCGCGGGGAGCAGTTTTGGTCGGACGTTGAACGAGTGCTGAACCGACATTTACCTGCGGCTGAGCGGCAGGCTCGCGGTGTCAATTCAGGGCTCAGATCACCTCACGGTATGCCACCTGCGCTGCCCGTTCCTGCAACTCGCTTTTGAGTGCGTTCAGGCGGGGATGCGCGAGTTGCGGATCACTTTTCAGCATCGCTTTGGCAAGTTCGCGGGCGCGCTCGATGACTTCCACGTCGCTGATGATGTCACCGAGCTTGAGGTCGGGCAGGCCAGACTGGCGGGTGCCGCGAATCTCGCCGGGACCACGCAGTTTCAGGTCAGCCTCAGCGATCACGAAGCCGTCCGTATTGCCCTCGATGACCTTGAGACGCTGCCGCGTCTTCTTGCTGTGGTCTCCGGCAATCAGGATGCAGTAGCTCTTGAGGCTGCCCCGACCGACCCGACCGCGCAACTGGTGCAGCTGGGCGAGGCCGAAGCGTTCGGCGTTCTCGATCACCATCACGGTCGAGTTCGGCACGTCCACGCCCACCTCAATGACGGTGGTGGACACCAGCAGATCGAATTCGCGTGCGCGGAAACGTGCCATCACGTCCTCTTTCTCGGCGGCGCTCATCTTGCCATGCAGCAGCGCGATGCGCGCCTCCGGCAGCAGGCCACGCAGATTCTCCGCGAGCGCGGAAGCGGCCATCAGCTCGGTGAGCGTCTCGGATTCGTCGATCAAGGAGGCCACCACATACGCCTGACGGCCCTCGCGAATCTGGGTCATCACAAAACCGTACGCCTGCGCCCGGTGGGTATCGGCGAGCAGCTTCGTTTCGATGGGCGTGCGGCCCGGGGGCAATTCGTCGATGATGGACAGTTCCAGGTCGCCGTAAGCGGTCAGCGCCAACGAACGCGGAATGGGAGTGGCGCTCATCACCAGCACGTCGGGGCGGCTTTGCAGCAGCTTGCGCCGTTGCATCACCCCGAAGCGGTGTTCCTCGTCCACCACGGCCAAACCGAGGTTGTTGAAAGTCACGCTTTCCTGAATCAGGGCCTGCGTACCGATCACCACGTCGATTTCGCCGCTTGCGATGGCGCGCTGCATTTCGGCCTTCTGTTTGCCGGTCATCGCCCCGATCAGCAGGCCCAGCCGCACGCCAAGCGGATACAGGTAGCCCTGCAGATTGGCGAAGTGCTGCCGGGCCAGAATCTCGGTGGGCGCCATCAAGGCGCCCTGGTAGCCGTCGCGCGCGGCGAGGTACAGCGCGCAGGCGGCCACGGCGGTTTTTCCGCTGCCCACGTCCCCCTGCACCAGCCGGGCCATCTGCCGTTCCGAGCGCATATCATCGGCAATTTCCAGCAGCACGCGCTTCTGCGCGCCCGTAAAGCGAAATGGCAGTGACGCCTCGAACGTCGACATGTCCTGTTCGCTCGCCGAGAACCGCTTGCCGAGCAGCACCCCTTCCTCGCCTTGCAGCAGCACCCGCAGCTCCAGAAACAGGTACTCGTCGAAGCGCAGTCGCGCCATGGCGCGTGTCAGGTGATCCTCGTCAGTGGGAAAATGAATGCCGGACAGGGCGTCGGCGAGGTCGGTCAGCGCGTAGCGCGCACGCGACGGCGCGGTCAGGTAATCACCGAGGTCGGTGCGCGCGAGGCACTGCTGCACTGCCCGGCGCAAGAACGCCTGGCTGATGCCGTCCTTGCTGTCGTACACCCCCACGATGCGGTTGATCGAGAGGCTGTCCTTACCCTCGTCCTCAGTTTCGAAGTATTCCACGCCCAGTTGCAGGGTACGTCCGAAGCGCTTGGCGCGGCCGGAGACGATCAGACGTGCACCTTCCCTGAGCTGCTTTTCCACCCATGGCTGTGAAAACCAGGTGCAGCGAACCTTCTGCCCCCAGGCGTCCTGCAATACGGCCTCCAGAATCAACATGCCCGGTTTGGGTGTGCGGCGGGTCTTGGACACCACCACGCCTTGTACCGTCAGCTTCTCGCCGTCCTGAACGTCTTGCAAGTTGGGCAGGGCGCGGCGGTCCTCGTGCTTGCGGGGATAATGGTGCAGCACGTCGCGCACCGTCCGGAGCCCCAGGGCGTGGAGCTTCTTCACGCTGCCCGGTCCCAGGTCGAGTTTGGAGACTTCATCGCCGGGTTGCAGCCGCGCAGTGGGATCGAGCGTCACGGGCGGAGCGCTGCGTGCCCCAGTACTGCGCTCAGTGCTCGGGCGGGGCGCGTCACTGAGCAACGCCAGCGCTGCACGCAAGCGCTCGCCACGTTCGTCTTCGTCCATTGCCGCATAGCCGCGGAGGGCCTCGCGCACCTGCGGAAAGGGTTTGCCCAGATGCTCCAGCAGCTTTTCCACGCCGCCTGCCACCACACGGTTGCTGCAGCCGGTCAGCAGTTCACGCTCCAGCGGTTTGCGAAGTTTGTCGCGCAGCTCCTGCACGGTGGCCATCGCCCGGAAGTATACCCGCTCGGACCGAACGGCAACCGGGACGCCGCCCACGCGTGCCCAGTACGCGCACGAGAAGGGGTTCAGGCCGTGCGGCCTGAACCCCTTCTCCGAAGCGCCGAGCCTACTCTATTCACCCAGACGAAAGCCGTGAGGCAACAGCTCCTTGACCTGCAGGGAAAGGACTTCTCCCAGGTGATTGACGCAGGTGACCTGCGCTTCTGGGGCGAACTCGAACAGGACCTGCCGGCACGCGCCGCACGGGCTGGCCGGTGGGCTCGCCTCGCTGTACACCACGACCTCGGTAAAGGTGCGCTGCCCCGTGGTGGCCATGGCCTGCACAGCACTCTGCTCTGCGCAGCGCCCCAGACCGTAACTGGCGTTCTCGACGTTCGCACCCGCGAACACCTCACCGGTCGGGGTGCGCAGGGCCGCTCCCACGCCGAATTTCGAGTAAGGCGCGTAGGCGTTGTGGTAAGCCTGTTGTGCGGCGCTCAGGAGTTCGGCATCGGCGGTCTGTTGATCAACTGTCATATGCGGCGTCTCCACCGCTCTCGAGGAGCGGAACGGGTTGAATTTTGCTGGCCACCACCTGAATCACGCGGCGTTGATCGGCACCCTCCACCAGAAACTCCCAGCCTTCGGACTGAAACCGCTCGCCAACCGTGGGAATGTAGCCGAAGTGCTGGGTGACAAAGCCCGCGAGCGTATCGAACTCCCCGGCTTCTTCCTGCCCGTCGAGTTCCACGCCGAGCACTTCTTCCACCTCATCGATGTTGAGCGAGGCGTCCAGCCGGTAGACGCCCTCGCCCAGATGCTCGACCTGCACTTCCGCTTCCTCGTCGGTTTCGTCGTAGATTTCGCCGACGATCTCTTCGAGTACGTCTTCCAGCGTCACGAGTCCTGCCGTTCCACCGAACTCGTCCACCACGATGGCCATGTGCGATTTGCGTTCGCGCATGGTCCTCAGCAGGTCGCTCACCCGCATCGATTCGGGAGCGTAATAGGTGGGCCGCACGATATCGCCGATGGTGACGTGATCGAGCTCTTGCAGGTGCTTCAGCACATCCGAGGTGTGCACGATGCCGATGACGTTGTCAGGTGTGTCGCGGTAGGCGGGCACCCGTGAGTACCCGTGCTCCTCGTTGAGTTCCAGCACCCGCCGCAGGGTGGCGCTGGCGTCGGCCAGCACCATGTCGACCCGCGGCGTCATGATCGAACGCAGCATGGTGTCCGAGAGGTCGAAGACGTTGTAGACGAGTTCCTTCTCATCGTCCTCCAGCACACCTTCCTGACTGGAGGCGCTGACGATCATGCGGATTTCCTCTTCGGAGTGGGCGGTGTGGTGACCTGACACCGGCTTCAGTCCGATCAGACTCACTACCCCGTTCCCGAGGGCGTTGAGCAGATAGATCGCCGGACGAAACACGAACGCGAAGGCCATCAGGGGACGCACGACCCACAGCGAGGTCTCCTCGGAGCGCTGAAGCGCAATGGATTTGGGCGCCAGCTCTCCGAAGACGATGTGCAGAATCGTGGAGATCGAGAAGGCGATCGCGAAGGACGCGGTGTTGACGCTGCCTTCAGCCAGACCGGCGCGGCTGAGCGGGCCTTCCACGAGGTGGTGAATGGCAGGCTCGGCGATGAAGCCGATGCCCAGTGAGGCCATGGTGATGCCCAGCTGCGTGGCGGCGATGTACAGATCGAGATTGCGCACCGCGCGCTGTGCGATGCGCGCGGCACCGATGCCTTCCTCGGCAAGCTGGTCGATGCGGGTGCGCCGTACGCTGACAAGCGCGAACTCGGCCGCCACAAAAAATCCGTTCAGCAGGACCAGAAAAAACAGGGCCGCGAGGCCGAAAATATCACTCATCGAAAAGGCGCGCTCCTACGCGCCGCGAGGCCGCGGACTTCGGTGTGGTTATGCGCGGCCTGCAGAAGAAGCGCCTCCAAGGCGCTCTCCGGGTGGTTATCGCCCAAATATTTACAGCCGAGACACTTCCACTTACAGCAAAGGGCCGCCCCGTGTTGGCGCAAGTCGCGTGCGAGCGCAAGTCCGTGGGCGGCGTGGGCCTCGGAGCCAGAACTGGGAGGCTCGTCCATAAGATCAGCAGATTGTAGCACGGAGGCTCCGTGCCGTTCGTGATGAACGAACCCTGTCGAGTGGTCCGCGAGAGCCGGGGCGTCCGGCCAGGCCACATCAAGGGTGACCCGCGCTACATGCCAGCGGCGCTCCACAGACGCGGCAGGAATTCGGAAGCGCCCACCAGCAGCGCGAACACTGAAGCGAGCAGCACCGCGCCCGCCCCGGCGTCCTTGGCAATTTTTGCCAGTGGGTGAAACTCGGGTGATACGAGATCGACCACCGCCTCGATCGCCGTGTTCACCAGTTCGAGGCTCAGCACCAGGGCACACGAAAGCAGGATGGGCGTCAACGGTACGCGCAGGAGCACGGCGAGGATGATGGCCAGCGCGGCGCAACCCACTTCGGTACGAAAATTGGGCTGGGTGCGCCAGGCATGGGCCAGCCCGCTCAGCGCGAAACGCGCGGCAGTGCACCAGGTGTGAATGCCGGCGTGCGGACTTCGGGCGCCAAACGAAGCGGCAGGACCGGGCCTGGAAGAGCGAGGCGGCCTCATGGCCCTGTTTTAGCGCACCGGGTCGGCCAGCGAAGCCAGTTCAGCCTGGGCAGCCTGCCACGCTGCATGAAAGGGTTGCCATCCTTCACCCGTCGCACCTTCCTCGAAACCCAGCCCTTCGGCGTGGGGGTGATCGAAGCCCACGAGGTGCGTCAGGCCATGCGACGCGAGCAACGACATTTCACGCGACAGCGTATGACCGCGCGCCCCGGCCTGCCGCGCCGCCGTGTCGAGGCTGATCACGATATCACCCAGGTGCGGCGGCACGAACGGATCGCCCGGCACAAAGGTCGGAAACGACAGCACGTCGGTGACCGCGTCCTCGCCCCAGGTTTCGCGCTTGAGCTGCCGAATCGTCCGGTCGCCCACCAGCACCACGGTGACCGATTTATCCTCCACCCCGAAGTGCCGCATGACGCCCCTCAGGGCCACCCGGAGCGCACGCCGCACGCCGGGTGGGGGAGACTTGCGCACCACCAGATCGATCATGTCCGGCGGAGAGCCTTCACTCGGCGCCGTTGGTCGGAGTCGGGAGATCACGTTCGTCCTCGGGAATCGAGGGCAAATCGCCACGGCGGGCCGCACGGCGGTTTTCCTCGGCGTTTTCGGCCGTCTCGTAAGCTTTGATGATCCGGCCGACCAGCGGGTGGCGCACGACGTCCACTTCGGTGAACTCGTGGAAGTGAATGCCGTCGATGCCTCCCAGGATGCGCTTGGAGATCGCCAGGCCGCTCGTGACATGCCGTGGCAAATCGATCTGGGTGACGTCGCCAGTCACCACCACCTTGCTCGAGAAACCCATGCGCGTCAGAAACATCTTCATCTGCTCGCCCGTGGTGTTCTGCGCTTCGTCGAGAATCACAAAGGCGTCGTTCAGGGTCCGGCCACGCATAAAGGCCAGTGGAGCAACTTCGATGATGCCGCTCGTGAGATAGCTTTCGAAGCGTTCGGCTTCCAGCATGTCGTACAGCGCGTCGTAGAGCGGACGCAGGTACGGATCGATCTTGGCCTGCAGATCGCCGGGCAAAAAGCCCAGGCGCTCGCCCGCTTCGACGGCCGGGCGGGTCAGGATGATGCGTTTGACCTTGCGGGCTTTGAGGGCCGCGACTGCCATCGCGACTGCCAGGTAGGTTTTGCCGGTTCCGGCAGGGCCAATGCCGAACGTGATGTCACTTTTCTCGATGGCTTCGAGGTAGACCTTCTGACCAGGCGTCTTGGCCCGCAGGCCGCGCGGCAACTGAACGGTCGTGCTGGTCTCCGCACTGAGGCTGCGCCCTTCGGCGCCCAGCCGTGCCGAACGTTCCAGCGTTTCCGGGCTGACCTCACCACCTGAACGAACCGTGCCCAGAGCGTCATGTACCAGTTTCTCGGCGACCTCGACCTGCCGGGCATCGCCGCTGATCGTGACGGTGTCGCCACGGGCGATCAGTTTCGCGTCGCAAAGTTCTCGCATCTTGCGGAGGTTGACATCCCCCGTGCCCAGCAGGGCCAGGGCTTCCTCGGGCGTGTCGAGGAGGATGTTGACCGTCGTCATCGTGTCTTTCAAGCAGTCTCCTGGTTTGGAACGCGGTATGAGAGGGCGGGCAGAAAGCGGTATGGGTTTTCTGGCGGAGCAATGCCTGAGACCACACAAGCTACCCCTGCTTGGTGCGAGGGGAAAGGGTCGAAAACCAGGCTCATGTGGTGCCTCCATTCTCCGCGTGAGGTCAGGTGCAGGAGGTGCCCTGCCCCACACTTGGGCGCTGCCCGTGCGGGAGTCAAGAAGAGGTGGGCGATACCTCAAGCAAGTCTTAACGCAACGCGGCACTTGCCCGCTACACTGAGCGCCGATGGCTTCACAGCAGGCGTTTTCGACCGCGGGCGTGCGAGCGTACCTGTACGCGGATCCGGCAGGCCACTCGCTGTCTCCTTTCATGCATGCCGCCGCCTTCGCGCGGGCGGACATTCAGGGCACCTACGAAGCGATGCAGGTCGCGGCGACAGAATTGCCAGGAGCGCTCGCGCTGCTGCGCCAGGCAGGGGTGCTGGGTGCCAACCTCAGCCTGCCCCACAAGGAGGCGGCCGTGCCTTTGCTGGACGGCTTAAGCGACGGTGCTCGGCGCATTGGCGCCGTGAACACGGTGATTCACCGCGACGGCAAGCTTTATGGAGACAACACCGACGCGCCCGGCCTGCTCGCGGCGCTGGTAGACGCCAAGGTGCCCGACGGACCCGCAATGGTACTCGGTGCCGGGGGCGCGGCGCGGGCAGCCGTCTATGCCCTGTCGCGCAGTGGGCGAAGCGTGTTCATCTGGAACCGCTCTCCCGAAAAGGCAAGCCGGCTCGCGCTCGATTTTTGTGGTGAGGGCGCGTCCGTGACCGCTGGAGAGTTTGCCGCGCTGCCCTGGGGTGACATCAGCCTGCTCGTCAATGCCACTTCGGCAGGACTCAACGCGCCCGGACAGTCGCCGCTGCCTGACTTTCCTGCGCTGCCGGCTCACGCGCTCGTCTATGACATGGTGTACAAGCCACTGGAAACGCGCCTGTTGCGGGACGCCCGTCAGCGTGGATTGCGCGCTCAGCACGGCCTGGGCATGCTGGCGCATCAGGCGCGCCTCAGCTTTCGGGCCTGGACAGGCGCCGATGTGCCGGTGAAGGTCTTTCTCGACGCGGCGGCCGGCGCGCTACACTAAAGTCCGTCATGGCTGAGCCTTTGCCTTCCATGAGCACGGTGCCGGCGTCGAGACGACCGCTCAATCTGGCATTTTTCGTGCTTGCCCTGGTACTGCTGCTCACCACTGTCAGCACCTGGTCGGTCAATCAGCTGGCTGCCCAGCAGCAACGCACCCGCTTTCTCAGGGAAGCGGACACCGTCACGCAGTCTGTCGAGCAACGCCTCGACATCTACATCGAGGCCATGCGCTCCGCACGTGGGCTGTGGAGCGTGAACTCTGAGGTGAGCCGAGACGACTTTGCGCGCTACATCGATTCGCTGGAGCTGATCCGAAACTATCCCGGCATTCAGGGCATCGGGTACGCCGAGTATGTCCGCCCGGGGCAACTGGGTGCCTTCGAAGCCCGTCTGCGCCGGCAGGGCCTGCCGTCCTTCCGCGTCCGGCCCGTGCCGGCGCAAGACGCTTACGTGCCCGTCACCTATCTCGAACCCCGCAACGAGGCCAATGCCTACGCGATGGGCTTTGACATGCACTCCGAAGCGCTCCGGCGGGCGGCCATCGAGCGCGCCCTCACGAACGGTGAGGCAGCCGCGACCGCGCCCGTGACGCTGGTACAGGAAAAACGCAAGGAATCTTCGCAGAGCGGATTTCTGATTTACCTGCCGATCTACGAAAACGGCGTCGGCCTGCGTACTGTCGAGGAGCGCCGCGCCGCCCTGCGCGGCTTTCTGTACGCGGCTTTCCGCACCGGAGACTTCCTGTCGGGTGTGGACAGGCGCACCCGGTACGGTGAAATCGATTTGCGGGTATCCGACGACGCAGCCACCATGTACGGTGAAATCAAACAGGGAGCGCAGTTTTTCGACAGCCATGAACTCAACGTGGCAGGGCGAACCTGGAAGCTGGAGTTCAGCGCGCCTCCTGAGTTTGGCCAGAATGTTTTTTCCCTGACCCCCTGGGTGGTGCTGGTGGTCGGTCTGAGCATCGCTCTTGCCGCCTTCTGGACCACCAATTCGCAGGTGCGCGCGCGCGAGCGGGCCGAGGAGATGTCCTCGCGACTGGCCCGCTCGCGCGCTTCGCTGACCGAATCACGCGCAGAATTCGCGGCAATTTTTCAGGCGATGCAGGACACCGCGCTGTTTGCCGGTCCGACGGGCGAGGTGCGGCTGAGCAACGCGGCCCTGAACCGCACGTTCGGATATGCCACAGACGAACTGCAAGGACGAAACCTGTCCTCATTGCGGGTTTCCGCGGAAATGCCTTCTCAAAACGACTTCAATTCGTCTGTGGCGCGTTACCGCCGCAAGGACGGCAGTGAGTTCACGGGCGAGGTGCAGCGCTCGTTCGTGCGCAACGAGGCAGGCGAGGTGATTGGTCAGCTCGAGGTCGTGCGGGATATGACCGAACGTCTGGAAGCCGAGCGTGCGCTGCGTGAAAGCGAATTACGCTATCAGGGTGTGCTGGAGGCCATGCCGCAACTGGTGTGGGTGACCGATCCACAGGGAAGGCACCGTTACTTCAACAGCGGGTGGTACGCCTTTACCGGCCTGAGCCCTGACGAGTCAGTCGATTTCGGTTTTGCCAAGGCGCTCCATCCGGACGACGTCGAGCGCAGCCTGCTCACCTGGGAACGCTCCTGGCGCTACGGCGAACCATACGAGATCGAATACCGTTTCCGCCGCTTCGACGGTGAGTACCACTGGTTTGTGGGGCGCGCCAGCCCGATTCACAATGCCGAAGGTCAGGTCATCGAGTGGGTTGGTACCTGCACCGACATTCATGAACGGATCGAATTCGAAGGGCAGCTTCGCCGCTCTGAAGCGCGCTACCGTGGCCTGATCGAGGGAATGCCCCAGATCGTGTGGCTCTCGGATCCGCGGGGTGAAACGACCTACTTCAACCGCCGCTGGGCCGAATACGTAGGCGAGCAGCGCGCGGGCGGCGGACTGAGTGAAGAGGTGGTGCATCCTCATGAACGTGCCACCTTCACGGAGCAGTGGGGTCGTTCGCTGCACGGCAAGGTGCCATTCGAGGGAGAATACCGCCTGGTTCGCGCTGATGGCGAGTACCGGACGTTTATGGTGCGCAGCCTGCCCATTCTGGGTGAGGATGGCGCGGTCATCGAGTGGGTTGGCACCCTCACTGACGTGGAGGATCAGGTATATTCCGAGGCCTCTTCGCGTCTGCTGGCCGAAATCAGCCGGGTCTTGGCCGTTCCGCTGGGTGAAACGCGCGACATTCCCCGGGTGCTGCGACTGTTGACCGAGCGCTTTGCGGACAGTGCGGCCCTGTGGTTGCGCGACGGCGTGGAGCTGCACGAAACCATCGAATCGCGGCCGCACGTGAATTTTGATGTCCTCGAGGGGCGCCAGGAAGATATCGAACAGTACGTTCGTGGAATCATTGAGCGTGGAGAGAGCGACCTGGTGGCGTCGAACGACACCCTGTACGCGATGGGCCTTTCCAGTGTGCTGGCCATACCGCTCATCGCCCGTGGCGAGCAGCCTCTTGGCGCACTGTTTCTGGGCTACCGGCATGTCGCGGACGATCGGGACCAGGAACTCGCGCACGAGGTGGCAGCGCGCCTTGCCACGGCCATCGACAACCAGCGCCTGTTTCGTCAGGCGAGCGAAGCGGAACGTGAGGTCAAGGAGCTCAACCAGACGCTCGAACTCCGGGTCGAAATGCGGACCCAGGAGCTGCTGGAGGCCAACCGCGAACTGGAGGCATTCAGCTACTCGGTGTCACACGACCTGCGCACCCCGCTGCGCCACATCGTGGGCTTCGGCGACCTGCTGGGTAAGGAAGCCGGGGAAGTGCTGGGTGACAAGGGACAGCGCTACCTGAACATCATCACGGGTGCCGCGACACGCATGAGCGCCCTGATCGACGATTTGCTGAACTTCTCGCGTATGGGACGTCAGGAGATGCGTTTTGCCGAGGTCGACCTGAACACATTGCTTCACGAGGCGATCGAAGAACTCGACGTCGGGGGCGCTGCGGTGAAATGGGAGCTTGGCCCACTTCCGCACGTGCCCGGCGATCCGGGGCTGCTCAAACTGGTCTTCACGAACCTCCTTTCCAACGCCCTTAAATACAGCCGTACCCGTGCCGAGCGGACCGTTTCGGTGACCGCACGCCTCGGGGCGGATGAAACCATCGTCGCGGTACGCGACAATGGGGTGGGCTTCGACAGCCGTTTCGCCGACAAGCTTTTTGGAGTCTTTCAGCGTCTGCACCGCGCCGAGGAGTTCGAAGGAACGGGCATCGGGCTCGCGAATGTCCGGCGCATCGTGACCCGGCACGGCGGCCGCGTGTGGGCTGAAAGTACACTCGGTGAAGGCGCCACCTTCTACATTGCCCTGCCCCTTCAATCCCCTCACGCCGCTGAGCAGGGACTTCATGTTCACGTCAAGGACACCGCATGAACGATCATTACGACCTTTCCAATCTGCCCAGCACTCTGCGGGTGCTGCACCTCGAAGACAATCTGCTTGACCACGAGCTGGTCAAGGCCATGCTCGAAGAGGGCGAACTGCCCTGGGCCTGCGTAGTGAAGCAGGTGGACGTCGAAGAAGACTTTCGTCGCGAGCTGAGCGACTTCGCTCCGCACCTCGTGCTTTCCGATTATTCGCTGCCCAGCTATGACGGCCTGAGTGCCTACGATTATGTCCGTCGCTATTACCGCCACATGCCGTTCGTGATCGTCACGGGCGCGATGGGGGAGGAAGTTGCCGTGGAAACCCTGCGGCGCGGCGTGACCGACTACGTGCTCAAGCAGCGCCTGGAGCGCCTCGTACCGGCGGTGGTGCGCGCGCTTTCGGAGGCCGCCGAGCGCGCCCGCCGTGAACGCGCCGAGGCCGAGATTCGTGAACTCAACATGACGCTGCAGTCGCGCCTGGAGGAGGTGGAGCGACTGAACAAGATCGCCGAGGAGCAGCGCCTGAAGCTCGAAGAAACCGCGCAGCAGCTCGAAGAAGCTTTGAAGCTCCAGAAGACCTTTCTGGCCGAGAGCAGCCACGAATTGCGAACCCCGCTGACTGCCCTGCTGGGTTACCTGAGACGGGCCGAGCGCGAGCTGGGTCACTCGCAGACCGTGTCGGACTCGATTCGTGTGGCCGAGAACATGACGCGTCTCGTGAATGACCTCCTTCAGCTGTCGCGCGGAGAACTGGTACAGTCCATCGAACCCCACTTCATCAACCTCTCCGAACTGCTGCAGCAGGTCGGGCGCGACTACGGGGTGCGCGTCGAGGTTCCGCCGGTCCTGGACGCGGTGGGAGATCCCATCCGCCTGACGCAGGTGTTCGTGAACCTCGTGACGAACGCCACACGGGTATGTGGGGACGCCAACCTCGTTCATATTGCCGCCCGACAGGAAAACAACGAACTGATCGTGGACGTGATCGATCATGGGCCGGGCGTTCCCGACCGCGTCAAGAAACGCATTTTCGACAAGTTCTACCGGGGCAAGGAAGCCGGCAGCGCCGGTCTGGGGCTCACCATCTCACAGCAGGTCGTGCAGGCCCATAAAGGCGACCTGTACGTCGTGGATACCCCGGGCGGCGGCGCGACCTTTCGGGTGGTGCTCAGCGCGCTCGAAGAGGAAGACGACGATGTGGTCGACCTCGCGGAGCTGCCGCGGGACGTCGGGCAGGAAGCGCAGCAGGCCGAAACCTGACGTGAAGACCCTTTGCGCCGTGCCCGCTTCGTACAATGGGGCATGGGCACCAAGATGACGATGCATTACCTGGGTGAGCAACGGTATGTCGGCTTGAACGAGCGTGGACAGCAACTCCTGATCGACGCTTCTCCGGTCAGCGTGGGAGTGCGTCCGATGGAAGCGCTGCTGGGAGCACTCGCGACCTGCTCGGCGTACGATGTGGTGGGCATCCTGGCCAAACGCAAGACGCCCCTCAGCAGCTACCGGATCGAGGTGGAAGGGGAGCGTGCCGAAGAGCACCCCCGGCGCTACACCACCATCACGGTCCGGCACATCGCCGGCGGCGAAGGCGTTACCCTGGAAGCGTTGCAAAAGGCCGTGCAGCTGTCACACGACAAGTACTGCTCGGTGGTCGCGTCTCTCAACGCCGAGATCCACACGGACGTGCAGCTCGAACAGGCAGGCGTCCCCGTCTGAGGGCGGGCGGAGACACCCCTCCGCTTTCGGCCCTCAGATGCTCCAGCCGCCGTCGACCAGAATTTCCTGGCCGGTGATGTACGCCGCGCCCGCCGTCGAAAGGTACGCCACCGCCGAAGCGACCTCGTCGGCGCTGCCGAAACGCGCGGCGGGGATACGGCTCATGACCCGCTCGGCGTCCTCGGGTGACTTGAAGACTTCCTGCAGGCGTTCGGTGGCGGTATAGCCGGGCGCAACCGTGTTGACCGTCACCCCATCGCGCGCCACTTCCAGGGCGAGCGAGCGAGCGAAGTTGGTCACACCGGCGCGCAGCGCGTTCGACACCGGCAGGCCCAGGCTGGGCCTGCCGACCGTCAGGCTGGTAATGGTGATGACGCGTCCCCAGCCACGCGCGCGCATCCCACCCACCAGCGCGCGCGAAAGCCGCACCGTGGACATGAACGTCAGCTCGAAGCCGCGCTGCCAGCCTTCGTCGTCGACGAGGCTTGGCAGGCCGGTGGGCGGGCCTCCAGCGTTGCTGACCAGAATGTCGATTTCGCCTGCTTCCTGCACGAGGCGTTCGATCTCGGCGGCGTGACTGACATCGGCCACGATGGCGCGTGCGCCGATTTCGCTCGCGGCCCGCACCAGATCGGCTTCACCGCGCGCGGAAACAGTAACCTGAGCACCCAGCTGCGACAGCAGCCGGGCGCTGGCGAGACCGATGCCCTTGCTCGCGCCCGTCACGAGGGCCCGCTTGCCTGACAGATCGAAAAGTGAGGTCATGCCTTGTTATACCGATTTCCGGGCGCGACGCGCGTGACGTCCACCGGCAAGCCGGGGCGCCGGGGAGCAGCGGCGAGTTCGACGTGGGCTCAAGGCACCTTGCGGACCTTTGCGGACGTGCAGAATGAGGGCATGTACTGGCAACGCCTTTTCCTTTCGCTGGTTGCGGGCCTGGGAGCTGCCCTGGTCGCTTACGGCATGGTCTACACGCACGGCAATCCCCGGCCAGCTGAAGGCGACCCGCTGCTGGCTTTTCGCCTGATTCCGCTGGAGCTGCTTGCCGGCGTGCTGGTGGGATGGCTCGTGTACCGCTCGGTCGGCGCGCGTATCGGGATGAGCCCACGCGACGACATTGCCGAGCGCATGGTGCTGCGTCTGGCCATGCGACGCGGAGGCCGCTTCACGCTCGAAGATCTCGTGCAGGCCTCACCCTTGACCGAGTCTCAGGCCCGGGAAGTACTGGCGCGGCTTCAGTCGCACGGGCGCCTCAGCGAGGATGGCGGGCGCTACCAGCTGCATTCATGACCGCCGACGCGTTGTACCTGACCTTGCACGAGGCGAACTACGATTCCTGGGAGTCGGTACAGCAAGCCATGTCGCTGGCGCAGGGTCAGGTGCCGCCGCGCGTCGCCTGGCTGCTGGAGCACATCCACGACACCAAACGGGGGTACTGGGCGGTGATCTCCGGCGCGCTGGGCACTTCCCGGCCTCCGGATCACCTCGGCCTGAGCGCCCTGATGGCCTGGGAACTGACGCAGCTGGCCGCCCTGAGCGCCGAGCAGCGGCAGGTGACCCTGGCTTATGGCGGGCGCCTGCTCGACGTTGCGGCCCTCATTCGTCTCAACGCGCGGCACGCGGTGTGGCACGCCGGCCAGATCGCGGCGCTCGCCGCCCGCCGCACCGCGTGAGCGTACTGCGGGACGGAGCCTCGTGAGCGCGCCGGACGCCCTGTTCGATCTGGCGATGAATCGCGCGGCCGCGTTCCTGCGGAGCGCCCGACCCGTCGAGCCAGGCGCCGCTCTGGCCGAGTGGCACGCCCGCACGCGTTTCGCCCGGCGCGTTCCCCTCGAAGAAGTCATGCTCCGTCTTCAGCACAAGCCGCAGGGCGAGTGGTACTGGACCGGCGGCCCGGCGGGCAAGTGGCAACCGGGAAAGGCAAAGTTTCCCTAAAGCGGTTGTCAAAGACATGGATCGGTTTTTGATCAATGTCTTTGACCGAGCGGAGAGCGCGCAGTGCCCGAAACCGCTTTTGGGTACGCTGTCAGCGCGGGGAGCGAGTGACCTTGACCAGGAGCGTTTGGAAGCGGGCAGGCGTCCTTAAGGGCGCCCGTTCTGGCCAAGAAGACGCGGGCAGGCGTCCTTCAGGGCGTCTTGCGCAGGACAGCCCTTAAAGCGGTTTGAGGGCTTGCGCGCGTCCGTTCTGCCCAAGTCAATGGCATTGATGGCGTGTCTTCCTTCATCAATGAAATGGACAACCGCTTTAGGCCGGCGCGTCAGAGGCCCGTGACGCCTTCGGTTTCCGTGGCGGTGCGCGCTCGCAAGCGAGCTGCGACTGTTTCCACCACGACCTGTACCCCGCGGTTCAGTTCCTGTTGCGGTAAGTATGGCAGTTCACGCGGTGCGCCCAGGGCCACCTCCGGATTGGCAGGCAGGTGCAGAAATCCGCACGGCACCTCCGCGCCCAGGGCGTGACGGGCAACGTACATTACCTGATTGCACAGGTACAGTCCCGCCGTGTCGGAAACGTAGCCCGGAATTCCTGCTGCTTTCCAGGCCCGCAGAATGTCACCCAGCGGCAGGCTGCTGAGGTACGCGTCAGGGCCGGCGGGCTCGATGCGTTCGTCGTGCTTCTGTACGCCCGCGTTGTCGGGAATACGGAAATCCAGCACGTTCACCGCGACGCGCTCCAGCGTGAGCTGTGGGCGTCCGGCGGCCAGCCCTGTCAGTACCACGGCGTCGGGTTGGTGGCGTTCCAGGGCTGCACGCAGAACCTGGGGTGCCCGTCCCGTATCCACGGGCAGCAGCTCGCCTCGCACCTGCACACCGGATACGACCTGATTTCCCAGCGCTTCCACGACCTGCTCAGAGGGATTGACCGTGTCACCCCCGAAAGGCTCGAACCCAGTGAGCAACAACTTCATCATGGGGACAGCTTAAAGGATCGCCCACGCCATGAGCCCTCGTCACCTGGGCCACCGACGCCGGGCCGGGGGCGCACTAGACTGGGCAGGTGAATGCAGAATTGCCGTGCGCGGCTTTCGGCGGGCGTGTCTGCGTGTGTCACGGCGGCGTAAATTTCCCACCGTGTTTTCCGAATGTACGCTCTGCGGAGACCTCCCGTGCCTGAACTGCCCGAAGTCGAAACGACCCGACGTCAACTTGCTCCGCTGCTGGTGGGACGCACCATCGTGCGGATCGAGCATGACGGACGCCACCGCTACCGCGACACGCACCTTGCCGAAGGTCGCCGGGTCACTCGTCTCGACCGCCGGGGCAAGTACCTGATCGCGCAGTTCGAGGACGACCCACATGAATCCCTGGAATTGATCGTGCACCTGGGCATGACAGGCGGCTTTCGTTCGGCGACGGGCCGACACACCCGCGTGACCGTGCACCTCGATGACGGCAGCGCCCTCTACTTTCAGGATTCGCGACGCTTTGGCAAGTGGGCGGTCGTCCGCACGGGCGAGTACGGCAGCATGCCCACCCTGCAGAACATAGGCCCCGAACCGCTTTCAGAAGATTTCGACGAAGAAGCCTTCGTCACACAGGCCCTGAACGCGCCAGTCGTCAAGACCTGGCTGCTTTCGCAAGGTCCGGTGGCGGGACTGGGGAACATCTACGTCGACGAAGCACTGTGGCGCGCGGGCATTCACCCGGCCCGAACGCGGCTGGCGCCCGAGGAGGCGCGGCGGCTGTACACCGCGATTCGTGAAGTGCTGACCGAGGCCGTCGAAGCCGGAGGCTCGACCCTGGCCGATCACACGTACGCGCAGCCGAACGGTGAAAGCGGCTGGTTTCAGTTTCGCCACAACGTCTATGCACGCAAAGGCAAAGCTTGCGCCCGCTGTGGCGGCACCATCGAGAAAATAGTGTTGGGCCAGCGCGGCACGCATTTCTGTCCCGAATGTCAGCCGCACGCTCAGCCTGAGCCGGGCAGCGACGCCGGGGCGCGGGCGCGCAAAGGCCGGACGACATGAGCGACCTGGCAGAGCTGCGCAAGACCTACGCGCGCTCAGAATTGCGTCGAAGTGACCTGCACGCCGAACCCCTGGAACAGTTCCGGGCCTGGTTCGCACAGGCCCTGTCCGAAGCCGGACACGAACCTTACGCGGTGACCGTCGCCACCGCCGACGAACGAGGTCGCCCAAGCGCCCGAACGGTGCTGCTGCGCGCTTTCGATTCGCGTGGCTTCGTGTTCTACACCAATTTCTTCAGCCGCAAAGGACATGACCTGTCGGTCAATCCTCAGGCGAGCCTGCTGTTTTACTGGCCGAGCCTGGAGCGGCAGGTTCGCGTGGAAGGCGCCGTGGAGCGTGTTCGGAACGAGGAAGCCGATGCCTACTTCGCGCGGCGTCCCCGTGAGAGCCAGCTTGCCGCACACGCCAGCACACCGCAAAGTGCGCCGATTGCACATCGGGCCGCGCTGGAACTGCGCTACCAGGAGCTCGCCGGACGCTTTCCCGGCGAGGTGCCCCGACCCGAGGACTGGGGAGGCTTTCGTGTCATTCCTGACACCTACGAATTCTGGCAGGGCAGACCGGGTCGTTTGCACGACCGCTTCCTTTACACCCGCGAGGGCGCGATCTGGCACACCTCGCGACTGATGCCCTAACCTGGGCAGCTTCCGCGTCGTAGTCTGATGCGGGGGCGACATGCTGTACTGGATCTGCCTCGCGGTCGGCGGCACATTCCTGCTTGTTTCGCTCTTCGGCGGCCATGAGAACGATTTCGACCACCCCGCCTGGGGAGAGACGCTGGGCCTGCTGAATCTGCGCGCCCTGGTATCCGCGCTGGCCTTCTTCGGCCTGGGCGGGGTGGCGGGCCTGATCGGTCTGGGTGGTGGGGGACGCCTGCTCTTCGCTTCTGCGGCGGGAGTCAGCGTGGGGGCCTTCACAGGCTGGTTTTTCGCTTTTGCGCGGCGGTGTGAACTGGATACCCGTGAGGGAAACCTCGTCGGACGTACGGCCAAAGCCGAAGCGTTTCGCATGATGGTTCAGGTGTTTCAGCAGGTGGGCAGCGACGCCGAGCGGGCGTTCGTACTGAACATGCTGCCCGACATCGTGTCGCAGTTTGCCGAAAGCGTGAAGGGCGTGCAGATCGACAAGCTCAGCGTGATCGACTCGGGCAGCGGTAACGGGTACCGAAGTGCGCTCACCCACATACCCTGCGGCATCATCGGTCTGGTAGAGCAGGTCGAGAACGCGACGGGCGTCAATCTGCTGCAGGCCCTGTCACAGCGCAGCCCCTGTCACAGCGCAGCCCCGCGGTGGCTGCCAGTACTGCCGGGGTGTCTTCGAACGACTGCATGCGTCTTACGGGCAGAGGCGAGAACGGCGGCAAACTTCAAATCTGCTGAGCCTTGGCACATCCGTCGTTCAATGGTAGGCAGCCTGACCGTCTGGGATCAGGCTGCCCCGCTACCTTGGGCAGATGAGCAACGCGATCTTTCACACCCAGGCCACCGCGCACGGTGGACGCGCCGGCCACATCGAGACTCCCGACCACCACCTCGACGTGAAACTCAGCGTTCCGGGCCAGCTTGGTGGCAAAGGGGGCGGCGGCACCAATCCCGAGCAGCTGTTCGCAGCCGGATACGCGTCATGCTTTCAGAGCGCCATCGGGGTGATCGCCCGCCAGGAAAACATCGAATTCGGTGACTCGACCGTGACGGCGTTGGTCGGTCTGCTGCGCGACGAGCAGGGTTATGGTCTGGACGTCGAGCTGCAGATCACCCTGCCGGGCCTGTCGCGCGAGCAGGCCGAGGATCTGGTGCACAAGGCGCATCAGGTGTGTCCGTACAGCCGGATCACCCGGGGCAACCTGGATGTCCGTCTGACCGTTGTCGAAAGTTAAGAGGAGGAACGCGCCGACGTGCCCCTGCCCGCGTGGAAATCAGTCGATTTGTGGGCCCTGCGGCGTCTGTGCCACAGGGCCCGCCGGTTGTGGCGCCCCGGCCAGGCCGTGGCACTCATAGCTGAGGCGCAGCAGCGCCAGGGCACCCGGCAGCTCTTTTTCTCCGCTCACCTGGTAAGAGACCCAGCCCGAGGCAGGCATGACATGGTGCGGGCGGGCCTGGCCTTTTGAGACCAGACGGTCACGCAACTCGCGCGGAAAGGGCACGTCCAGCAGCCCGCCACGGTGCAGGTGCCCGACTTCTCCGTGGGGCGATCGGAACTGCGTGCAGCCGGTCCGGTGGTGTCTGACCTCGACTCCAGGCCAGGCGGACACTTCGCGCTCCAGGCGCCTGAGGGACTCTGCGACCGTCGATCTTGACGTCGTCATGGCAACCTCCACCGCGCGGCAGAAAGCGGCGCCACGCTGATTGATTTTCAGTGTGGCGGCCACGATCGCCTGCGCCCAGCACCTGGATCACGTTTTGGCAGGCCGGAGACGCGAACCGTATCAGGCGCCCAATTTCAGGATGCTGTGGTTGCCCCGCAGAACGTATACCAGCACGCCCGACTGCGCCAGAATGCCGGCGCGGCGCTCCAGTTCACGCACCTGGTCGGGCGGGGCCGACCGCATGGACCGACCTTTTTCACCGGGTTCGAGGTAAAAGCCCTCGGGCAGAACCACGATCACCACCCGGCTTGCACCTGCGCGGGCATGCAGTGCGGCGGTCACGAGGGCGTCTCCCGCTTCCTGGGTCAGCACGATCAGGTTGGCCCCAGGCCTAGGAACAGGAATCGGCGCGTTTTGTTCACGCCGTTCCAGCTGGGCGAGGCGACGCAGGGCCAGTCGCAGCGCTTCCGGGCTGGTTCCAGTTTCTGTCGCTCCCTCCGCACTGCTGACCGACACGGGCAGTGCCAATTCCAGTGCCTCCTGCACGAGACTCGCCGCCAGTCGTACGGCGCTCTCAAGATAATCCGCGCTGCCACGCTGGTCGACATGAACCTGCAGCGTGCTGTTGGCGGTACGTTCCAGCTCGCGGACCATCAGCTCGCCCGTGCGCGCGCTGAGCTTCCACGCGACCCGCTGCGGTGGGTCGCCCAGCACGTAGGGCCGGGCACCCCGCAGGCTCAGCGGATCTTCAAGCCCGATGGTGCGTGACAGTGCACCTTCGGAGAGCAGCGGGCGCAGCAGCGTGGGCAATTCAAGACCGTGGGTGCCCGGGTACACTTCCAGGCTGTCGACAAGCGGGAGCGTCGCGGTGTGCCAGAACACACCAAAGGGATCTGCCCAGCGCACGGTGATCCCGGACCACGTGTACACGCCTCGCCGGTTGGCGTTCAGCGTCGAACGCAGTTCGTGCCGGCTTTCACTCCACAGCAGGCCGCCCAGATCAATGGTCGAACTCGGCACCACCGTCCGTGGCGGCGGGTCTTCGAGCAAAATCCGCACGGGCAGGCGCGATCGCACTCGGATCTGCAGCGTCAGCGTCACGCTGCCTCCCGCGAAGACAGCCGCCGGCAGATCACGTCGGACGTCAACCTGCGGTGGCGTTCGGTAAAGCAGCCACGTCAGCAGAACCAGCACGGCGAGCAGCCCGAGCCAAGGCAGGAAGCTCAGCATGTCACGAGCGGGCCGGTTCGACCGGTACGCTCGCAGCGTGCAGCACATCACGGACCACCTCGCGTGCCTGCAGGCCCCGCAGGCGAGCTTCGGTCCGCAGGACCAGCCGGTGTGCGAGTACCCCGGGCGCAGCAGCTTTCACATCGTCGGGCAGCACGAAGGAGCGCCCATCGGCCCAGGCCAGCGCCTGCGCCACGCTCTGCAGCGCCAGGCTGGCGCGTGGGCCAGCACCCAGCACCAGATCGGGATGGTCCCGGGTGCTGGCGACCAGTCCGGCGATGTACCTTCGCAGCTCCGGGGAGACCAGTACGTTCCGGACAGCCTGTCGGGCCTGCAGCAGCTCGTCCGCCGCGGTCACGGAGCGCACGTCATCGATAGGATGACGCTGCTGCAAGAGACTCAGCATCTGCGCTTCTTGCTCGGGCGTCGGGTAGCCCACCGAGAGCTTGAGCAAGAAGCGATCGAGCTGCGCTTCGGGCAGCCGAAAAGTGCCCTCGTGTTCGATGGGATTTTGCGTGGCGATGACCACGAAGGGTTGCGTGAGCGGGTGGGTCACGCCGTTCTCGGTGACCTGACCTTCGCCCATGGCTTCGAGCAGCGCCGACTGGGTTTTCGGAGTGGCCCGGTTGATTTCGTCGGCCAGCAGAATTCCGGTGAAAATTGGGCCCCGCATGAACTCGAAGCGGCCTTCACGGTAGATACTCACGCCGGTGACGTCGCTGGGAAGCAGGTCGGGTGTGAACTGCACCCGTTTGAAATCCAGCCCAAGGCTGCGCGCCAGAGCCCGCGCCAGCATCGTCTTGCCAGTTCCAGGAGCGTCTTCGAGCAGCAGGTGCCCTCCTGCGAGCACGCCGGCAATCGCCATACGGGCGACTTCTTCCTTGCCAACCAGCACGAGGGCGACATTCTCCAGAATGCGCCGGGTGAATTCATTCATGAAAGCTCCTGTGAGTGAATAGAGGGCGCAGTGGTTGTCAGACCGGCCAGCAGGCGGCTCAGCGCTTCCTCCGCTTCATCCGCATGTTCGTCGGTCACCTCTCTGCCATAGCGTACCGGCTGATAGAGCCGGGTAAGGTCCTCGATGTTGCCGCGCTGCCCGGGAAACAGCGCGGCAACACGTTCGGCAAACTCGCGGGGAGTTTCGTGCGGACCGCGCAGCGCGCCCGCGTCCTCCAGCGCTGACAACATCGCCCGGTAAGCCAGCCGGACGCGGTGAAGGGCCGTCTCCGGGTCATTGACGCGTGACTCTTCTTCGGCAGGAGAAGGAGGCCGGTCTTGACCGCTTTCCACTCTCAAGCGCCACAGGGCGAAGATCACTCCCATCAGCAACAGGCACATGCCGATCAACCCGAACCAGCCGACCCAGCTGAGCGTGGTGAAGAGCCACGTTACCCCCTGGGCTCCCGCTGCACCTTCCTCTCCAGTTGCTGGCAGGCCTGCCGATCTGCCGGAAAGCGGCCCTCCCGTTCCCGCAGACGTACGCAGCAGGGCGTAGAGCATCAGCATGACAGCTCCTGACAACAGGGCGAGGATGGGCAGTACGTCGCTCCAGTGCCAATCACCCTGCTCGCGTGACCGGACCTGCCACATCCGGTAGCCGACCAGCGCGAAGGTCACGGCCAGCAAGCCCAGCAGCAGCGAAATCAGGCCTTCGGCCGAGCGGGCGATCAGGGGCGGGGTACTTTCGCCCTGGATGCTGCGGGACACGGCGGGCGGCGAGCGGAATGGCCGGGTCTCACGTGCGACGCCCGTATCCTCCTGCGCGGGGGAAGACGCCACCGTCGGCGCGCTGTTCCAGGCAAGCGGTGTGGGAAGGGGGAGCGTCAGGGACACGGCGCAGGCAGCAAGGATGAAACCTGCCACGAGTCCCAGTGCCGGGCGGCTCAGCACCGTCCGGGTGGCGCGCTGTGCAAGGTGGCCGAACAAGGTCGCGCCCAGCCCCAGACCGAGCAATCCGACAGCGCCGGGGGCCGCGCACCACACCAGCACCAGCCACAGCAGGCCACGTGCATGACGTTCTTCCAGCGCATCGAGCGCCACGTGAAGTGCCAGACCGACCAGCAGGAGGCGCAGGTACAGACCGGTCACGGCGAGCAGGTCCGGCCAGGCACTCAGTGCGCCCACCAGGGCCAGCACGATGGGCATGGTAACCGAACTCCGGCGCGCCGTTTCCGACGAGCGTGCTGCCCAGAGACCCAGGGTCCAGACCGCCACCATCCACCATGGCCCATGACCGGCCGCCACCAGCCCGGCGGCAAATGGAAGCAGCGACGTGACCCCCCTTGTCGGGGCCCTCATGCCCGCACCTTTGGGTCAAGGGGGGAAACGCACTCGCGAATGACAGCCGCCAGAGCGACCCTGGCGCCGGGGACCGATGTCTGGGGAGAGTGAACAAGGTGCGGTGCGGACATCAGCAAGCTCAGCCTAGCGCCCCCGCACGCTTCCATTCTCAGTTCACGTCACCGAGGTAGCGCCGCGCCCCGCCCGTCAGCAGCCACCGTCCGAGCGCAGCCGGATAGAACGCCAACCCCGGAAGGTCGTTCAGGTCAAGCCAGGCCAATCCTTCCTGCCCGTCGTCGGGAACGCTTCCCTGACCCAGTGCGGTGACGTCCGGCAGATCGCAGGCGAACATGAATTCCACCGCGTGAAAGTCGGGATTCTCGGCTGCGAACTCATGATGGGCAGCGACATAGTCACGCACGCACAGCAGGTCGCGCACGACGACGTCTGCCCCCAGTTCCTCACGGCACTCTCGGCGCACGGTGTCACCCAACGTTTCGCCACGTTCCTGCCCGCCGCCCGGCAGGATGTAGAACAGGTTTCCGCGGGCGTCCCGCTTGACGATCACCAAGAGTTGCCCGCCCTGAACGATGACTGCCTTGGCCGAATTTCGAATAGGGCGCATGCCGCACCCTAGAGTCCCAGGGCGTACCGGCGCATCCGGCATCTGGCTGAGGCGGGCGTCTGGTGAGGTTTCGGGTTTAGCGTTTGACGGCCCGCAAGATCTTGAAGCCCCCTTCGCGCGCCAGCGTCTCGACCTTGCCCCACCGTCCCAGTTGGGCTTCGTACGGCAGGAAGTCGTTGGCGACCAGACGCATCTCACCGCCCGTGGGCAGGCGTTCTCCCGCTTCACGTACGAATTCCAGCGCCACGTCGAGCACCACCCGGCGGCCCACGTGAAAAGGAGGATTGGACAGTACCAGGTCGAAGCGCTCATCTGTGGGCAGGGCCTGACCGACATCCGAGTGCAGGACCTCTCCGTTCAGACCGTTGTGCGAGAGCGTGCTGCGGGCACTCTTCACCGCCGCGAGATCGTCGTCGAGCAGCGTCACGTGCGCCGCCCCCCGCCGCGCGGCCACGGCACCCAGCACTCCGGCGCCGCATCCGAGGTCAAGCACCCGTCGGCCCTGCACTTCACCCAGAAAACGCAGCAGCAGCGCACTGGCCTTGTCGAGCCCGGCGGAACTGAACACGCCGGGCAATGCGGTCACGTTCAGGTCTTCCACGGTGTAGGTCTGCAGGTCGGGTTGCGGCAACACGTCGTCCTTGATCCTGTCGAGCCGGGCGACGCGCATGCCGCCGTCACGCGCGATGACCTCGCCGTGACCGAAGGCCACCCCCACCCGTTTCATGTAACGCTCGAAGCCCTTCTGCTTATCGCCGGCGAGGTAGAGCGTTCCGCCGGGCGCGGTGAGGGCGCTCGCCCAGGCCGTCATGGCTTCCACGTGAGCGTTGCCACGGTCGCCCGACAGCACCAGGGCCACCACCGGAGAGGGTTCCAGGGTCGCGCCGGGCAGGGCCGCCCGCACCTCGTCGAACTGCTCGTGCAGGACCTCAAGCGCGGCGGCCGAGCGCTCCACGAGCGTCACGTGGCTGTCTTCCAGCGCCAGGCCCAGCAGCCCGCTCATGGCCTGCAAGTCCAGCACCCGGCCTGAAACGCCTTCCTTGCGCATCGCCAGTGCCAGGAGCGCCTGAGCGTCGTCCACGCCCGGTGCACCGCGCACGCCTGCTTTGGTGAGCAGGGCGCCGCCCGCCTCGACGAAGCGCAGTTTGGGAGGCAGTTCGGCGGGGAACAGGTCGCTGTACATGCCGCACAGTGTAAAACGTGGAAGCAGTCCGGCGCTGGCTTCAGGGCGGGGTGCGGTCACTGGGGCCGCTTTCGGAAAGTTCACGGCGAGCCTCCCTCTTCGCCAGGTGGCGCGGGTTGCCGTAAGGTAGACAGTCGTGAACACTGAAGCAGGCAAAGGTCAGGCCCCCGACTTCGCGTACGAATCGGCGTTCTGGGCACGTGGCCTTCTGCACGTCGCCGGCGTGGACGAGGCCGGTCGGGGCGCCTGGGCAGGCCCCGTCGTGGTGGCCGCCGTGATCCTGCCGTCCGAGGTCCGTGACTGGCCTTTCCGGGATTCCAAATCGGTGTCGGGTGGACGCCGTGAAGTGCTCGCGCAGGAAGTGCGCGCCAGCGCGCTGGCGTGGTCAGTCGAGTTCGCGCCTGCCGCCGAAGTCGACCGTTACAACGTGCTGCAGGCAACCCGGCGAGCGGCCGTGCGTGCGCTGCAGCAGCTCGACCTGCCGGCAGGGGCACTGGTCACGGATTACCTGCACCTCGACGTTGATCTCCCTTACGTCGCGCCTGCCAAGGGCGATCGGGTGTCCCTGAGCGTGGCGGCGGCCAGCCTGCTCGCCAAGACGGCGCGCGACGCCTACATGCGCCAGTTGCATGAACGTTTCCCCCAGTACGGTTTCGCCGCGCACAAGGGGTACGGAGCCCGCACCCACCGCGAGGCGCTGGACCGGTACGGCCCCTGCCCCGAGCACCGCCGGACGTTCGCCCCGGTAGCGCAGGCACGCCTGATGCCGGGGTCTTGAAAGAAGTGCGTGAAATCGCACAACCTGCACTATTTCGCACTTGTCTTGTCCTGTATTGCATACCCTCGGGGAGTGCAACTCACCCCCAATGGAACCCTGTATGACCGCATTGGTCCAGAACATCTACACGCCTTGCTGACGCGTTTTTACAGGTGTGTCGGGCATGATCCGCTTCTTGCTCCGCTCTTTCCCGACGACCTTGGCCACACCCTGGAAAAGCAGTTCGCATTCATGAGCGGTTTCCTGGGAGGCCCGCCGCTGTACCATCAGCGCTTCGGTCATCCGCGTCTGCGGGCCCGCCACCTGCCGTTTCCGATTACCCCCGAGCACGCCCGGGCGTGGCTTTCGTGCATGAAAACCGCGCTCGACGAAACGCCGCAGATCGAGCGGGCCGATGCGGCCGAGTACTACGCAGCCCTCACGAAGGTGGCGCTGCACATGGTCAACAGTCCTTCGGCTGCCCAGGAACCAACTTCAGGCGAAGGTCAGGCGCGCTGAATTGAACCTCAAGTTTCGTGTGTCAGCTCGGGTGTGCCCGGCGTGGCGCGCTGATTCAGCGGGTAACGGGCCAGCTCCACGATCTCGCCCCGATTTTCCAGCGTTAGTGCGAACGCGTCGACCGTCCAGGACAGGACCGGCGGAACGAGAGAACGAATGGCCTCCCAGGCGCTCTCTTCGGCCCAGGGACACAAGCCCAGCGCCAGGGTCAGGTGCGGCAGGTAGCCGCTTGCGTCCCGCTCGCTGCCGGGAACGGGAAGCTCGCTCAGCACCCGCGCGTGCGCTTCCATCAGCAGGCGCGTGGAGTTCAGCTCCAGAAAGATGGTGTGGGGAAAACGCCGCCACGCCCGAAACTCGACCTCGAATGGCGTCAGTCCCGTCACGGCCAGCGCAACGGCGTCGATCAGGAGACCTTCGTCTCCTGAGTATTCGAACGGCGTGCGCAAGTTGAGGTGCGGCGCGCCGTAGGACGCGAAGGCATGCTCGCGCTGCACATCGGTCACCCAGCGCGCGAGGCGTTCGGGTGGCCAGGCCACCAGGCTGTAGAGTCCCACGTCAACCGATCCGGTAGCGGCAGGAAGGTGCGCCGCAGGCGATACGCGTCTCACGCCGGACCGGCACGGCCAGAAGCTCGCGGTAGAGTTCGAGTTCCGAGTGGCACAGCTGGTCGTACTTCTTGGCGACCTCGAGACCAGGGCAGTTGCCCTGTTCCAGATACCAGACTCCTCTTTCCTGATAGGCGCGGGCGTCATACCCGGCGCCGTTCAGAAAGGCCACCAGCTGCTCCACGCGTTCGGCTGTGTTCCCGTGCATCTGCTGCGCCAGCCGTTCTGCGAACTGGGCACGCCGGGCGTCCATGACTTTCAGCACGGCGCCAGAGCCGAACAGGCTTTCCACGTGGGCCAGCACGTCGACGCACAGGGTGGCGTAACTTTTCGGAAAGCGCGCTTCACCACTCTCCGTGAGGCGGTAGACCAACTGCGGACGTCCCCGACCACCCGGCTTGTGGGTGGTGGACTCGATCAGCCCGGCCTCCTCCAGGTCGAGCAGATGCTTGCGTGCCGCGGGCACACTGATCTGCAGGGCCTGCGCGACGTGCCCGGCGGTGCTGCACTCCTGCCCTTTGAGCAGGGTCAGCACCCGTGTCTTGGTGCGGTCACCCTGTTGGGGCAGCGGGGCTGCGCGGGTCATGGTGTCACTCCGGCGCGCGCCGCGCACGCACTGCTCCGGGCGTCACGGCCACGCCCGGACTCCCGGAGCATGCTCCGGTCACGTTGAGTGGTGCGCGCGCCTGATCGGTTCATTGGACCATCGGTAATTCGGTGAGCGCCTGTACGCTGAGACGCCCCGCGAGATTCTCGGCGATCTGCGTCAGTGCCCGCGAGGCGGCACTTTGCGGATGTGCCAGCACGCTGGGCATGCCCGCATCGGCATCCTGGCGGACTTCGACGTCCAGTGGCACTTCACCCAGCACCGACAGCCCGCCCAGCCTGCTCGCGCCGCCCCGCCCGAAAATATCGTAGGTGACGCCGGTGTCCGGCGCCACGAAGTAACTCATGTTCTCCACGACACCCAGAATGGGCACGCTGGCTTTGCGGAACATGTCCACCGCGCGCGCCGCGTCGATCAGGGCGACGTCCTGTGGGGTGGTGACAATCACCGCTCCCGTCAGGGTGACCGTCTGCGCGAGCGAGAGCTGAACGTCTCCTGTGCCCGGTGGCAGATCCACGATCAGGTAATCGAGTTCACCCCAGGCGGCGTCACGCAGAAACTGCTGGATGGCCGAGTGCAGCATCGGGCCACGCCACACCAGCGCCTGACCGGCGGGCATCAGGTTGCCCATCGACAGAAAGCGCAGGCCGTGCCGCTCGATAGGGTTCATCTTGCGCTGCTCGTTGGCCGAGACACGCTCGCTGCCCGCCCCCATCATGTGCGCGATCGAAGGGCCGTACACATCCGCGTCCAGCAGACCGACGCGCGCGCCGCTTTTCGCGAGGGCCGCGGCGATGTTGGCCGCCACTGACGACTTGCCGACGCCTCCCTTGCCCGAACCGATGGCGACGACGTGTTTGACGCCTGGCAGCGGGGGAGAGCTTGGCGCGCGCACCGTCGCACCGAATTCAATGTGGACCTCGTTCACGCCAGGCACCGCTAGCACGGCAGCGCGAACGTCCGCTTCGATGGTCGCTTTGAGCGGGCAGGCGGGCGTGGTGAGGTTCACCTTGACAAAAGCGGCGTTCTGCGTCCGGTCGGCCCGTTCCACCATGCCCAGCGACACGAGGTCGCGGTGCAGTTCTGGGTCGTTCACCGTGCGCAGCGCGGCGAGCACGTCAGCGTCGGGCATATGGGCGGAGGTTAGCTCACAGGGCTCATGCCCGGCAAGGAGAGCTGTTACAAAAGGCAGCGCTCATGACGGTACCGTCCACCCCCGCTCCCGAACGTGGGCCGTCTTGCCTCGCCTTATACTGGCCGAGTGAAGACTTTCGGCCCGTATGTGGCCGCCCGTGCACTCCAGCAGGGCGTGGTGAGCACGGTGCGCGGTGTGGACCGGGTGACCGGCATGCCGGTGCTGCTGTTTGTCTTTCCCCATTCGCTGCAGCCCGTCGAGCCGTTGCCTGCCCTGGACGATCATTTTTTTGTGCCTTACAGCGACTTCGGAACTCAGGGTGAAGACGCGTATGCGGTCGCGGCGCTGCCGCTGTCGGCGCACCCTGCCACTGACCGGCTGCTCACGATGCGAGGTGCCCTGAGCGCCCTGGCCTGGCTGCACGAGCGCGGTCTCACGCACGGCGCGCCGCTTCCCGCGAACTTGTGGTCGACCGACGCCGGGGTACGCCTCGCGGGAGCCGCCCTGCCCTGGGCAAAACTGGGGGGCGGCTTCGACCCGCCGGAAGGCGGACGCACACCCCAAACGGACCTATTCATTCTGGGCCGTACCCTCGAGCGTCTGGGTGGGCTTCCGGCTGAACTGTCGCACCTGCTCAGCGACGATCCCGTTCACCGTGGGACGGCCCGGTCGGCCCTGGAGCGACTGGACGCGAATGGCGGTGACGCACGCGTCAGCGTCGGCGTTCGCGTCGTTCCTGGAGGTGCAGACGGCCAGCCGGCCTTGCCGGATGAAACGAAGGGAGCGCACGCCCCGACGACGGGGCCGGAAATTCCCACCCAAGAAGCGGCAGCCTTGCCAGCGGCCACGGTCATCGTCGAAGCCCAGGACCTCGTGGTAGACCGGCGTGAAAGCGCGTTGATCAAAGGTCCCGCACTCTTGATCGACGACTCCTTTGATGACCCCGCCCGGCCAGAGGTGGTGGTCATCCATCCGCGACCGAGCGGTGTGGAATCGGGCGCTCCAGCAGTCGCGCGCGCGGCTCAGGCTGGGCCCGAAGAAACTGACGCTCCGCCCGGTCCTCTGGGAGCCTCGGTCATCATCGAAGGGCTGAGCTCCCCCGAGGAAGCGCTCCGACGACCGGCACCGAGCGAGCGGGGTCCCTCGCCCCAGGCTGTTTCACCACGCGGACAGCCGATCCGCATTGGCTGGGATGAAGACGATTCATGGCGTGTCGTGAAGAGCGGCCCCGGTACCGACAGAGCGCGTGAGGTCCCGTGGCTGGAATGGATCGCTTCCCACTGGCGCTACCTGGCCGTCGTGCTGCTGCCCCTTTTCGTCGTCTCGTATTTCATGACGGCTGGTCCTCGCGAAGTGCCCGCAGAGTGCTGCCGCGTGCAGTTCGAGGTGCGGGGCGCGCAGAACGTCCGGGGACGGCTCGAAGTGATCCAGGCACCAGCCGGGAGTGGACTCAAGGCAGGCGCGCTGCTCAGCACGGTTCCTGGCACCGTCCAGTTTCCCAACGCCCCCGGACGCTACACGCTGCGCCTGCTGGCCGAGGGGTACCGTGCTCAGACGCTGCAGTTGCAGCTTCCCACCCGCCAGCCGGTCATCATCGAAGTGGCCCGCTGACAATCGGCCTGCACGGGCCTCGGCTGGCGTGCAGGATCAGCCAGACAAAGCCCGGTGACCTTCCCGCATTGTGGTGATCGGTGCGCCGTGAAACTTTCCCGGTGATCGCCGTACTTCGGGTGATTTCACGTGAAAGGCCACCGAGAAAAACGTCCTGAACAGCCGGGCATGGAACGCGATGCGGTAAATCGGCAGCCTGAGAATCACGCGGCCCGAGTCCACCCCCTGACGGCCCGGCAGTGCTCAGGGTCGACGAAGCTGGCGTCCCGCACCGCTCGAATGCCCGCCAGGGAGGATGCTGAACGCAATCTTTGGCCGCTTTTTTGACTGAAGCGCAACGTTACAGGAGGCGTCACGCCGCGCGCCGTGTCAAAATGCCCCCGTGAGTCTTGTCATCCTCGATTTCGGCAGCCAGTACACCCGCCTGATTGCCCGTCGCTTTCGGGAGCTGGGCGCCTACAGCGTCATTCTGCCCGGTAACGCCCCACTCGAGCGCATTCAGCAGGAAAACCCGGTCGGACTGGTGCTCTCGGGCGGTCCCAGCAGTGTCTACGATCCGGGCGCACCCCGACCTGCCGACGGCGTGCTCGACCTCGACGTGCCGGTGCTGGGCATCTGCTACGGCATGCAGTACCTGGCCATGGCCGCCGGGGGCACCGTTGAGCGCGCCGGAAAGCGCGAGTACGGCAAGGCCGAGCTGGCCGAGTACCACGGCGACCTCTTTGATGGCGTGGCCGGTGAGTTCGTGGCCTGGATGAGCCACAGCGACTCGGTGACCCGCCTTCCGTCCGGTTACGAGGTCGTGGCGACGACGAGCGATACCCCGGTCACCGCCATCGAGAACCGTGCGGCGCGCCGTTATGGAGTGCAGTTTCACCCGGAAGTCGTGCACACCCCCAAGGGCGGCGCGCTGCTGAGCAACTTTCTCGATTCCTGCGCGGCCGCGCGTGACTGGACGGCCGCGCACATCGTCGATGAGCTCGTCGCGCAGGTGCAGGAGCAGGTCGGTGAGGGCCGTGTGCTGCTGGGCATTTCGGGCGGGGTAGACTCCAGCACGCTGGCACTGTTGCTGGCGCGCGCCGTCGGAGAGCGCCTGACCGCCGTGTTCATCGACCACGGCCTGCTGCGCCTGGGCGAGCGTGAACAGGTGGAACACGCCCTGCGGCCGCTGGGCGTCAACCTCGTCACGGTGGACGCCTCCGAGGTGTTTCTGTCGGCTCTGGCCGGCGTCGGCGATCCCGAGGAGAAACGCAAGATCATCGGCCGCGAGTTCATCCGGGCCTTCGAGCGCGAAGCGCGCATTCACGGTCCCTTCGACTTTCTGGCGCAGGGCACCCTGTACCCGGACGTGATTGAGTCGGCCGGCGGCGAGGGAGCGGCCAACATCAAGAGCCACCACAACGTGGGCGGTCTGCCTGCCGACCTGCAGTTCAAGCTGGTCGAGCCCTTCCGCACGCTCTTCAAGGACGAGGTGCGCGAGATTGCCCTGCTGCTCGGCCTGCCCGAGGAGATCCGCACCCGCCACCCCTTTCCGGGCCCCGGCCTGGCGATCCGCATCCTGGGCGACATCACCCGCGAGAAGATCGACATCCTGCAGCGCGTCGACGATATCTTCATCTCGGCGCTGCGTGAGTTTGGCCTCTACGACCAGGCCTGGCAGGCGCTGGCGGTGCTGACCCCCATTCAGAGCGTCGGCGTGATGGGTGACGAGCGCACCTACCGCCACCTGGTGGCCCTGCGCGCCGTGACCAGCGTGGACGGCATGACCGCCGAGTGGGCGCGCCTGCCCTATGAATTTTTGGACACCGTGAGCCTCAGGATCGTGAACCACGTGCACGAGGTGAGCCGGGTGGTATACGACATCACCGGCAAGCCGCCCGCGACCATCGAGTGGGAGTAAGTGCCAGGCACGGAAGGGGAGTCCCCTTTCCGTGCCTGGTCCGGTGTTCTCCTGATTCTCAGCTCTGTACGTCAGATTCGTTCTGAATCTCGGTCAGGTTGCTTTCGGCGTCATCGACGCTCTCTTCAAGCACGCCGAAGGCTTCCTCGCCCGTGATCACGCCCTTGTCCTGCAGGACTTTCAGAAGCTTCTTGACGGCGTCATAGGCGGCTACCGCTCGCAGACTGCTGGGATCATCCATGCTTCTCACGGTAAATCCTTTGCCTGAGCGTCGGGCGCCAAAAGGCGCAGCAAAGCATGAATTGGTCAGGGGGCCATCATGCCTGATATACATGAGGTACCGGAGACCCCTGATCAGCCGGCCTCCGGTGGGAGGTGTCGCCTTGCAAATCTACAAGCTCATCGGCCGCGACGTTGACGTCACAGACGCACTGAAGGACTACCTCGACGAGAAACTCTCACGGCTTGAACGCTTCAGCGATCAGATTACCGATGCCAAGGTGGTTCTGCAGGTGCGTGATGTCCGCGATACCATGCGCCGCAACCGTGTGGAAGTGCAGCTGAACGTCCCCAACGGCCTCGTGCGCGCCGAGGAACACCACAGCGACATGTACGCCGCGATCGACAAGGTGTCCGACGTGCTGGAGCGCCAGCTGCGCAAAGTCAAAACGAAGTACCTCAAGCGCCGCCATGACAACAACGTCGAGGACACGGGCGGCATGGTTGCCGCGCCGCTGACCGACATCATTGCTGCCAGCGATGAAGACGATGACGCCGCGCCGGAAATCGTGCGCCAGAAGCGGGTGGATTTGCGGCCCATGTCGCCCGAGGACGCGGTGATGGAAATGGAAGCCCTGCACCACGACTTCTACGTGTTCATGAACGCTTCCACCGAGAGCTGCGCCGTGGTGTACCGTCGCCGTGACGGCAACTACGGTCTCATCGAACCCAACGCGTAAACGAACCTGTCCTGGAGGTGCGGGGTGCGGCCCCCGCACCTCAAATCTTGCGTCCCTGTGTTTCACCCGTGACGCGGTGTGGTCTGCACGATGATCGTGAGATTCCGCCGGCCTGCACTTGACGGGCCTTGTGCCGGATGTCACACTACGCCTGTCACTCGGGGTGCCTGACAAAGCGTCGGGCTGAGAGGGCCTTGGCCTAACCCGTTGAACCTGATCTGGGTCACACCAGCGGAGGGAGCGTGACGGGAATGGCGACTGACGTTGTTTCCCCCTCCTGGTTTTGGGAGGGGGAATTTTTTTGAACCGCTGACCGATCAATCCATGGATCTACCCAAGCAGCACGCCCCACCGGGCGTGACGGCCTCCTATTTCCCAAATGAGGTGTCTATGACCGATTTTCGTGTGACGACGGGCGCCCTGCCCGGCAGCCGCAAGCTCTACCTCACCCATCCAGACTATGGCGAGCTTCGCGTGCCAGTTCGCGCGATCTCGCAAAGCCCGACGATTCTGCACGCCGGCGGCCTCGCGCGCTCGGTGCCCAATCCCGACGTGCTGGTCTACGACTCCAGCGGCCCCTACACCGACGAACACGCCGACGTCGAGGTGAATGTGTCCGCCGGTCTGCCCGCCTGCCGCACGTGGCTCGCGAGCCAGCCCGACCTGGAGGAGCTGCCCCGCCCGACCTCAACTTTCAGCCGGGCTCAGCTGGATGACCCAGCGCAGGCCAAGCTGCAGTTTCCTGTGACTACCCTGCCGCGCCGCGCCCGCTCGGGGCATAAGGTCACACAGCTGCACTACGCCCGCCGGGGAATCATCACGCCCGAGATGGAGTTCGTGGCACTGCGCGAGAACCTGCGCCAGGAAGCGGCCTTCGACTTATCCCACCAGCACTTCGGCGACAGTCGGGGCGCGAGCATTCCGCGTGAAATTACGCCGGAGTTCGTGCGCTCCGAAATTGCCCGGGGGCGTGCCATCATTCCGGCCAACGTCAATCACCCGGAACTCGAGCCGATGATCATCGGGCGCAACTTCCTGGTCAAGATCAACGCCAACATCGGCAACAGCGCCGTGACCTCCTCGATCCTGCAAGAGGTCGAGAAGATGGTCTGGGCCATCCGCTGGGGCGCGGACACCGTGATGGACCTCTCGACGGGCCGGCACATCCACCAGACCCGCGAGTGGATCGTGCGGGGCAGCCCGGTCCCCATCGGCACGGTGCCGATCTATCAGGCGCTCGAGAAGGTCGGCGGCAAGGCCGAGGAGCTGAGCTGGGACATTTACCGTGACACCCTGATCGAACAGGCCGAGCAGGGCGTGGACTACTTCACCATTCATGCGGGCGTGCGGCTGGCACACATTCCGCTCACGGCGAGGCGCCGGACCGGCATCGTGTCGCGCGGCGGCTCGATTCTGGCCAAGTGGTGCCTGGCGCATCACCGGGAGAACTTCCTCTACACGCACTTCGAGGAGATCTGCGAGATCATGGCGGCCTACGACGTCAGCTTCAGCCTGGGAGACGGCCTGCGCCCTGGCAGCATCGAGGACGCCAACGACGCCGCGCAGTTCGCCGAACTGGACACCCTGGGCGAGCTCACCAGGGTTGCCTGGCAGCACGACGTGCAGACCATGATCGAAGGGCCCGGCCACGTGCCGATGCACCTGATCCAGGAAAACATGACCCGGCAACTGGCGGTGTGCGAGGAGGCACCCTTTTACACCCTGGGGCCGCTCACGACCGACATCGCGCCAGGCTACGACCACATCACCAGTGCCATCGGCGCGGCATTGATCGGCTGGTACGGCACGGCCATGCTGTGCTACGTCACCCCAAAGGAGCATCTGGGGTTGCCGAACCGCGACGATGTGCGCGAGGGCGTCATCACCTACAAGATCGCCGCGCACGCCGCCGACCTCGCCAAGGGCCACCCGGGGGCGCAGGCGCGCGACAACGCACTCAGCAAGGCCCGCTTCGAGTTTCGCTGGCAGGACCAGTTCAATCTGGCCCTCGATCCCGAGCGGGCGCGGGCCTTTCACGATGAAACGCTTCCCGCCGACGCGGCCAAGACCGCGCACTTCTGCTCGATGTGCGGTCCGCATTTTTGCAGCATGAAGCTCACGCAGGATCTGCAAAAGGACATCCTGCAGGGCATGCAGGACAAGGCCGCCGAGTTTCGCGCGCAGGGCGGCGAGCTGTACCGTGCGCCGGGCGAGGTCCTGGCGTGAGCCTCGGTCACCTGTACCTGGTCGCCACGCCCACCCCGGGCCAGGGCGAAGCGGACTTTCTCACGCGGGTCGAGGCGGCCCTGCAGGGTGGGGTGGACGTGTTGCAGTTGCGCTGCAAGGATTGGGAGGCGCTGCCGTACCTGCAGCTGGCCGAACGGATGGGGGAGCTGGCACGGCGTTACCATGTGCCGCTGTTCGTCAACGACCGTCCTGACGTGGCCTTTGCTGCGGGCGCCGACGGGGTTCACCTCGGTCAGAATGATCTTCCGCCCGTCTGGTCGCGCGCCGTCGCGCCGGGGCTGCTGATCGGGCGCAGCACCCACGCGCCGGGTCAGGCCGAGGCCGCGCTCACCGACCGGCCTGCGTACCTGGCGGTGGGCCCGGTTCACGCCACGCCGACCAAACCAGGGCGCAGCGCGGTGGGCCTTTCCTACGTGCGCTGGGCGGCGAAGCACCTGCCCCAGCCCTGGTACGCCATCGGTGGCATCGATCTCTCGAACGTCGAAGCGGTGCTGGCCGCAGGCGCCCGGCGCATCGCGGTGGTGCGCGCGATTCTTGATGCCCCCGATCCCGCGCGCGCCGCGCATGAATTCCGGCAGTGCCTACGCGCCCGGCAACCGGAGGCCTGCTGATGTGGGTCAACGGTCAGGAGCGTCCACACCGAGCCGGCCTCACCCTTCACACCTTGTTGCAGGAACTGAACGTGGCGCTGGACAAGGTGGCCGTCGCGCACAATGACGACTTCTACGCCGGATCGCGTGTTCCCGACGTGCCCCTGCAAAAAGGTGACGTCATAGAAGTCGTGCGCGTCACGGCGGGAGGTTGATATGCACCCTGAGATTGACGATCCCCTGATGATCGCCGGACAGGCCTTTTCATCGCGCCTGATGGTCGGAACCGGCAAGTACCGCGATTTCACGGTCATGCGTGAAGCCCTGGAGGCCAGCGAAGCGCAGATCGTGACGGTGGCAATTCGCCGCGTCGAGCTCGGCGCGCCCGGACACGACGGTTTGCTTGAACAGCTCGACCTTGACCGCTTTCAGCTGCTGCCCAACACCGCCGGCTGCCGCACGGCCGCCGAGGCCGTGCGGGTGGCCAAGCTGGCGCGGCTGCTCACCGGGGTGAGCTGGCTGAAACTGGAGGTCATTCCGGACGCCCGCTACCTGCTGCCCGATGGGGCCGAGACGTTGCGCGCCGCAGAAGCGCTGATAGGGGAGGGCTTTACCGTGCTGCCGTACATTCAGGCCGATCCGGTGCTGGCAAGACAGCTCGAGACGCTCGGCTGCGCCACGGTGATGCCGCTCGCGAGTCCCATCGGCTCGGGGCGTGGGCTGCAGACGACCGCGCAGATTCGCATCATGCTGGAGCACGCCCGCGTGCCGGTGGTGGTCGACGCGGGCCTCGGGGTGCCCAGCGAGGCGGGCGCCTGCCTGGAGATGGGCGCGGGTGCGGTGCTCGTCAATACTGCCATTGCCGAGGCCAGAGACCCAGTGCTGATGGCGCGCGCCTTTCGCGCCGGCGTCCAGGCCGGACGGGAGGCTTACCTGGCGGGAAGGATGCCCGTCCGTGAGGAGGCGAGCCCCAGCACGTCCCCGCTCGGCGTGGTGCGCCTGCCCGATCCCGAAGTGCCGCTGTGAACGCTCTTGCAGCGGTCGGGATCAGAAAAGGCAGCCTTGGCACCTGCGCGGCCGTATGAAGACGCGCCCCGTGGCCCTCACGGTTGCTGGATCCGATTCGGGCGCCGGGGCCGGAATTCAGGCCGATCTCAAGACCTTCGCGGCGCACGGGGTGTACGGCACGAGCGCCATTACGCTTGTCACCGCGCAGAATACCCTTGGGGTGCAGGCCGTACACCACCTGCCACCCGAGCTGGTGCGCGCGCAGCTCCGCTCGGTTCTGCACGACTTCCCGGTCGCGGTCGTCAAGACCGGCGCCCTGGGCAGTGCCGCTACCGTTCGAGTGGTCGCCGAGACCCTGCGGGCAACTGGCCTGCCGCTCGTGGTCGATCCCGTGCTGGTATCCACAAGCGGCTCGCGGCTGCTCGCGCAGGACGCGCTCACGGTGCTGCGTGAGGAACTGCTTCCCCTGGCCACCCTGGTCACGCCGAACCGGGCCGAAGCCGAGGTGCTGCTCGGCCTGCCCGAGGGCGCGCTCATGGAGGCGGCGGCCCTCCAGGCCCTGGCTTGGCGCGCCCTGCCGTTTCCGCTGCTCGTCACCGGCACTCACGCCTGCGGTGAGGTGGTGTCCGACCACCTGTATGCGCCCGATCACCGGGTGATCACGGCCCGCCAGCAGCACACCCGCCACACGCACGGCACGGGCTGCACCCTCGCGAGCGCGGTGGCCGCGAACCTCGCGCGGGGAACAGCGCTGCCCGAGGCGGTCCTGCACGCGCACGCCTATGTCCAGCGGGCGATGCGGGCGTCTCCCGGGCTCGGAGGTGGCCACGGGCCGCTGGGGCACGTTCCTGCCTGAGGCCCGGCTCGGGTCCGCGGGTCAGCGCAGGCGAGGGGGCGGACGGAACCTGATGGAGCGGCGAAGATTGTGGAGCTCGGTGCGCAGTTCGTACCACAGGGCCGTCAGCTGTGGGCTGGCAGGAGCGTCCGCCTTGCTCAGCGCACGAGCAACTCGCGCGCGCGGGCCTGGTCACGTGCCAGCTGCGCCTTGAGCTCGTCGAGCGACGCGAACTTCTGTTCCCCGCGCAGGGAATACTCGAATTTGACCTGTACCTCTTCCCCGTACAAATCCCCGTCGAAATCAAAGGCATGCACTTCGAGCCGGGTGTCGGTCCCATCGACCGTTGGGCGCATCCCGACGTTGGCCATGCCCGCGAGGCGCTGCCCGGAGACCCAGAGGGTCACGGCGAAGACACCGGAAGGCAGCAGCTTGCCATTGGGCACCTTCACGTTGGCGGTCGGAAAACCGATGGTGCGCCCCAGCTTGTCGCCGCTGACGACCACGCCGACCGCATCATAGGTGCGCCCCAGAAACTGGCCCGCCCCCTCCACGTCCCCCCGCAGCAACAACTCGCGAATACGGCTGCTCTTGATGTCCTTACCGGTCAGCTGAAACATCGGCAGTGCATCGAGTTCGGGCGTGACGGTGCGCAGATCGTCCAGCTTACCGGCGCGTCCCTTACCGAACCCGAAGTCCTCCCCGACCACGATGGCCCTGGGACGCAGCACGGCGATGTCGCCCAGAAACTCCTCTTTGGTGCGCGAGGCGAATTCCCGGGTGAACGAAACAGCGATCACCTCGTCAACTCCAAAGCGTTCGAGCAGCGCCAGTTTCTCGGGCAAGGTCGAAAGGTACAGGGCGCCCTGCGTCAGCACGCGTGTCGGTGGGTCAAAGGTATAGACCACACTGGGGACACGGTAAAACCTGGCCCGCTCGCGCAGGGTCTTGATCAGGGCCTGATGCCCGAGGTGAACGCCGTCGAACGAGCCGATGGCCACGACCGTATCGGTGTCGGGGCGCTGCTGTGGGCTCTGATAAGTCTTCATGCCCGGCGCTGCTCCTGGGATTGCTGCAAGTGCTGCACGGCGAACAGCGTCGCGGCGATGGTGGACGCCGACCCGAGCTCGCGCCCGTCCCGCAGGGCACTCAATACATCGTGCGGATCGTGCCACTCGATGGTCAGGTCTTCGTCCTCATCGGGAGTTCCCGGGGCGTCGCGCAGGTTCTCGGCCAGAAAAACGTAAAGCAGTTCGTCGCAGAAGCCCGGCGAGGAATAAAAGCGCGTGAGCAGGGTCATGTCCCCCTGCAGATTGGTCTCCTCGGAAAGCTCGCGGTTGGCGGCGTCTTCAGGCGTCTCGCCGTCGTCGATCAGCCCGGCCGGGACTTCCAGGGTATGCGCGCCTACGGCTCGGCGCAGCTGGCGTACACACAGCATTTTTCCGTTTCGCAAAGCGAGGATGGCGACGGCGTGGGCGTGACGCACGACCTCCCACTTGCCTTCCTGCACTTCCAGGGAAACGATCTTGCCCTGGTAGATGGTCTGCGTCTGGTCTTGGCTCAAGGCGGCCTCCGGGGTTATTGTGACGTTTCGCGCGGCGTTTGCAAAGCGCTTCGCGGCGCGAAACGTCACGGAAAAGGAGCGGGGGTTACCCGCTCCTGGGTTGAACAGCGATGCAGCGCTTACTCGCGGTCGCTGTAGCGCAAGAACGCCGGAATCTCGTAGTCGTGCTGATCGACCTTACCGCGCACCGGGCGCACGATGGTTTCCAGGCCGCTGCGTGCGGCGCTCGACAGGGTGGCCGGCGTTTCGTTGAAGCCGGTGGCGATGACGGTGACACGCACTTCGTCGCCTGCCGCTTCGTCGGGCGTGATGCCGAAGAGGATGTCGGGGTCCTCGAAGCCGGTCGCGTCGCGGATTTTCTCGACAATTTCGTTGGCGTCGTTCATCGAGAGGTCGTAGCCGCCCGTGACGTTCACCAGAATGCGGCGCGCGCCTTCGATCGAGCGTTCCAGCAGGGGAGAGTGAATGGCGCTCATGGCGGCTTCCTCGGCCAGCTTTTCGCCACGGCCCGCGCCGATGCCCATCAGGACGCTGCCCGAGTTGCCCAGCAGGTTGCGCACGTCGGCGAAGTCAAGGTTGATCATGCCGTCGACGTTGATGACGTCGCTGATGCCCTTGACGCCGTAATATAGCACCCGGTCGGCAATCAGAAAGGCCTCGCGGAAACTGACCTTCTTGTCGACGGCCGTCAGCAGCTTCTCGTTGTTCACGATAATCATGCCATCGACACGTTCGGCGAGTTTGGCAATGCCGTCCTCGGCCACGCGCATGCGTTTGGGGCCCTCGAACTTGAAGGGCCGCGTCACGATGGCAATCGTCAGCACCCCAGTTTCGCGCGCCACCTCGGCAACCACCGGCGCACTCCCCGTGCCAGTGCCGCCGCCCATGCCGGCGGTAATAAACAGCATGTCGGTCCCGTCAAGGTACTCCTTGATGCGCTCACGGTCCTCCAGGGCTGCCTTCTCGCCGACCTCGGGATCGGCGCCAGCACCGAGGCCGCGCGTGAGGCGGTCGCCCAGCTGGATACGAACCTCCGCGTGGCTCTTGGCGAGCACCTGCGCGTCCGTATTGCCGGCGATAAACTCCACGCCTTCCAGGCCCGACTCAATCATGCGGTTCACGGCGTTGTTGCCTGCCCCGCCCAACCCAATCACGCGAATTCTCGCCGCTTGCATCATTTCTCCTTTGATGCGGCGAGGCCCGGTGTGCTTCGCCGCGTGCAACTTTGACAAGTTTAACGCACGAATGGTCGAAATGATTGCATTTGACTGAAACGCAATGGGTTCAGCGCCCTGTCATGTCCGAACCACAAAGAAAAGGAGGCCTTGGGCCTCCGCTCTTCTCATTTTGGTTACAACCAGTCGCGGAACAGCTCCTTGACCCGATCGAACCAGGATTTTCCACCCTCGGTGGGCGGTTTGCGCGACGCGCCTTCGGCGGGCTTGCCCGCACCGACAGAAGCGGCTTCGCTGAGCCGTGGCTCGTCCACATAGGCAGGGAGCACTTCGGGAGTCACTTCCATCACCCGCTGTACCGGGTGGGCGCTGCCCTCAGACAGGCCGTAGAGCGCCAGTCCCACTGCCGTGGCGTGTGTTGGGCTCGACACGATGTCAGTCAGGCCCCCGATACCGCGCGCGCGTGCCAGGCGGACGGGCAAACGAAAACGGTCGCGAGCCAGCTCGGCCGTACCGCGCAGCAGGCTGCCACCGCCCGTGAGGACCACACTGCCCGCCACCAGCTCGACTGGGCCAAGTGCGCTGTCGATTTCATCGCGCACGAAGTTGAAGATTTCGGCGAGTCGCGGTTTGATGACGCGGGAAAGCTCGTAGGCACTGATGGCATGCACGCTGCCGTTGCCAGAGGTGATCTCGAGGCTCAGGTCGGTTTCGGCCATTTCCGGCAGGGCGGCGCCGTACTTGCGCTTCACTCGCTCAGCTTCTTCAAAGGGAATCTTGAGGATCTGCGCGAGGTCGGTCGTGACGTGATCACTGCCAAGGGGAATGCTGGCCGAGTGCGCGAGGTTGCCGCGCTTGAATACCCCGACGTCGGTCGTGCTGCCGCCAATGTCGATCAGCACGACCGTGGCATCCTGCTCATGAGGATCAAGGGTCGAGAGACCGGACGCGAGGGCCTGCAGCACAAAGCCGCGCACCTGCAGTCCCGCTTCGTTTACACAGCGGCGCAGATTGGCCAGTGGCCCCGAGGCACCCGAGACGATGTGAACGTCGACTTCCAGGCGGACCCCGTGCATACCGACCGGGTTTTTGATGCCTTCCTGTCCGTCGATGACGTACTCCTGCGGAAGGGCGTGAATCACCTCGTAGTTCGGGTCGAGCGGTACAGCGCGCGCGTTCTCAATGGCGCGCTCGACATCGGCTCGGCTGATTTCCTGCTGGCGTCGGATGGCCGCCAGACCGTGGCTCGTGAGGGCCTTGATGTGGCTTCCCGACACGCCAACGTGCGCTTCAGTTACTTTGACGCCCGCGACGCGCTCGGCGCTCAGCACGGACTGCCTGATCGCGTGGGTGGTGCGTTCCAGGTTCACCACGGCACCGCGTTTCATGCCTTCGCTCGGCACGGTGCCCTCGCCGATGATATCCACAGCGCCGTTCGCGCCGATTTCGCCAATCACAGTGGTGATCTTGGTGGTCCCGATGTCCAGACCCACGATAATCAAGTTGTCCTTCATTCCTGGACGCTCACCCCCCAAGGGTAAATGTTCACACGCTTGCTCGGGTTCATTGTGACACCGGCTGCGTACTTCTGCAAGGAAACCAGAGAGCCACTCCAGGCCGTGCCGCTCGCAGTTTTGATGGTAAGTCCGCTGGGCGTGTAGTCAACCGACTTGACATTGTACCGCGCAAGCAGCCGCGCTGCGGCAATGGCGTCGCTTGTACGCGCTGGTCCCCAGCCCGAAATGAGGGGACCGCGCGGCCGGGCACCGGGGAGCTCTACGCCGTCCCAATCGATCACGATCTCCTTTGCTCCTTGCTTGATGCGCGCAGAGGGCGTACGTTCCTCGATTTCGATGCGCACGGTGCCTGGAAAGATACGGATGAGTTTTGCCCGACGAATCCAGGGGCTTTGCTCCAGGGCGGCGGCTCGCCATCCTCCGTAGAAGGCCCATCCGAAGCCTTTGTGCACCCCAGCCAACTCCGCGACGCGGGCCGGCGAGAGTGCCTTGTTCCCCACCACCTGAATCGAGCGGATCGGCAGGCCATACCACAGGGCCGCGATCAGTGCAGCGAGCAGCGCCACGGCAATCGCGCTGACCCACGCGTTGCGGTGCAGGTGCCAGGACTGCCCGAGCGCCTTCAGGGCCAAAGCTCGTACTCCAGTTCCAGTGGCGTGTTCAGGGTGCGCCGCACGTGGTCCAGGATCGCCTGCACGTCCTCCGCGCGCGCGCCACCCAGATTCACGATAAAGTTGGCATGCTCGTGCGAAATCATGGCGTTGCCGACCCGGTAGCCTTTCAGTCCCGCGTCGTCGATGAGCTTGCCGGCACCGATCCCACCGGGATTCTTGAATGCGCAGCCGGGCGTGCGCATTTTCGGCTGACCTTTGCGGGCCATGTCTGCCTGGTCCATGACGTCCTGCACTGCCTGAGGAGTCGACGGCGCGAGCTTCAGGCGGACGCGGGTCACGATATGTCCGCGTGGAATGCCACTCTGACGGTACCCCCACTGCAGTTCTGCCGGGCTGACCACCCGCACGCCCTGTGGTGTGACGATTTCCAGGGTGTGTAGGCCGTCAAACATCTCCCCAAAGCGGGTTCCGGCGTTCATCCACACTGCGCCGCCCACCTGGGCCGGAATGCCGACGGTACCCTCCAGGTTGGACAGTCCGAGTTTTTGCAGTTTGCGCAGCAGGCCGGGCAGGGGCACGCCGCCGCCGACCCAGCCGGTGACATACTCTTCGCCGCTCAGAGCATGATCACGGGTGAGGTCGGTTTGCGCAAACTCACCTGACAGACGAATGACCCGCTCGGGAACGCCTTCGTCGGCCACCACCAGGTTGGAGCCGCCGCCCAGGACACGGTAAGGTGCGCGCATCGCCTCGGCCAGCTGCGCGTGGTTGTGCACTGTCCACACTTCGCTCGTGCCGCCCACGCCCAGGGTCGTGAAGCGCGCGAGCCGCAAGCGCTCCACCTTCAGGGCCGGCACTTCGGTCGAAAGCGCGGTCACGGATTTGCCTCGGCCGGGGCTTGGGTAAGCTGACGCGAGAGCATCCAGACATCGCCCGCGCCCATGGTCACGATCAGGTCGCCCGGCCGGGCGGTCTCGCGTAAATGGCGCACCACGTCCTCACGATCGGGGCAGTATCGCACTCCCGTGTGGCCGTCCTGCTGCATCTTTTGCGAGATCTGGGTGGCGTGGACGCCGGCAATCGGGGTTTCGCTGGCAGCGGCGATGTCGAGCAAAAGCACCTCGTCGGCGTTCATCAGGCTCTGGGCCAGCCGCGCCCAGGTCTGCTGGGTGCGCAGGTATCGGTGCGGCTGAAAAACCACCCGCACGCGTCGCCCCGTTTGCTGCGCGCCTTCGAGTGCGGCGGCGACTTTGGTGGGATTGTGGGCGTAGTCGTCGATGACGAGCGCGCCGTTGAGCTCTCCTATCTGCTGCCACCGCCGCCCCGCTCCCCGGAAGGCTGCCAGCGCCGCCGCGACGCGCGCGAAGTCCGCGCCGTACAGGTCAGCCACGGCCACTGCCGCGAGGCTGTTGAGAATGTTGTGCTCGCCGGGCAGCGGAAGAGTCACCTGGCCGAGGCGCGTGTCTCCTCGCAGAACCGAGAAGCGGGAGTTGCTGGGGGAGCGCTCGATGTCTACGGCCCGGTAGTCGCTGCCTTCGCGTGTTCCGTAGCTGAGTGTCTCCTCGCGGCCGGTGACCAGCTCGGCCAGACCTGGCCAATCTGCACAGTAGAGCACGCGCCGGGCGCTGGCGGCAAAACGCGCAAACGCCGCGTGCTGCTCCTCGACGCTGGCCCAGTAGGTGGCCCGCACGTCATCCGGAGTGCCGACGTGATCGTCCTCGGCGTTCGTGACGACGGCCGTGTCGCACGTCAGAAACTGGAAGTCCGGATCGGACTCGTCGACTTCGGCCACGAAGGGTCCCGTTCCGACGCGCGCGTTGCCGGCGAACTCCGGTACGATCCCTCCGACAAAAGCGGCAGGGTCGAGTCCGGCCCCGGCCAGGGTTACCGCGATCATGCTGGTGGTGGTGGTTTTGCCGTGCGTACCGACCACCCCGACCGATCCGGCGCCGTTTGCGAGTGAAGTCCGCATCAAATCGCCCAGCAGTTCCATGCGGCGCTGTACCCGCACGCCCGCAGCGCGTGCCGCCCGCAATTCCGGATCGTCGGAAGCGACGGCGTTCGAGGCCACCAGTATGTCCATGCCCGCCACGTGTGCGGCGTCGTGCCCGATCGCCACGGGAATGCCTTCGGCGTGAAGCTGCTCGGTCAATTCGGACGGTTGCGTGTCGCAACCGGTAACGTCAAAGCCCTGGGCTTTCAGCAGGCGTGCAAGGGCGCTGACGCCGATGCCTCCTATGCCCATCAAGTGATAGCGCGTCGTATGCATGACCACCCCGTTCGAGGCGGCGACCAGGGCCGCCGCCCTTTCTAGCCTACTCGCTTTCACGACCCGGCGGGAGAAGAGCGGTGCTTGCGCGCGCGGCCCCTCAGGGCCTGCTCGACTGCGTCTGCCAGCAGCTGGGCCGCACCTTGCGGCGAGCGGGCTGCTGCCCGTGCCCGCATGGCGTTTCGGGTGTCGTGATCCAGGCACTCGTGCACGACCCGGCCCAAGTTCTGATGCAGGTCCTTTTGCTCGACCAGCCGTCCGGCGCCGCCCTCTTCGACGGACCGGGCGTTGTAGAACTGATGGTTTTCGGCGCTGGTCGGAAGCGGCACCATGATCAGCGGCACCCCGTGAAAAGCCGCTTCTGCGAGCGTGCCCGTGCCGGCGCGCGTGATGGCGAGGTCGGCGGCGGACCAGGCCGCGACGGCATTGACGAAGCCGCTCGTCTTGTACCACTCGATGCCGTGTACCCGTCCACTGACTTCACGAACCCAGCGCAGGCCGGTCGAGTGCATCACCTGGACACTGCCGCTGTGCCACAGGCCCTCGTCACCAAAGAGATGGCGCAGTACGCTCGGAACGGCGTCGTTGAGTGCCTGGCTGCCCTGAGAACCCCCGGTGACGTAAATGGTCAGAGGACCGTCCTGCAAGCCCAGTTCGCGCAGGGCGTCGGCGCGTTCCATGCGCTCTTCGCGCACCGGCATGCCGACCAGGGTGCCGCGTCCAGTGGGCAGCCCTTTGACCTCCGGGTAGGCGGTAGCGACCGTATGGGCGCGGCGCAGGGCCAGACGCTGCGTCAGCCCCAGCCGGGCGTTCTGCTCGTGCAGGACGGTCGGAATCCCCAGGCTTTGCCCGCTCATTACGCCGGGCAGGCTGGCAAAGCCACCATAGCCGACCACGCAAACCGGACGCGTCCCTGCGAGGTAACGCCTGGCTTCCCAAAAGCCGCGCGCCGCGCGCCACAGTTCGCGTGGGTCAGGTCGGGTCCGCGCGAACTTTCCAGCCGAGACGCCCACGAATTCCAGCCGGGAGTCGGCGGCGATGCGCTCTTCCATACCGCCGCGCTGCCCGAGCAGCACGGGGTGGTAGCCACGCTGGCGTAATTCCTGGGCAGTGGCGATCGCCGGGTAAATGTGACCGCCGGTGCCACCGGCCGCCAACACCACCGCACCACGAGAAGAAGAGGGAGCGGGTGCTCCGGAGAGAAAATGCTGGGCCTCGCTCACGCGCCACAGTCTAGTGTCTTTTTGAAGCCTGTCCGAGAAATATCAGGAGTGGCGCCCCACAGCGTATTCATACGAGCGGGCACCGTGACCAGGGCTCGTCACACCAGGGCACCCGGTCAGTCACCCGCCGCCGGAATGGTCTCGGGAGTCTTGCCGGGCAGGTGGCGGTGAACTTCACGCAGGGCCGAGTGCATTACGGCAAAGGCGACGCTCTTGGCCAGCAACGAGGAAAAACCATAGCTGACGAGCGGCAACGGCACGCCCGTGACCGGAAAGACTCCCACGGCGACCGCGAGATTTACGAAGGCCTGTCCGACGATCATGAACATCGCTCCGGTGGCCATGATGCTCGCGCCGTGCAGTTCCGGCGTCAGCGGACGGATGCGCGACGCCCACTCGGCGGCGGACAGACCGCTTTGCACAATCAGCCAGTACGCGAAGATGATGGTCGCCACCCCCAGCAGCCCCGTCGAGAAGCCCACCGAGGCAATCACCATGTCGGTGTGTCCGGCAGGCAGGTAGTATTTGGGCGCGTCCGGTCCCTGTCCATAGACGCCCCCGTCACGCATGTCCCGGTGTGCCAGGTCGATCTGGGTGGCGCCTTCGGGCCGGGCGTCTATTTTGGATTCCTGGTGTCCGCGGATACGCTCAAGAATGTACGGGTTCTTCTCGAGGTAAATCGACGCGAACGGCAGGGCGAAAAGGGTCAGGGCCGCCAGGATCAGGCCGATAGAAGTGAAGCGCACCCCGGCGGCGTACATCAGCACGATGCCGAGGGAGAACACCAGCACCGTCGTGCCGAGGTCGGGTTCGAGCAGCACCAGCAGCGTGGTCGTCACGATCATCATGGTGGCGCTCAGCAGTTTCTTGCCCGGCCCGCGCCGCGCGAAAAACGAGGCGAGCTGCAGCACCAGCGCCAGCTTGGCGAACTCGGAGGGCTGAAAGCGCACCGGCCCGCCAAAGTCAAGCCAGCGCCGCCCACCGCCCCACTCCCCGCCCACCCCGATAAACAGCACCAGCGCCAGCAGCGCCAGCGAAAATATCCAGAAGGGTGTGGCGAGCTTCAGGAAGGCTTTGGGACGCAGCCGCGATAAAACGAAGGTCAGGGCCAGGGCAATCAGAATCTTTGTGGCGTGGTCCGGCACCATGTTCGGTTCGGCGGTGGCGACGCCAATCAGGCCCAGCATCAGCAGCAGGCACTGCGCGATCACCAGGTTGAGGCTCATCGCTGCTCCTCCACGGTCTGACCGTTCTGCTGCGCATGGAGGCCTTGTGGCACGACATTCCTCGTCCAGTCACGGGCCGCCTCCGCGAACGCCTTGCCGCGCACCTTGTAGTCGGTGTAGAGGTCGAAGCTGGTGCCAATCGGGGCGAGCAGGACGCTGCCCTCGCCTCCCTCGATCACCTGCGTGGCAGCCTGAACGGCTTCCCGCATCACCTCGGTGCCGTTTTGGGCCCGGACGGTCGTGGTGGGCTTGCCAAAGTGCGCGGCGAATTTTGGTCCGTCTTCTCCAAAGGCGACGATGTGCTGTACCTTGCGCGCCACCACCTCTTCGAGCGCCCGCAGGTCCGCTCCCTTGTCCCGGCCACCAACTAACCACACCACGGGCGCCGGAGCGCGCTCCAGGGCTGCCTGTACCGCGAGGGTCCGCGTCGCGATCGAGTCGTCGATGAATCGCAGCCCTCCCAGGCGGGCCACCGTCTCGAAACGCCCGGCGACCGGCTGTGCGGCAAGGAGGGCCCCTTTCAGATCGGCCACAGGCACCGGCAGACCACGTCGCTTCAGGAACGCCTCGACTGCCAGCACCGCCGCGGCCGCGTTCGCGGGATGGTGTCCCTCGGGCAATTCCGCTGGGGCAAGGACCTGTTTGCCCCCACTGAGACTGACCGTGTGAGCTGAGAAATACCGAACCTGCGCCCTGGAGGTCAGGGTGAGCCCCTGCGGAACGATCAGCGTGTCGTGGACATCCTGTGCCCGGGTGATGTTCTTCTTGGCCTCATGGTAGGCCCCGACGCTGCCGTGACGATCGAGGTGGTCCACGCCGAGGTTGGTGATCACCGCAATTTCCGGGCGAAACCGGTCGACGCGCTCCAGCTGAAAGCTCGACAGTTCGGCCACGGCAACCTCGGCGCCGATGACGTCGAGCAGCGGTGGATCGAAATTTCCGCCGAGCTGTGCATCAAATCCCAGGGCGCACAGCAGTTGGGTGATCAGGCTGGAGGTTCCCCCCTTGCCGGCCGTGCCGGTCACGCCGATGATGGGCGTCCGGCGTGACCGAAAGGCCAGCTCGACTTCGCCGATGACTTCTGCGCCCCGCTGACGCAAGGCCTGCAGATCCGGATGGTCGATTGGTACCCCGGGCGCCGCAATGACGGTGCGGTACGGCGTGTGCAGGTTCCCACGCGCAAAGCCCAGCGAATCTACCAGGGTGAGGTCTTCCGCGGACGGAGAGGCGTCATGCCAGTTGGCGCTCAGGCCGTCACGTGCCAGAAACCGGGCCACGGCGCGTCCGCTGCGCCCAAGGCCGTAAATCAAAAGAGAAGGTGTGCTGCCGTGCGAGGAGTCTGAAGGCGGGGTCATGGCGTTGCAGACAGCGTACAGGGCGGTGAAGCCGGGTGATAGGGGGAGATTCGGACACCGGCCTGCGGTGTGACGAACACGGCGCGGGCAGTGGGACACTTGGTCCCACTGCCCGCGCCGTATAGCGAGCGACTAGGGTCGGGCGCCCAGCAGGTACCAGGCGAGCGTGGTGGTGACTGCCGTCACCAGCCAGAAGCGCAGGGTGACCTGCGTTTCCGGCCAGCCGGACAACTCGAAGTGATGCTGAATCGGCGTCATGCGGAAAAAGCGTTTGCCGCCGGTGCGGCGGAAATACACCACCTGAATGACCACGCTCAGCAGGGCCGTCACCGGAATGACGGCAACGAGTGGCAGCAGCCAGGTAAGGTTGCCGGCATCGTTGAGCACGTAGGCGCCCGCCGTGAGCGCACCGATGGCGTGCGAACCCATGTCGCCCATGAACACTTTGGCCGGGTGGGCATTGAACCACAGAAAGCCCAGCAGCGCGCCCACCATCAAGGCGGCCAGCGGCGACGCCTGCAGCGCGATCAATGGCAGCAGCACGATGATCGCCACTCCCGACAGCAACCCGTCGAGGCCATCGGTGAAATTGAAGGCGTTGACGGCGCCGGCCATCACGATGGTGTACAGGGGAATGTCGAACCAGGGCCCGAGACCCGGCGGAAGGGCCGGAGCCAGCCGCCAGGCAAAATACCCGAAGACGGCCCCGACCAGAATCTGCAATGGAAACTTCTCGCGCGCCATCAATTCGGACTTGCCGCCAAACATACGCGAGCGGATTTTGAGCACATCATCGATCAGGCCGATGACGCCCATGGCGAGCGCGGCGAGCACCACCACCACTTCTTTGGGATCGGGATCGCGCGCGTACAGCAGCACCCAGACCAGCAGCAGCGCCACCACGAAACCGACGCCGCCGGCAGTGGGCGTGCCTTCCTTGGACAGGTGCGTCTGCGGTCCGTCACGCCGCACCCGCTGCCCCCAGCCGCGCTGCTTGGAGATTCGAACGAAGAGACCGACGAGAAACCACGACAAGAAGATGGATATCAGCATGGGCCACGTCCACCTGCGGAGAGCGTAAGGGCGGGCTGATAAGGGCGAAGGGAGAAGGGAAGCGAACGAAACGGAATACACACTATGGCTTGACCTCTGTCAGATCGTACCTGAACACCCGCACCTGTCCTTCGCGGGTCACCGTGACCACCAGGTCACCCACCAGGCCCACCCGGCCGGGTAAATGGGGCACCGCGCCCCGAACCGTGCGCGAGGCGTCCTGTCGCAGCAGTTGTCCGTCGTGAAGCTGATACGTGAAATCGCGCGTCACCGCCGAGGGAACCGAGGAGACCAGCACGCCGCCCGGGGACGGGGTCAGGAACGGCCCACCCTGCGACGCTCCGACGAGACTGCGCTCACGCCCGATACGGTACAGCCGCTCACCTTGCAAAGCGTAGTCCAGGCCGTCACCGCCGGTGACGACGGCGTCGGGTGCGCCCGTCAGCCCGGCCGTACTTTCGCCGCTGTATGTGAGCGCCGTTCCGTCCTCGCGGTAGATCCGGGATTCACTCAGCTTGACGGCCACTCCCGCCTGCAGGCTGCCGCCGGTTCCGGTGAGCCGCACGACCAGGGCCACGCTGGGCAGGGCCGCCCAGGCGTCACCATCGTGCCAGGCCACGTCAGCCACCGGGACGGGCGTCGCGAGCTTCTCGACACGAAACTGAGGAGCGCGCGCCAGAAACGCGGTTCCGCCCGTAACCCAGAGCACGCCTCGCGGTGAGAAGGCGGCGCTGAAGGCGTCAGGACGGGCCACCGTGACGGTCCCGACGGTTCGGGGCGCGCAGGCGCTGAGCAGCAACAGCACCACGGCGCACAGCAGTTCAAGACGGGGCACGGTCGTCCTTGTGTGCGTCAAGCAGCGTGTGCACGACGCTTTCCAGCCCAACGCCCTGTCGGGCACGCTCCTGGGGCGAGAAGCTGATTCCGCGCGAAGCCTTCACCAGCACGACGTCACCGCTTCTGACCTCGCGGAGCAGGGCCTGCTCCAGCTCGTGCGACGTCCCATAAGCCCGGTCTCCCAGCTCGCCGGCGAAGGCGCCCACGCCAAAGGTGAGGTCGGCGCGCTGCCGGGCATAGTCTCCTACCTCCGCGTGCAGGCGCCGCTCGTCGGGTCCGAGTTCCAGCATTCGGCCCAGCACCGAGATTCGCCGGCCCGGAAACTGGTGAAGCGCGTCCAGAGCCGCTTTGACACTCAGTGGACTGGCATTGTAGGTGTCATCGATGACGGTAAGGATCCCGCGATGAATCCGGAAGCGGCCGGCTGGCACTTCGGCCTCCCTGAGCCGCCTGGCCGCTGCCCCAATGTCGATTCCGAAGCGCGACGCCAAAGCCAGGCCCAGAACTGCGGCTTCGGCCTGCGGGCGACTCGCGCCGGGCAGTTCGACCGGTGTACCCTGAAAGGTGAAATGCGCTCCTTCCGGCGAGAGGCGGAGCCGCTCACCCGCGTACGAGGCGCCTTCGAAGCCGTAGGTGGGAACGCCAGGGTACCAGGAGCTGGCCTGCAGTCCCACCAGGGCATGGGGCGCGCGCAGCACACCTCCCTTTTCACGGGCGATGACTTCACGGCTGCCGAAGGCTTCCAGGTGCGCTTCGCCCACCGACGTCACGACACCCACATCCGGTGACACCAACTGCATCAGTTCATCCATTTCACCCACGCGATCGATGCCCAGCTCGATGACCAGGGGCGTGCGCTCCACCGGGTTGCCCGCCTCTACGAGCAGAAAACAGGCGATGGCGTTCAAGGTGTTGAAGACCGGCATGAAACGGCCCTGCAGCGCGGCGCCTACATAGGCTTTGGCAGTCGTCTTGCCGACTGAGCCGGTGATGCCGATGACCGGTCTGTTCGCTTGCGTGCGCGCCGCCCTGCCCCAGGCGCGCAGGGCAGACGTGGCGTCGGCGACCCGTACGGCGCGCGGTACATCGAGGTCGGTCAGTACGAACGGAGCCCCCTGCTCGAGGGCCTGCATGACAAAAGCGTTTCCGTGTGTCTTCTCGCCGCTCAGGGCGGCGAAGGCAGTTTGCGGACCCACCTGCCTGGAATCCCAGGTGATGAATTGAGCGCTCCGGGCGTCCGGGGCGATCTGGGCTGCGACGGGTATGGTGCGGGGTTCGATCACGTTCATTTCACCTTGACCACAAAGGGTGAGAAGCCGATGCGTTTCACACGGCTTCTCACCCTGGTCGGCTGCGTTATTCGAGGGTGACAAGGTAGTCGTACAGATCGGGCCCACCTTGGTGCACTTCCAGTTCCAGATCCACGAACGTTTCCTCAAGACGGCTGGTCAGCGCCGAAAGTGCCTCGGGCGTGACAGCAGGCCCGGGGAAGACGGTCAGGATTTCCTGACCGTCGTAGGCCGCTTGCAGCATGGTCACCACCGCGTCCTCTGGCGAGCCACCCACGTGAACAAGTTCGTCGTCCCGCAAGCCGATGACGTCTCCTTGCGTGATGTCGAGTTCACCGATCCGGGTGGAGCGTGAGGCGCGTGTCACTTCGAACGTCGTGACATTCGAGGCGGCCTCCTGCATTCCCGTCAGCAGCTCTTCAGCGGGTACGCCGGCCTGAAAGGCCAGGGCGGCGCCCACACCCTGACCCAACGTGCGCGTGGGCACCACAAGGGCGTTCTCGCCCAGAATCTCCTGCGCTTTGCCGGCGGCCAGCAGGATGTTCTTGTTGTTCGGCAAGATGATCACGCGCCGGGCACTGACGCTGCGCACGGCGTCAACGATATCCTGTACGCTGGGATTCTGGGTCTGCCCGCCGGATACGATACGCGCCCCCAGGCTGCGGAAGAGCTTGGTCAGGCCGTACCCGCTGGCGACGGCCACCAGCCCGGATTCGGGCATTTCGTCCTCGGCGCGGGCTGCTGCACCTGCCATTGCCAGAATTTCGGTGTGCTGCTCGCTCATGTCCTCGACTTTGGTGCGCAGCATCTTACCGTGGCGGCCAACGGTGGCGAGCAGGTCGTCGGGCTCGTTGGTGTGAATGTGTCCCTTGACGTACCCTTCGGCGCCCACGACCAGCAGGCTGTCCCCGAAGGGAGTGACCAGTTCGCGAATCTGCTCGATGGGCAGTGTGGCGTCTGACATCAGGAATTCGGTGCAGTAGCCGAATTCCTCGGTTTCAAATTGCTCGCCCGCGTAACTTTCGACGGTGGGTGCAGCCGGAAGGGGCGTGCCGAGCAAGCTGCCAAGCATTCCCTCCAGTACGTACAGGTAGCCTTGCCCGCCGGAATCGACCACGCCGGCCTGCTTCAGGGCGGGCAGCTGGTCGGGAGTTTTCTGCAGCGCCTCGTGCCCGGCGCGCAGCGCGCTTTCGAGCACTTCCCGCGCGCTGCCACCCCGGGCACCTGCGGCCGCTTCGCGTGCCACGGTCAGGATGGTGCCCTCAACAGGCTTCATGACGGCGCTGTAGCCGCTTTTCTGCGCCGCGTTCAGGGCGTGCACGAGTTGCGCGGCGCTGACGTCTTTCAGGTCGCGGATGGCTTCGGCGAACCCCTTGAGCAGTTGCGAGAGAATCACCCCGCTGTTGCCACGGGCACCCAGCAGCGCGCCATAGCTGATGGCGCGGGCGACGCTGGGCATACTGTTTTCGTCACAGGTATCAAGCTCTCTGCGCACGCTCTGCATCGTGAGGTGCATGTTGGTGCCCGTGTCGCCGTCGGGAACGGGGTAGACGTTCAGGGCATTGACCTGCTCGCGGTACACACCCAGCCAGTCGGTGGCGTAGCGCAGGCTCGCGGCGATCTGTGCACTGGTGAGGTTAGACATGGCGCACCCCCACGGCGTGCACGCGTGTGCGGGCCAGTTCGATGCCAGCCTGGGTTTTGGCCGCGTGCTCGACGCGTTCGGTGATGTTGCGCGCGACGGTGGGAATGCTGACGCCGTAGGCCACCACGACGTACAGCTCGGCGCTGTACCGGCCGTCGTCGCGTGAAATGACCACACCCTCGCGCGCCTGGGCGCGCCCCAGAACCTTGAGAATGCCTTCGCGCACGTTGGCGGGAGACATGCCGACCACGCCGGGCACCTCGTGCGCCGTCAGGCCGATAAGCGAGGCGAGCGCCGCCTCGGTGATGGTGATGTGTCCGTTCAAGAGGTTGCCTCCAAAGCTGTACACCAGTATACGAAAAGGTGGGGGGTCCTTTCTTGTCGGTTTGCCGGGGTTGCGCCTGAGGCTGGGTTTTCCTTCGCCTTCACGAGGCGTCCTGCCTCTTTTGTGAATCTGACGCCACAATCAGCCGATTTGAGCCACTTTTGCGGATCTTCACGTAAGCTCCATGCATGCTTCATGCCTCACGTGCAGAACAGCTTCGGCAGCTTGAATACGAATGGCTGACCTTGCAGGCACTGCTGGAACGTCATCCCAAGTGGGGCCCGCTGTTGCGTGAACTGCGAGGGCTGCCCCCCGAAGAGGGGCAAGTGGAGGAGCCCGCCCTCAGCCTGCCTCCAGCAGTCAGTCGGTAATACGGCGAGCGAAGGCTTCGGGGGAAGCGGTCAATTCCCGGATCGCCCACTGGCAGACTCCAGCCACGGAAAGCCCCATGGATCGGATTGGCACAGCCTGTCCACGCGCCCGGCGTCGTGCATACGCACGGGAAGCAGGAAATCGGTCGGTGATACGTCCACCCGCATGAGCGGCGCCACTGCCGACGGGCTCGCCCAATGCGGCTCCATGACCTCGCCCAAAGCAGGCCACTCGTATGGCGGCATCCGTTCGAACCCCGCAGACGAGAGAACATACACGCTGCCGTGACGCAGCAGGTCTATGCCTTCCGTGACCGCGTGATCGTGCGGCGCCAGGGACAAAAAATAGCGCTGCTCGGACCATCTGTTCTCCTGGCGCACCCGCAGGGCCATATTCAGGATGCGCCTCACGCGGGCCCGGTCGGTCAGGGCGTACATCATCGCCCATACGCCATCTGACGCGGCAAAGACGGCGGTGCGCTTGCTGAACTCGTCCGGGCTCAGATCCACGGGCGTTCGTGGTTCGAAACGTGTTATGTCCGGATGGTTCGAGCCATGAAGCAGCCACCCCTGCCCCACGAGCCACTCCAGAAAGTGCCATCGGGGCACGTCGGCCGGCAGCAGCCGGGCATCACGGGAGCGCAGCGCCGCAGCAAAGGCGGTTTCCGTGGTGCGGTCGTGTTTGGGAACAGGCAGTTCGAGCATCCAGGCGTGCTCCGTCGTCATGGCCGCAGCGTAACATCGCCGCGTCACCTTTGATCGTGCCGCCCGTGGATCGGTGATTCTGCCTTGCGCAGGCCCGCACGACGTGCAAAATACCCGACAGGCCTGCTTTTTCAGCAGAAAGCCTGGTTTTTCAGCAGAAAGATGCCGCGACCCAAAGTCACGGCATCTTCTGCGTTCCTGGCTCGCGTTCAGGCCAACGCGGCTTCAGGAGCGACGCTGCTCAGCCCGAACGCTTCGCCCACACCGGCGTAGGTCAGTTGCCCACCCTTGGTGTTGAGGCCCTTGCGCAGGGCGACGTTGCGCGCCAGGGCGTCAATGCCCTGATCGGCCAGCTGCGAGACGAACGGAAAGGTGGCGTTCGTCAGTGCGAACGTGCTGGTACGCGGAACGGCCCCCGGCATGTTGGCGACACCGTAATGCACCACACCGTCGACCGTGTAGACCGGCTCGTCGTGGGTGGTGGCGTGAATGGTCTCGACGCAGCCACCCTGGTCCACTGCGACGTCCACGATGACGCTGCCTTCCTGCATGCTCGCGAGCATGTCGCGCGTGACGAGGTGCGGCGCCTTGGCCCCGGGGATCAGCACGCCGCCGATCACCAGGTCGGCGTCCGGAAGCAGCGCGCGGATGTTGGCCTCACTGCTCATCATGGTGGTGAGGCGGCCGAAGAACACATCGTCGAGGTATGCCAGGCGTTTCTGGCTCACGTCGAGGACGGTGACGCGCGCACCGAGCCCCATGGCCATCTTGGCAGCGTTGGTGCCCACGACACCCCCGCCGATGACGACCACGTGGCCCGGCTGCACGCCGGGCACGCCGCCCAGCAGCACGCCCCGTCCACCGTTGGGTTTCTGGAGGTAGTACGCGCCGGCCTGCACGGCCAGACGGCCCGCCACCTCGCTCATGGGGGTGAGCAGGGGCAGCGCGCCGTCGTCGCTTTGCACGGTTTCGTACGCGACGCCGGTGGTACCGCTTTGCAGCAACGCCTCGGTGAGTGGCCGGTCGGCGGCCAGGTGCAGGTAGGTGAAGAGCAGCAGGTCGGGGCGCAGGTACGGGTATTCGCTGGCGATGGGCTCTTTGACCTTCACGACCATCTGGGCGGCCCAGGCGTCGGCGGCACTGCCCAGCCGCGCGCCCGCAGCTTCGTACTCACCGTCGGCAAAGCCCGAGCCGACGCCTGCGGAGCGTTCCACGGTGACGCTGTGGCCTCGCCGAACGAGGGTGGCGACGCCTCCCGGTGTGAGCGCAACGCGGTTTTCCTTGACCTTGATTTCTTTCGGTAGTCCGATATGCATGAGCGTTCCTCCTGAAGAACCCGCCTTCGCCTGTGCGGTGCGGTTTGCTGTGGTGTACGTATGGTAACAAAACATGCGTTTGTTAGGATTGCGTTTCACTCTGATTTTTTGTCGATGTTGGCAATCGTGTTGCGCGAAAGGCGCATAATTCATAGAGATATGGCCCAATATCAGCTCGACGAGACTGACCGTCAAATTCTGCAGGTATTGCAGGAGAGAGGCCGGATTGCCAACACTGAACTTGCCGATGAAGTCGGACTGACACCGGCGCCGTGTCTGCGCCGGGTCAAGCGGCTCGAAGACGAGGGCTTCATTACCGGATACGTGGCATTGCTGGATGCCCAGAAAGTCGGACGCGATCTCACGGTGTTCGTGCACGTCACCCTCGACAAGCAGACCAAATCTGCCTTCACGACCTTCGCCGAGAAAATGCGTGCCCAGCAGGAAGTGCTGGAGTGTTACTTCTGTCTTGGCGAGTACGACTTTCTGCTCAAGGTCGTGGTGCCTGATTTGACCACGTACCAGCGCTTTTTGATCGACGTGCTGGCCGCCATGCCAGAGGTCAGCAACACCAACAGCACCATTGCCGCCAAACAGGAGAAACACACCACGAGGCTTCCCCTCGGCAGTGCGTGACCGGCATGCGTGGCCGCACTGCACTTTTTGCCCTTCATCTGAACTGAAGTAAAGAGCAGGAGGCTCACCCAAGCGCGTTCCTTTCCTCATGATGCGCTAGACTGTCCGTGCATCACGAGTGTTCTGACCCGTCTGATACGGAGGACGTTTGAATCACGCGACCAATCCACCCTGGCTTGACGCCTCCGAACGTGGCGGGCACGGCTTGTGGATGCTGGGTACACACGACAGCCTGAGTACCAACCAGGCATTTCGCGAACAGCTCCGGGCCAGCCCGGCCAGCCTGCCCGAGTGGCTGCTGCAGGTTCACCCAGAGGACCGCGCGGAAGTTCACGCGGCACTTCGCACAGTGTCCAATGGAGCGCGCCTCGACGTTACCTACCGCACGATGAGCGGTCCTCAGCAGCGTTGGTTGCGGCTCACCGGCGCCGCTCAGGGCACGGGCAACCAGCCGAGCCTGGGCGGCGCACAAATCGACCTCACGGAGCAGCACGAGCGTGAAGCCCGTCTGCGGCGAGGCGCGTATCAAGATCCACTCACCGGTCTGCCCAACCGCGTTCTGCTGATCGAGCAACTCGAGGAGGTGTTGGCGGAGGTTCGCTCCGGCCACCGGCAGGCCGGTCTGTTGTTTCTCGATCTGAACCGCTTTCGGCAGACCAACGATATGTACGGACACGCGGTAGGTGACGTTCTGGTGGCCTGCGTCGCTGCCAGGCTGCGTGAAACACTAGGCCGTGATGTGCTGCTTGGCCGGTACGGCGGCGACGAATTCGCTGCGCTTATTCCCGGTCATGGCGAGCAGACGCTGTTGGACGCCGCGCGCCGGGTACATGCCGCGTTTGTACCTCCCATCGACCTGGGAGCACACCGGCTGCAGGCCAGCTTCACCATCGGCGGCGTGCAGCTCGGCGCACGTCACCGCAGTGCCGGTGACGCGCTGGCGCAGGCCGACGCCGCCATGTACCGCGCCAAGAGAGATGGACAGGTCGCTACGCGTCTTTATGATGACGTGCTGGAACGTGAACGCCGCAACGAGCAGGCACTGGGGCAGGCGCTGACAAGCGTGCTGCGCGAAGGAGCGCTGCAGACCCATTACCTGCCCCTGCGACTCGATGGCCGCCTGGTCGGTGCCGAGGTACGCGCCGGACTTCCTGGTCAGGCTGCTTCATTGGCGCCCCAGGCGGGACTGACCACCGCGCACGCCCTGGAGGTCGATCTGTGGCTGCTGTCTCACGTCGCCGCGCAAACCCACGCTCCCGGTCTCACGCGCCTGCGTCCCGCCTCTGCGTTGTCCGAACTTCAGCACGCCCTGGCAGCAATCCTGGCAGCGGAAGCTGCCGTGCGAATGGGCGGGGGAACCTTACAGCTCGTTTTTTCGGCGGCGCCCTGGGGCGGACACGCCCGAAGTGCGCTGCACGCCCTGCGCGCACGAGGCGTCGAGATCGTGCTGTCCGAAGTGGAGCGGTTGTCGCTGGCCGCCCTGATGGAAACGCCCGCCGATGCGGTGATATTGCCGCACGACTCGCCTGCCCTGCTGCATGCGATTGTCGCCGAGCTGGGCTGGTCGGTCGAGCGGGCCGTGGCCGACGACGCGTCCCTGTCACGCGACGCGTTTCTGCGGCTTGCGATGATGCGCTGACGCCGCGTCGACTCCGTCGGCGCCCCGCCGGTGACCGCCCCAGGTGGGTGGCCCGGTACACTGTCATCATGCGCGACATCAGCCGAAGCCTCACCCCAGGCCACCCCAACTGGCCAGGAGACGAACCTTACCTGCTCGAACCTCGACTGCGCATTGCGCGGGGTGACAGCGTCAATACGGCCCTGCTTTCGACCAGCACCCATACTGCGACCCACGTGGACGCACCCTTTCACTACGATGACAAAGGCCGGAAGCTGCATCAGATTCCGCTGGAGGTATATATAGGGCGCTGCCGGGTGGTGCACGCGCCGGGCTTCGAGCTGGTACCGGAAAGCGTGCTGGAACAGCAGACCCATCTGCCTGAACGCGTACTGTTCTATACCGGGCAACGCGCCCACTGGGCCGAGTTTCCCACCGACTTCAGTGCCCTTTCCCCCCAGCTGGTCCGCGCCCTGCACGCACGCGGTGTGCGCCTGGTGGGAACTGACGCGCCCAGCGTGGATCCCCTGACCAGCAAAACCCTGGACGCGCACATGGCTTTTCGGGAGACCGGAATGTATATTCTGGAGGGATTGAACCTCGAAGGTGTTTCAGAAGGAGACTACGAACTCATCTGTCTGCCGTTGGCCCTGGCAGAGGCAGACGGCGCGCCCGCCCGCGCGATTCTGCGGGAGCTGCCATGAAGCGCGGCGCCTTCGCTTATCCCAGCGGTCAAATCTACCTTGACGGCAATTCTCTTGGCTTGATGCCCAAAGCGGCGCGGGCGCGTGTTCTGACGCGCCTGGAGGAATGGGAACACGAGGCAGTGAGTGGCTGGGAACACTGGTTCGCACTTTCCGAATCGCTCTCACCGTCCATCGCGCGCCTGGTGGGCGCCCGGCCCGCCGAGGTGATCGCCACCGGTTCCATCACGGTCAACCTGCACGCCTTGCTGGCCACGTTCTACCGGCCAGACGGCGCGAAGCGTCACCTGGTCGCCACCGAGCTGGATTTCCCCAGCGACCTGTACGCCCTGCGTTCCTGGGCGGACCGTGCCGGAGCAGAACTGCGGCTGATTCCCTCGCGTGATGGTCGCACGCTTCTTGAAGAGGATGTACTGAGCGCCTTGAAGGACGACGTGGCGCTGGCACTGTTGCCGACCGTGCTGTACCGCAGTGGCCAGTTGTTGCCGGTGCGCAGCATTACCCGGGCAGCGCGCGAGCGTGGAGTCGTCATTGGCTGGGACGCGGCACATTCGGTGGGGTGCCTGCCACACGCCTTTCACGAAGACAACGTGGACTTTGCAGTGTGGTGCCATTACAAGTACGTCAACGCCGGCCCCGGCGCGCCAGGCGGGTTGTTCGTACACGAGCGGCACGCCGGTCTGGTGCCCGGTCTGGCCGGCTGGTGGGGCCATGACAAGCGGACCCAGTTCGAAATGCGCCCTCATTTCCACCCCGCCGAGGGCGCAGGAGCATACCAGATCGCCACGCCCAGCATCCTGGCGCTCAGCGCCCTCGAAGGCGCGCTGGAAACGTTCGACGAACTGGGCATCGACGCGATCCGGGCTCGATCACTTGAATTGACCGCTTACCTTATCGAGCGCTGTGCGCGGGAATTGCCCGAATTTATCCTGGTGACCCCTCGCGAGCCGGCCCAGCGGGGAGGGCACGTGGCGCTGGTCCATCCCGAAGCAAGAATGCTCAGCCTGGCCTTGCGTGAACGCGGCATTGTGCCCGATTTTCGCGAACCGGACATCCTGCGTCTCGCGCCCGTCGCGCTTTACAACAGCGAAGACGAACTCGACCAGACGGTGCGTGTGCTGCGCGAGCTGCTCGACTCCGGCCAGTACCGCCACTTCGCCGGTCAGGCGAGCGCCGTAACCTGAGGTGTTGGGAGCGGATGGCTCAGGGAGACAACGGACCTGTGCGGCGCATTTCGCTCTCGGCCAGCCGGAAACCCAACTGCTCGTACAAGGCGCGGCCCAGCAGGGTGGCGCCCAGGCTGACCTCACGAATCCCGCGGTCATCTGCTTCGGTCAGGCAGAGCTTGAGCAACTGTCTGCCCAGACCAAGCCGACGCCAGTCGGGCTCGGTAAAGACGTTTACGACCCGCGCCCGCCAGGGGTTGGCGCTCAGGCGTGTCGGGCCCCATTCGAGCAAGGTCAGCCCGGCGCCTCCTATCACGTTTCCTTTTCCTTCGGTTTCGGCCAGCCAGCCCAGGTAGAGGCCGCGCTCCAGCGCGGAGTGCACCCACGCCTCGTACGGTGACGCCTGCGGGCCATCCGCTTCATAGCGGTGCCGGGCGATGATCGGGGCGTCATCCGGTTCGGCCCGGCGCACCGACCAGCCACTCAAGATCCGCGCTCCTGACCTTCTGACCAGCCGAACGCCGCGTTGATAGGGGCGGTCACGGCTTTTGGTCGACCGCGCTCAGCGTCCACCCACACCCATTCGGTCTCCATCTCGACCAGCAGTTCGCCACTTTCCGCCCGGCGAACTTCGTTGTGACGCCGCGCCCGCACTCCCGCCGACTTGACGATGCGCGTCTGCACCAGCAGCCGCTCACCGCCAAAGGCAGGGCGGTGGTAGGTGATGACATGCTTGCGCGCCACTGGCACGACACCTTGCGCACGCATGAATTCGAGGGTCGCCCCGACGGTGTCCGCATGGGCGCGGGCGCAGCTCTCGAAATACTGTAAGTAAACGGCGTTGTTGACGTGCCCCAGTTCATCGACGTCCTGAGGTTGCACGGTGATGGTCTGTTCAAAAGCGTAGCGGGGTATCCCTGACATGCCAGAAGATTTTAACGCCCAGACGAAACGCCGGTTGAGTGCGTCATGACCGTCAAGGAATGACCGTGTTCACTTTCCGGGCGGCCGCAATGTCTCGCCCGGTGACCCCACCCTCAGAGTGGGTCGTGTACGTCACCCGTACGGTCTTCCACCCGATCGTCAGCGTGTCCGGGTGATGATTGGCCCGCTGCGCCATGAGTGCCAGGTGCACGGCAAACGCGACCCCCGCTTCGTACGATTCGAAAGTAAAGTCGCGGGAAATACCCGAGACGCTCCCTGTCCAGCCTGAGGGCAGCTGATCTTGAATTTCCTGATGGGTCAAGGTCATGCGTTCATGCACTCCTTGTGCGCTTGGCTTTGAGGCACGCGCGGACTGAAAGAGCGGCGGTTCCGGCGCGAACAAGAACCCGGGTGGAACGCTCTCCCCGGGCCTTGTTCGCTTGCGTGCGTCGAGGCCGTCGTCAGACGGCGCGAACGACGACGGCGATTCCCATGCCCCCGCCGATGCAAAGGCTCGCCACGCCGTGCTCCTTGCCTTGCCGTTTCAGGGCGTGGAGAAGGGTAACGAGCACACGAGCGCCACTCGCGCCGATCGGGTGTCCCAGCGCGATTGCGCCGCCAGTGACGTTCACCCTGGCCGGGTCCACCTCCAGGTCACGCACCACCGCAAGCGACTGGACTGCGAAAGCCTCGTTCAGCTCGAAGAGGTCCACGTCGCCGATTCCCAGCCCGGCTTTCTTGAGGGCCACCGGCACCACCTTGGCGGGACCGATGCCCATGATTGACGGATCGACACCGATGGCCGCGTACGAGGCGATTTCGGCCAGGATCGGCAGACCGTTCGCCTGGGCGTACTCCTCGGTGGTGACCGCCAGCATCGCCGCGCCGTCGTTCAGGCCGCTGGCGTTGCCGGCTGTGACGGTGCCGGTTTTCTCGAAGGCGGGCCGCAGCTTGGCCAGCGCTTCGGCGCTTGTCTCCGGACGTACGTGTTCATCGCGTTCAAAGAGCGTGTTGCCCTTTTTGCCGGAGACTTCCACCGGGACCACTTCGTCCGTGAACGCGCCCGATTCGATGGCCCCCTGTGCGCGGCGCTGGCTTTCGAGCGCGAAGGCGTCCTGGTCTTCACGGGTAATGTTCCACTGTCGGGCGATGTTCTCGGCCGTGACGCCCATGTGGTAGCGGTGAAACACGTCGGTGAGGCCGTCGCTGAGAATCGAGTCGAGCAATTCTCCGTGTCCCAGCCGGTAGCCTTCCCGCGCCCGTGGCAACAGGTAGGGTGCGCGGCTCATGCTTTCCACCCCACCGGCCAGGTAAAGGTGACCGTCGCCGCTCTTGAGTCCCTGAGCAGCGCTGATGACGGCCTGCAGGCCACTGCCACACACCCGGTTGACGGTCTGCCCGGGAACGTGCTGAGGCAGGCCCGCGTGGATGGCAATCTGGCGCGCAGGGTTCATACCCTGCCCGGCCTGCAGCACATTCCCGACGATCACGTCGGCGATGTCATCGCTTTGCGTGCCGCCCAGCACGGCTTTGGCGACCGTGACTCCCAGGTCGACGGCCGACACGTCCTTCAAGCCGCCCATGAAGGTGCCGATTGGCGTCCGTTTGGCGGCGGTAATGACGATTTTGGTCATGGCGAGATTATACCGAACGCTCGTTCGGCTTCCGTAACACCACCCGCCATACCCACCACAGCAACGCTGGCTGCAGTACGGCGCGCAGCCACAGGGCCCACGGCGGAATCGTGTCGAACTCGGCAGCCCGGCGCGCCATCTCGATGTTCGCGGGCCACACGGCCACGAGCAGCGCGATAAGACCCCACCCGGCAGCCCGGCGCGTGCCGGAGAACAGCAGACCCAGCGCACCGAGAATTTCGACGGCCCCGCTCAGGACCACTGCCGGGCGCGCGGGGACAAGCGCAGGCACAATGCGCTCGAAGGTTTCGGGGTGCACGAAATGCAGCAGGCCCGCACCGCCAAAGGCGAGCGCAAGGGCGATGTGCCCGAGCGACGGGCGATCTTGCGGCCCTGGATACGGTCGGCGCGAGTCCATGACAGAACGTTACCAGAGGCCAGGGAAGCCTGAACCATCCAAAAGAAAGTGCGGGAGCAAAAGCTCCCGCACTTTCCCGGACTTGTAGGACGCGAGGCTTATTCGCCTTACTTCTCGCCCTCGGTGCCTTCGGCTTCCTTGTTTTCCTCGGTCTTGCCGCCCAGACCAAACTGGGCAAACAGGTCCGCGTACACGTCACCGAGCTTGGTGCTGATCTTGCCGCTCGAAGCGTCCTTGGCAGCGTAGCTGTAGTCGTAGTCGAAGCCTTCACGGCGACGGCGTCCGCCACCTTGCTGACCGCCACGCTGAGGGCCGCCACCGCCGGGCTGACCACGGTCGCCACGTTGACCGCCGCCCTGGGACACGTAGTCACCACGACCGGAGGGCGCACCACCCAGGGCACGGCGGCGCGACAGGCTTGCGCGCTGCTCGACGGGATCGATGTTGAGGATCATCGCCTCGATCTCGTCACCCTTCTTGAAGAGGTCGGCGGGGTTGTTGACGCGCTCGAGTGCCAACTCGGAAATGTGAATCAGGCCTTCGATGCCTTCCTCAATTTCCATGAACACGCCGAACTCGGTGATTCCGGTGACCTTGCCCTTGACCGGCGTACCGGGTGGGTACTTGTCCGGGAGGTGCGCCCAGGGATCTTCCGTGGTCTGACGCAGACCGAGCGAGATGCGACGGTCCTTGGGATCGATGCGCAAGATGACGGCTTCGACCTCGTCGCCTTCCTTGAGCATCTCGTTGGGGTGACGCACGCGCTTGGTCCAGCTCATTTCGCTGACGTGCACCAGACCTTCGAGGCCCGCTTCGATTTCCACGAAGGCGCCGAAGTTGGTCAGGTTGGTGACCTTGCCCTTGACGCGCTGTCCGATGGCGTACTTGTCGACGGCGCTCTGCCAGGGATCGCTGGAGAGGGCCTTCATCGAGAGGTTGATGCGTTCGCGCGAGGGATCGACGTCGATGACCTGCACGTTGACCTTGTCGCCCACTTTCACCACATCGCGGGGGTGGTTGAATCGCCCGAAGGTCAGCTCGCTGCGGTGCACGAGACCGTCGATACCGCCGAGGTTGACGAACACACCGAAATCGGTGATCTCGACGACTTCGCCTTCAAACTCTGCGCCCGGCACAAGGTGCTGCATGGTCTCTTCGCGCGCCTGGGCCTTTTTGGCTTCCATGATGGCGCGGTGCGAGATGATCACGCGGTTGCGCTTGCGGTTCAGCTCGATGAGCTTGACGTCGAGCGGGTGGCCGACGAGGGGATCGAGGTCGTTCACGCGGCGCGTGTCCACCTGTGAGGCAGGCAGGAAGGCGCGAATGCCTTCGATCTGGGCGACCAGACCACCGCGCACTTTTTCCACGATATCCACCGTGAAGGGTGAATCCTTCGCCTGCAGATCGGCGAGGATTCGCCAGCCCTTGTCCTGGTCGGCGCGCTTCTTGCTCAGCACGATCACGCCGTTCGGGATGTCGCTGCGCACGACGTACGCCTCGATCTTGTCCCCCGGCTTGAACATCGCCTGGGCCTGCTCCATGGTGAGCGGCTCGTCGGAAATCTGCGAGAACGGGATCACGCCCTCGATCTTCGCGCCGACATCCACGGCGATGCCCTCAGACCCAATGAACACGACCGTGCCGTCGAGCACGTCACCACGGTTGACTTCCCGGCCGCCAGGAACATTCTCGGCAGCGAGAACGTCTTCCATGGTCATGGCGGGATATTCCGTTTCAGTGCTGCTGGTCTGGTTGGTCACCGCTTTGGTGTCGGTGCCATTGGTCGTGCCCTGAGTTTCGGGCTGAGTAGCCCCGCTGCTTTGCTCGGCGGGGGTCGGGGTAGCCTGGTCTTCCATCAAACGAATTCCTCCTGAAGCCCGCGTCATGCGCGGCAACAATTAATTGTATCACCGGAGCGCAGCTGTGCCAAGCGAAAAACAGGATGCGCGCGGGTCCTTGCTTGACGCTCGGAGAGCAAGCAGCTATAATTCACGCTCTGCGCGGGCGTCACGGCAGTGCCCGGCAGGCGCGGTAAGCTGAATGGCGCAGACCGTTGGCAACGGGCGTGGGCAGCGGTGAAGACGCTTCTTAACCGCTTCGTAAAGAGATCGATTTGATGGGGCATCGTCTAATGGCAGGACTACGGTCTCTGGATCCGTCAATCAAGGTTCGAATCCTTGTGCCCCAGCCAGAAAGTGTCGGGTTCACTGAACCCGACACTTTATTTTTCATAGCTTGTGAGCCCTTCCACGGTCTACTGGCAGGATGGGTGTTACGCTGAACCCATGACGGCGACGCGCGAATACGACGTGGTGATCATCGGCGGAGGGCCAGCAGGACTGACGGCGGCGATCTACACTGGGCGGGCCAGCCTGAGGACCCTGATCCTCGAAAAAGGCCAGCCCGGCGGGCAGATCGCCCAGACCGAAGAAGTCGAGAACTACCCCGGCTTCCCCGACCCGATCAGCGGTTTCGAACTCTCCCAGCGCATGGTGCAGCAAGCCGAGAAATTCGGCGCAGTGCTCGAAATGGACGAAGTCGAAGCCATCGAACGCTCGGGGCAGGGCTTCGTGATCAAAGGCTACGAAGCGAACTACAGTGCCCGCGCGGTGATCATCGCCACGGGGGCCAATCCCAAACGGCTGGGCATACCCGGTGAGGAACTCTACTGGGGCCGGGGAGTCAGCACCTGCGCCACCTGCGACGGTTTTTTCTACCGCGGCAAGCACGTGGTGGTGGTGGGTGGGGGAGACGCCGCCATCGAAGAAGGCCTGTTTCTGACCAAATTCGCCGACACCGTGACCGTGATTCACCGCCGCGACAGCCTGCGGGCCAACAAGGTGGCGCAGGCCCGCGCTTTCTCCAACCCCAAGATGAAATTCATCTGGGACACCGCCGTGGAGGAAGTGCTGGGCGATGAAGCGGTCAGTGGCGTCAGGGTGCGCAATCTCAAGACCGGAGAAGTGCAGGACCTGGCCACTGATGGGGTGTTCGTGTTCATCGGCCACGTGCCCAACACCGGCTTTCTGGGTGACCTGGTGAAACTGCGCGACGACGGCTACGTCGAGGTGAACGATGAGATCTTCACCTCTGTCACGGGGGTGTTCGCCGCCGGTGATGTCAGTGACTACTCTTACCGCCAGCTGGCCACCAGTGTCGGTGCCGGTACGCGCGCCGCCATGAGCGCCGAACGCATGCTCGCCCACCTGGAAGCCGAGATCGCCTGAGCAGGTGCGTATTTCAGGGAAGATAGCTCGCCTCGCACGGAGCCTCAGCTCATCACAAGCGTCGCCCGACGATGTCTGGGCGGCGTCTTTGCTGACACCAGAAGAGCGAGCCGTCTACCTGGCCATGGATCCGCGTGATCGCGAGCATGCCGTGAGGGTCACGCAACGGGTGTGGCGACATTGTCCCGACGCCCCCGCAGAATTGCTGGCCGGGGCGCTGCTTCACGATTGCGGCAAGAGTGCCCGGCGCTATCGCGTATGGGAACGGGTACTGGCAGGGCTGGTTCCGCAGCGTTACTCTGCCTGCCTTCCATGGGAGCCCCTGCAGATTCGGGCCTGGCACCCGCAACTGGGTGCACGGATGTTGCGTGCAGCCGGCGGACGTGAGCGGGTCGCCCAGCTTGTCGAACGCCACCACACCCCAGGAGGTGACGCGCACGCGGCGGTACTGCACCGCTACGACGACCTGGAGTAGAGGCAGTGTGAGTGCCAGGGGGCTCTTGACACGGGCCCCCTGGTGTCACGTGGGTTGTTGTTGGGACAGGCCCGGAATGCGCAGTCCGCCTTTGCCGTCCCACCCTTTGAAGGCATAAAAGCGGCCTGGCACGCCCGTTGCCAGATAATCGGTGAGGGGTTCGCGTTGAGGCGGTGAATCGAGTTTCTGCTGAACCTCCGCTGGGGTGCAGAAGCGGGCCTCGACAATGAAGCCGTCCGGGTCTGCCGGGTTGAGCAGGCCGTCCCAGCGGGCCTCGAACACGATGGCAATCGCTCGCTCACCTCGCCGCTCATCCTCGATGTGCACGCAGTAAGCCATGTGCTGAATGGCCGTGATGCGCAGCCCGGTTTCCTCGTGTATTTCACGGTAGAGCGCTTCCGGAGCGGTCTCGCCGGCTTCGACCATGCCGCCGGGCAGCGTGAAGCGCACCCTTCCGGCTCCCTGCCAGTCGTTTCCTACCAGCAAAATTCGCCCCTGTTTGTCACGCAGGATGCCGGCAGCCACCAGCAGGTCACGCCGCGGCATGGTCCCCCCAGATCAGCGGGACGGACACGCCGGACCAAGTGCGCGCTTGCCCGTGCCTTGTGCTGTCTGCCCGGCGCGCCCGACGGCGGCTACACTCCGGCATCGGCCATCTCCGCGATCTGCCGATCACGCAGAACGCGCTGCAAGGCTTCGACCAGAGGAGAGAGGTCTCCGGCAATCACCTTCCCAAGAGGAAAGTTCTTGTCGTCACCCTGAAGGCGGTGGTCGGTCACGCGGTCCTGGGCGTAGTTGTAGGTGCGCACCTTTTCGCTGCGGTCCCCGGAGCCGATCTGCGCCTGACGCGAGGCCCGCACATCCGCATCGGCGGCTTCACGCTGTCGTTCGGCCAGACGCGCCCGCAGGATGTTCAGGGCTTTTTCACGGTTCTTGATCTGCGAGCGGGTTTCCTGACAGACCACGATGATCTCGTCCGGAGTGCCGGGTCGGTAGGCGGCGCGCACCGCCGAATCAGTGGTGTTGACACTCTGCCCCCCCGCACCCTGTGAGCGGAAGACGTCAATGCGGACTTCATTGGGGTTGAGCTCGACTTCCGTCTCCTCGGCTTCGGGCAGTACGGCGACCGTGACGGTGGAAGTGTGAATCCGTCCCTGAGTCTCGGTGGCCGGTACCCGCTGGACACGGTGCACGCCCCGCTCGAACTTGAAGGCCTTGAACGCTCCTTCCCCCATCACTTCGGCCGTCACTTTGGAAAAGCCACCCAGGTCGCTCTCGTTGGCATCGAGCACGGTGATGCGCAGACCGGCCTGTTCGGCGTAGCGCTCGTACATGCGCAGCAGATCAGCCGCGAACAGGCCCGCCTCGTCTCCGCCGGCCCCGGCGCGCAGTTCCAGGATGGCGTTTTTGTGATCGCTGGGGTCAGAGGGGATCAGCAGCAGGTCGAGTTCGGTTTCAATGGCGCCCAGACGGGTCGTGCTGTTCAGCAGGTCGGCTTCGGCCAGTTCGTGCATTTCCGGATCGGCGAGCAGGTCGCGCGCTTCTCTCGCAGCTGTGCTGAGCTGCTGGTGTTCGCGCCACAAGTCCATGATCCGGCTGAGTTCGCTATGACGGCGTGTGAGCGTACGCAGACGGTTGGGATCTCCCAGTACGGCTGGATCGGCGAGGTCGCGTTCAACAAAATGGTATTCCCGCTCCAGTTCGGTCAGTTTGTCGGTCAGCACCTTGCGCGACCTCCCGACAGAAAGCAGAGAAAGCGGAACACTGTGCTAGACATGGGCCCAGTGTAGCCCACCCCTCCTGTGTCGGCCGTTGCAAGGGCACGATGTCCTGGGGAGAACGTGGTGCTCTGCAACGCGCCTCGAGACGGGTATACTCTCACCTCATGCGAACCCTTCGGCTGGGCCTGCTGGGCTGTGGCACCGTGGGCAGCGGTGTGGTGCAGCTCATTCACCAACGCGCGGAACGCTTTCGGGCACTCGGTATCCAGATTGAACTGATGGGCGTGCTGGTTCGCGACCTGCAGCGTCCACGCGCTGTGCAGCCCGACCTGCCCCTGACCACCGACGCCTCATTTGTCCCGGACTGTGAGGTGCTGGTCGAGGTGATGGGCGGGGTGGAGCGCCCTCTGGCGCTGTGCCGAGATCACCTGTTGGCCGGAAAGCCGCTTGTGAGTGCCAACAAAGCCATGCTGGCCGAGCGTTGGAGTGAGCTCAGGCCGTACGCTGAACGCGGGCAACTGCACTATGAAGCCAGCGTCATGGCCGGTACACCCGTACTCGGGCCCTTGTCGACCACCCTGCGCGCCTCGCGAGTCACGCACCTGGAAGCCCTCCTGAACGCGACCTGCACCTTCATTCTGGGTCGTATGGAGGCCGGCGAGGACTACCTGATCGCGCTGCGTGAGGCGCAGCATCTCGGTTACGCCGAGGAGGACCCAACCCTCGACGTGAGCGGCGTGGACGCGGCCCAGAAGCTGGTCATTCTGGCCCGGCTCGTCGCGGATCCTGCCTTCGGACTCGGTCAGGTGCAGTGCGAGGGCATCGACGCCCTGCCTGCCGGTTTTTTTGCCGAAGCCCACAAGGCCGGTGAACGCGTCCGGCTGGTGGCGGAACTGACACAAGACGTGTGTGGCTGGCAGGCGCGCGTGTCTCCCCGGCGCCTGCCGGCCACACACCCCTTTTGCGCGCCTGGTGCCGGCCGAAACGCGCTGCGCCTGCAAGGGGAGGGCTGCGGCGAGCTGTATTTCGCCGGGGCAAGTGCGGGCGGACTGGTGACGGCAAGTGCCGTCGTGGGTGACCTGCTCTCCGCCGTGTCCGGCGTGCCGGGCCACCGCCCCTTGCCGACGGGTGCTTGAGTCGTCCGCGGCTTGCGGCCGGGGATATTTGTCCTGAACACCCTTCTGGACTACCAAAAGCGCCCTTACAATGGCGGGGAGCGTCAGAATTGCGCAAGCCGGGCTTCTCTATACTGAGCTTGTGAAGAACCTGCTCATGGCTCCACTTCAGGAATTCGAATCTCGCCTGCGACAGGTGCTGCATTCCCGTGTGGAGTTCATCGAGCTGATCGGCGACAATCTGGTGGCTGCTGGTGGAAAGCGTTCCCGGCCTGCGCTGGTCTACCTGGCGCTGCGTGCGCTGGGCGTGGAGCATCCTCAGGAACACGATCTGGCCGTGGCCGTCGAACTGTTGCATTCGGCCAGTTTGCTGCACGACGACCTGATCGACGACGCCGATACCCGACGTGGCCATGAAACGGCCTACCGCAAATACGGCAACGTGGTGAGCGTGATGTCAGGTGATTTCATGCTCAGCCGCTTGCTGGTGCTGCTTTCCGACATGCCACAGGGCCTGACCCGCGAATTTGGTGAAACTGCCGCGCGCATCTGCGAAGGTGAGGTGTTGCAGTTTCAGGTGGCCGCCTACGGTGATTACAGCCATCAGAATTACCTCGACATCATCGCCGGAAAGACGGCCGTCCTGCTGCGCACGGCGGCGCGAGCTCCGGCGCTGCTGGTAGGCGCGCCGGAAGCGCAGTTTCAAGCCCTCTCCGAATTCGGTATGGAGTTCGGGCTGGCCTTTCAGATGCAAGACGATCTGCTGGATCTGGCCGCCGACCCCAACACGCTCGGTAAACCCATCGGAGGGGACCTCGCCGAAGGCAAGGTAACGCTGCCGGTGCTCTACCTGCTGCAGGGACCGCACGGTGACGAGGTGCGCACCATTGTCGAGCGCCGGGCCGCCCGGCCATGCGATATCGAGCGGGTGCGCGAGCTCGCCTTGCAGGAAGAAGCGTTCGAACGCACCCGCCAGGAGATCCGACGCCGGACCCTGCTGGCCATTCAGGCGTTGCGGGCACTGCCACCGTCACCGGCCCGCCACGCGCTCGAGGAAATGGCAGTGGGCGCAGCTGACCGTGTGAAATAAAGCGGGGGTCAAAGACATGCCCTCTTTTGTTCATTGACTTTGAGCAAACGGCGTGCGTCACCTCGACCAGCAGTGTCACGGAGCGCGCAAGGTCATCAAGCGCTTTCTTGCCTGTGTAGGAGCGTGAAAATGGTGGTATGGTGTATACCATCCATCGAACAAACCTCGCAGCGCACGTCGACATCGGAGGAGCCGGCACAATGGGCATTGCCCTGGCTGCCCGATCAAGGGCGCGGTCCTGCCGTGGCCCCGCTGCGGATGGAAACGCCGTTCCCGGTGAAACATGTTCCACCCCTTGCGCAGGAGTCTGACAACCGAGATACTCGGGCGGCCCGGTCAAGCACTTTGAAGTTCCTGCGCACTCCCTGATTCGTCTAGACCTTTGCTAATGCACGTTTGTTAGGTACAGTTGTGTTACGCTGTGCGCGCGAAATGACGGAGGTTATGGCATGCGACCTGCAGGACTGAGCTGGCAAGGCCTGATGGATCAGATGGAACTGGCGTTGCCTTTCACCCAGGTCAGCGATCAATCGCTGGCCTATTTCAAGTATCCCAAACGAACCATCAGCCTCTCCCTACCCGTGCAGATGGATGACGGTGGCGTATCGGTCTTCAAGGCCTACCGGACCGTGCACTCCATCGCCCGAGGACCTTCGACCGGGGGAATGCGGTACAAGGAAGGCCTTGACGCTCACGAGTGCGAGGTGCTCGCCGCCATTATGACACTCAAATGTGCGGTGATGGATCTGCCTCTGGGAGGCGCCAAGGGCGGGGTGGACGTCGATCCCACCTCGCTCAGCTTTGGTGAGCTCGAGCGTCTGACCCGCCGTCTGACAAGCGAGCTGGTGGACTTCGTCGGACCAGGCGAGGACATCATGGCCCCTGACATCGGCACCGACGAGCAGATCATGGCCTGGATGCTCGACACCTACAGCGAGAACCGTGGTACCACCTCCAGCGGTGTGGTCACCGGTAAACCGCTGGCGTTGGGCGGCAGTTTCGGCAGCAAGGAGGCGCGTGGTCATGCGGCGGTACTGGTGACCGAGCGCGTTTTGCGTGAACGCAAGGTCGACGGCGAAGTCAAAGTGGCCGTGGACGGATTTGGCAACGTCGGACGTGAAATCGCGCGGCGTCTGGCACGCATGGGCGCGATCATTGTCGCCGTGTCCGACCAGCAGGGCGCCATCTACGACCCTGCCGGTCTCGACATCGAGGCACTGGTCGAATACCGCGATCTGCACGGCTCGGTGGTCGGTTTCGCGGGCAGCCTCAGCCGCGGGCATCTGCTAACTCTCGATGTCACCGTGCTTGCCCTGTCCGCCGACTGGGGTACCATCGGCGGGGGAATTGCGCCCGGCATTCGTGCCAAATTCATTCTGGAAGCCTCCAACCGTGCTGTGCTTCCCGAGGCCGAAGCAGAACTCTCCGGGCTGGTGATTCCTGACCTGGTGGCTGCGGGCGGCGGCGTGACCCTCAGCTACCTGGAATGGGTACAGGACGCCAACAGTTTTTTCTGGTCCGAAGACGAAATCCGCTCGGCCCTGGAACGGCGCACGGTCAGCATGCTCGATCACGTCCTGAGCGCGCAGCAGGAACAGCGGACCGATCTGCGCACCGCTGCGTACGCCATGGCCCTGAGCCGTCTCGATCACGCCACCACTTTGAGAGGAGTTTATCCGTGACCGTTCCCAAGACCGACCCCCAACCGACTCAACCCGCAGGCGTGCCCGGCCGCACCAAACAGCACGCGTTGCCCAGCTATCTCGACCAGGACAACCTGGGTCCGTGGGCCATCTACCTGGAGCAGGTCGAGCGGGTAACGCCTTACCTCGGCAAGCTGGCGTACTGGGTGGAGACGCTCAAGCGGCCCAAGCGCATTCTGGTGGTGGACGTACCCATTCACCTCGACGACGGCTCAGTGGCCCACTTTGAAGGCTACCGGGTGCAGCACAACACATCCCGTGGTCCGGCCAAGGGTGGTGTGCGCTATCACCAGGACGTCACGCTCAGCGAGGTCATGGCGCTCAGCGCCTGGATGACCGTCAAGAACGCCGCCGTGAACTTGCCGTACGGTGGGGGCAAGGGTGGCATCCGCGTCGATCCGCGTACGCTCTCGACTTCCGAACTCGAACGACTCACCCGGCGCTACACCACCGAGATCGGCATCATCATCGGCCCCGACAAGGATATTCCTGCGCCGGACGTCAACACCAATCCTCAGGTGATGGCCTGGATGATGGACACGTACAGCATGAACGTCGGTCGTACCGCCACCGGTGTGGTGACCGGCAAACCGATCAGCCTGGGTGGTTCGCTGGGCCGTGGCGACGCCACCGGACGCGGCGTCTTTGTCACGGGTGCCGAGGCCATGAACCGGCTGGGGATCGCCGTGGAAGGAGCCCGCGTCGCCATTCAGGGTTTTGGCAACGTCGGTAACGCGGCGGGGCGCATTTTTTACGATCACGGTGCCAGCATCGTGGCCATCCAGGATGTTTCCGGTACGTTTTACTGTGAGAGCGGAATCGATCCTTACCAGGCGCAGACGTATCTGCGCGAGCACGGCACTCTGCAAGGCCTGCCGAACGTGGAGACCATCGAGCGCGAGGCGTTCTGGAGCGTTCCATGCGACGTGCTGGTGCCTGCCGCCCTCGAAAACCAGATCACCGAACTCAACGCTCCCGTGATCAATGCCAAGGTGATCGTGGAAGGAGCCAACGGTCCTACCACGCCCGCAGCTGACGATTTGCTGCGTGAGCGCGGCGTGCTGGTGGTACCTGACGTGCTCGCCAATGCGGGCGGTGTGACGGTCAGCTATTTCGAGTGGGTGCAGGACTTCAGCTCTTTTTTCTGGACCGAAGAGGAAATCAACGCGCGCCTCGACCGAATCATGCGTGAGGCCTTCAGCAGCCTTTGGGACGTCGCCCAGCGTCACAAAGTCACCCTGCGCACGGCGGCTTTTATCGTCGCGTGTACCCGCGTCCTCGAATCGCGCGCCCTGCGCGGTCTGTATCCCTGACATACCCCGGGAGAGCAAGGCGAGGAGATATGCGCCTTGCTCTTCTGCTGGGCTCTCATCTGATATGATTTCGAGCGCGCCATGACCAGACCCCTGCTTTCTCAGTGGACTCCCGCTCCGAGTGGATACAAGCATGTCGTCAGCGTTTCGATCGGCTCCAGCAAACGTGATTCGCGCCAGGAAACCGAGGTGCTGGGGCAGAAATTCGTGCTTGAGCGTCTTGGAACCGATGGCGATCTGCGCCGTGCAGGAGAATTGCTCGCTGCGCTCGACGGGCGCGTGGACGCGTTCGGCCTGGGGGGCACGGACCTGTATATCGTGGCCGGGGACCGGCGCTACAGCTTCCGTGACATTGCCCGACTGGCGGCCAATGCCAAGGTGACCCCGCTGCTCGACGGCTCTGGGCTCAAGCACACGCTGGAACGCGAGGCGGTACGGCAACTGGAAAGTACGGTGCACTGGCGCGGTCGCAAGACCCTGATGGTCGCGGCCGTCGACCGGTTCGGCATGGCCGAGGCACTCTCGGACGCGCTTGCAGACGTGCTCTACGGTGACATCGTCTTCACGATGGGGCTCGATTTTCCGATCCGCTCGATTGGGACGCTCAGACGGGCGGCACACCTGCTCTTGCCCGTCACCACGCAGCTTCCCTTTCAGTGGTTTTATCCGACCGGCGACAAGCAGGAGAAGAGCGTACAAGGCAAAAGTACGCGCTACTACGACTGGGCCGAGGTTATCGCGGGTGACTTCCTGCTCATCCGCCGTTTTGCCCCCGATCGTCTGGACGGCAAGACCATCCTGACCAATACCACCACGCATGAGGACGTCGAGTGGGCCAGGAACGCGGGCGTGAAGCGGCTGATCACCACCACACCGCGCCTGGGCGGCCGGAGTTTTGGAACCAATGTCATGGAGGCATTTTTCGTGGCACTGTCGGGCGAGCGGCGGGCGCTGACGGGCAGTGAATACCTGGGGTACATTCATTCCGTGGGTTTGCGGCCTGAAATCACAGAGTTGCAGGAGCCTGAGCCGCACGGTAAAACCACGACGGCTTGAGGCACCGGACCTTTCAACTGGAGGAGTTTTTCAAATGATCAGTGTGACAGACCTGCGAAACGGTACGAAAGTCGAAATGGACGGCGGATTGTGGGAGTGCCTGGAGTACTCGCACCTCAAGATGGGGCGCGGAGGCGCCAAGGTGGTCACGAAGTTCCGCAACATGGAAAGCGGCTCAATCGTTGACCGGACCTTCAACAGCGGTGAGAAGCTGCAGGACATCTATGTGGAGACCAAGCCGATGCAGTACCTCTACAAGGACGGTGAGGACTACATCTTCATGGACATGGAGACCTACGATCAGATCAGCCTGCCGCCTGTGCTGGCCGGTGACGCGGCGCGGTTCATGAAGGAAAACATGGAAGTCGAGGTGCAGATGTTCCGCGAAAAGCCCCTCAAGATTTCCCTGCCCAACCAGGTCATCCTGAAAATTACCCAGACGGACCCTGGTGTGCGTGGTGATACCGTCTCAGGCGGCACCAAACCCGCCACCCTGGAATCTGGAGCTGTCGTGCAGGTGCCGTTGTTCGTCGACCAGGACGCCAGTATCAAGGTCGATACCCGCACCGGCGAGTACCTCGGGCGGGCCTGAATGGATCCCCGTGACCTCAAGCGCATCCTCGACGCGCTTATTGCAGCCGACGTGCGTGAATTTGGACTCAAGACCGGTGAGTACGAGCTGAACGTCAAACGTGGCCCGGATGGCGCTCCGGTGGTGTATGGGGTGCCTGCGCCCGTTCAAGCACCCGTGAGTGCTCCGGTGAGCGCTCCGGTTGCGGCGCCCGTGCCCACACCCGTCAGCGTTCCCACGGCCAATGCGGAAGCGAGCGCTGTTCCCGCTGCTGCTGCGAGCGGTACGCCCGTCAAGGCCCCGATCGTGGGCACGTTCTACGCCGCGTCGTCACCGGAGATGCCACCTTTTGTCAAGGTGGGCGACCGCGTGGAAGTCGGGCAGGTGTTGTGCATCATCGAAGCGATGAAGCTGATGAATGAGATTGAGTCCGAGACCGCAGGAACCGTCAAACAAATTCTGGTGAAGAACGCCGAGCCCGTCGAGTACGGTCAGACGCTCTTTGTCATCGAGTAAGGGCGGTCAGCTTTCAACTGTCGGCCGTGAATGCCCCAGCCCATGCTGGGGCTGACGGTTTAGGGTGGCTGGCCCACTGAACGCGCGCACCTGAAAGCTGAGGGCTTACTGCTATGTTCAAGAAAATTCTGATTGCCAACCGGGGAGAAATTGCGCTGCGCGTGATCCGCACGGCGCGTGAAATGGGCGTCAAGACGGTCGTGGTCTACAGCCAGCCGGACGAGGGCAGCCTGCCCGTTCTGCTGGCCGACGAGTCGGTGTGTGTCGGTCCAGCGGCGAGCAACGCCAGCTACCTCAACATTCCCAACATCCTCTCTGCGGCCCTGATGACTGGCGCCGAGGCCATCCATCCTGGCTATGGATTCATGGCCGAAAACCCTGACTTTGCCGAGATGTGCGGTGAGCACGGCATCGTCTTTATCGGACCCACCCCAGAAAGCATGCGCGCTCTTGGCAGCAAGGCAGGCGGACGCGAAATCGCCGCCAATTCTGGCGTACCGACCGTTCCGGGCACCGGCGTGCTGGAAAGTGTCGACGAGGCGCTTTTGTCGGCCAAGCAGATCGGATATCCGGTCTTGCTGAAAGCCAGCGCCGGGGGGGGCGGACGCGGCCAGAAAGTGGTGCGTACCCAGGAGGAATTGCGCTCCGCGTTCGGGCAGGCGCAAGAAGAAGCCCGACTGTACTTTGGTGACCCGGCCATCATCATGGAGAAGTTTCTGGAGGAATTCCGGCACGTCGAGGTACAGGTCATGGGTGACGGTCAGGGGCACGTCATTCACATTGGCGAGCGCGACTGCTCGATTCAGCGGCGCAACCAGAAGCTGATCGAGGAAGCGCCCAGCACCCTGCCCGACACCCTGCGCCAGGAGATCCTCGCGGCAGGTGTGCGCCTCGCCAAGTTCGTCAACTATGCCGGGGCAGGTACGCTGGAATTCATCGTGGACCGCGACGGCAACTACTACTTCATGGAGATGAACACCCGCATTCAGGTCGAACACTGTGTCTCCGAGGAAATCTCCGGCCTGGACTTCGTGAAGCTGCAACTGGAAATCGCGGCGGGTGAAGGCCTGCGGCTGCTGCAGGAAGATATCGTGCTGCGCGGTCACGCCATCGAGTGCCGCATCAATGCCGAAGACCCCAACAAGGATTTTCGCCCGGCGGCAGGCAAGATCGACAACGTACACTTCGCGGGTGGGCCCGGTGTGCGGGTCGACAGCCACGCGTACACGGGCTACGTCATCCCGCCACACTATGACAGCCTGATCGGCAAGCTGATCGTGCACGGCGACGACCGTGACCACGCGATCCGCCGCATGAAACGTGCGCTCGACGAGACGGTGGTGCAGGGCCCCAAGACCACCATTCCGCTCTATATCAAGATCATGGAAAACCCCTTTTACAGACGGGGTGCGGTCATGACCAACTTTCTCAAAACCCGGATGGAGATGTAGCACCAGGTTGCGTTGACTTTTTCGCCAGTGAACGACAGTTCGTATAAGACGTGCATACAGAAACGCCGGGAGTTCGTTCCCGGCGTTTCTGTATGCCCTGTCAGGTGAAGGTCCCGCTTACTCGCCGCTGCCTTTGCCGTTGCCGCGTCCCCGGCGGCGGCGGCGGCGACGGTTGCGGTCGCCGTCACCCGCAGGCGCGGCAGCGGCCTGGGCGTCGCCTGGTCCTGGACCGCTCTGCGGCGCAGCGTTGCGGGGACCTTGCGACGGGCCACGGGACTGCGGTCCCTGCTGTGGTCTGGGGCCACTCGGGCGACGGTAGCCGTTGGGATTGGTGCCGCCCTGCCCTTCGTCTTCACGCAGGTTTTCGCTGCTCCAGTCACCGAAGTACATGCGTTGAACCGTCACGGCCACCGGGCGGTTGTGTTCGTTGCGAGGACGGTCCAGGGTTACGACGCGCCGCTTGCCACCGCGCTCGCCTCGTTCCGGTGTGCGGGCAGGCGGGGCGAGACGCTCACTCGGCTGGCCCCGACCGACGCGACCACGTCGGTCATCGCTACGCCCCCGAGGTTCGGCCGCAGCGACGCGTGGGGTGGATGGCCCGTTGTTCTGACGCTGCTCGTCGAGGGCAGCCAGTCGGGGGGGACGTTCGGTAATGCGCACTGCACGGTCGGCGGCGCGTTCCTGCTCGCGTTCGCCGCGCTTGCGGGCGCGTGGCTTGACGCCATCATCGGTCATGTCGGTCTCCTGCGAAAAATCGATCTGACGTCCCAGGGGATTGACCTGTGCAATGGTGATGCGCACCTGGTCACCCATTCGGTAAGTCCGGCCGGAAGAGCGCCCCTTGAGCATCAAGGCGTCTTCCAGGAAGAAGTAGTAGTCGTCGTCGAGATTGCTGATGTGCAGCAGGCCCTCGACCCCGTTTTCCAGGGCGACGAACAGTCCGAAGCTCGTGACGCCGCTGACGGTGCCGTCAAAGCTTTCACCGAGATGTGCCTGTGCCCACTTGGCCTGGTAGTACTTGGTGAGGTCGCGTTCGGCCTCAGCCGCGCTGCGTTCGCGCTCGCTGGTATGATCGCCCATCTGGGGAAGCTGCCCTCGCAACTCGTTCATCGTCGTGCCGTGCGTTTTGCCCTGCAGGGCGGCGCGCAGGGCGCGGTGAACGATCAGGTCGGGGTAGCGGCGGATCGGGGACGTGAAGTGCAGGTACTCCTCGAAGGCGAGTCCGAAGTGCCCGAGGTTCTCACCGGTGTAGCGCGCCTGCTTGAGGCTACGCAGCAGCAAGGTGTTCACGACGGTTTCCTGCGGCGTGCCGCGAACCTTCTTGAGCGCCGCTTGATACGCCTGCGGGGTAGGCTCTTCACCCAGCACGACGCCCATGCGCGCCAGCGCGGCACTGACCTCGCCGAAGCGTCCCAGGGTGGGCTCTTCGTGCACACGGTACAGCGCAGGTGCGTTCTGTTCCAGCATGAAGCGCGCCACAACCTTGTTGGCGAGCAGCATGAGGTCCTCGATCATGCCGCGCGCAGTTTCCTCGCGGATGGGAATGAGCTGGAGGTTGCCTTCCTTGTCCACGTCGACCTTGACTTCACGCAGCTTGAAGTCGAGACTGCCTTCACGCAGACGCTTTTGCCGCATGCGCGAAGTGAGTTTGAGCAGCAGGTGCAGGTCGCCTTCGACCTTGCGGGCGTGTTCGGGCAGGGTAGCGACTCCCTCGCTGTAAGCCTGCACTTCGTCGTAGGTCAGCCGGGCCTGCGAGCGAATCACCGAAGGTGTCAGCTGCACGTTCAACACGTCGCCGTCGGCGCTCACCTCGATCATGGCGGACAGGGTCAGGCGGTCCTCGTTCGGCACGAGGCTGCACACACCGTTGCTGAGGTGCTCGGGCAGCATCGGCAGCACATGTCCGGGCAGGTAGACGCTCGTGGCGCGCAGGTACGCTTCGCGGTCCAGGGGCCCACCCGCCTTCACGTAGTGCGAAACGTCGGCAATATGCACGCCGACCACGAAGTTTCCGCCCGGCGACGGCTCGATGTGGATGGCGTCGTCAAAGTCCTTGGCGTCTTTGCCGTCCACCGTGAAGATGTTGTAGGAGCGAAGATCCAGCCGTCCCGTGAGCGCCTCTTCGGGAATGCGCGCTGGAATGGCCTGGGCTTCCTGCAGCACTTCCGGCGGAAATTCGTCGCGCAGATCGAATTTGATGATCACGGCCTGCGTTTCGGTTTCCGGATCGTCAGTTTCGCCCAGCACTTTGGTGATGCGTCCGAACACCTCATCTTCACCGGTGGTTTCGGGCCAGAACAGTTCTGCCAGCACGCGGGCACCTGTCGGGACACCCTCGGTGCCTTCGGGCATCAGCAGCACCCGGTGTTTGACGCGGCTGTCGTCGGACTTCAGCAGGGCGTAACCCTTGCTGTGCTCCAACGAGCCAACCAGACGGGAATGTGCGCGCTGCAATACCCGCACGACCGTGGCGCGAGGAGACTCGCCACGGCGCACCCGGCCTTCGGGGCGGACCAGCACGATGTCTCCATTCCAGGCTTCCAGGGTGGATTCGGGCGCGACGTAATAGTCGTCTCCGCCCGCTTCGGGAATCAGAAAGCCAAAGCCACTCGCCGAGGACTGAAAGCGCCCCTTGACCAGGTTCATGGCGTCGGGCAGACCGTAGGTGCGTTTGCGCGTCCGCACAAGGTCCCCGGAGGCCACGAAGCGCTCCAGCAGGCCCTCGATCTCGGCTCGTGAGCCGATACTTTCACGCTCGCGACGTGAAAGCAGGCGCTCGAGGTCACGCACGTGCAACGGACGGTCCTGTTTGCGCATGACCTGCAGCAGCAGTTCGCGCGCTTCACGCTCGTTGAGCATCGGGCCCACTTCGAGCGGCAGATCCGACTCGTCGGGAGTGAACGGCGTATCGAGGTCGGCTTCGGTGTGGCTAAGCTCGGCGGCCGGTAATGGGCTCGCGGCACCTGCAGTATCGGACAGGCTAGCTTCGTCGCGTCCGGCTGCCTTGGTTTTGCGGCCGCGTCGTGTGGGGGACGCCTCGACTTGTGGTTTGGTGGTGCGTTTGCCCCGTTTGGCTTTGGAGGTCGGAGTCGCAGCGGGCGCGTCGGCGTCCTGTGCCGAATCCGTGGCGGAGGGTGCCAGTGTTACCGGTTCGGAGAGCGCCGCAGGGAGCTCTTCGTCGCTTGCTTTTGCACCGCGTCCCCGGCGTGGTTTTGGACGTACGGTCACGCCCGTCTCCACGGACACCTGCGCGGCTTCGGCCACCCTTGCGGGCAGCGACGTGTCCTCAGACGGGGCCGCTGCTGGGGTGGGGTCTGCAGCCTCAGGGACCACCCGAACGGCTTCCTGACGTGGTTTGCGTCCACGGCGCGCGGGTTTGCTGGGCGCCTCCTCGATCTGAACGGCCACCTCTGGGGCGGTTTCGTTCTGTAAGGCGGCGCCAGCTTGTGCTTCGGCCACGCTGTCCACGGAAGGATCGGGACTTTCGGGCAACGCTGTCGGCACGGCGCTGCGGCGAGTCTTGCGTGCGGGTTTGACGGGCGCCTCGGTGCCGGTGGGTAAGGCGCTGATTTCGCCCGTAGGCGTAGGGGTCGGGGTGTCGATTGGGCTGTTTGCGACAGGCGCAATTTTCCGTCCACGCTTCGGACGGGGAGAGGTTCCCGACGCCGTTTCGGGCGTCTCAGGGAGAGTTTGGGGTACCGCGTCTGCGACCTTCACCTGGCGCTGGCGTTTCGCGGTACTTTGAGCGGCTGCTCCGGGCGATGCGGGCTTCTTGGCCTGCGCTTTTCGCTTCGGGGCCGCGACATCCTTCTTGTTTTGCGGCATTCAACACCTATGGGTTCCAGCATCTTGAACATCACCCGGCAAAGGCAGCCCTTCTCGAACATTCACTACGAACTTGCCCAGAGAGAAAGAGCACCTTGCGCACCGTCATGACGGGCGAACTCGGGTGAGTGCAGGCGGCTGTGCCGGGGCGCAAGGCTTCGCGCCGCGCCCGTCTCGGCCAACGGCAGTATAGCATTCGGTGCGTCCGGACGCGCTTTGGGCAGCCTACACGTTTGTCATGGAACTCCAGGCGTGTCCGGCGGCCCAGGCCGCAGGAGCAGCGACAGGTCCGGTGCACCGAGCAACTCTCCAGTTAAAGGTGCGTGATCGCTGAGCCGCGCTTCCCGGTCTGCCCGCACATTACCGAGTGTGAGCCCGCCCGACAGCAGGTAATCCAGGCGCCAGCCCACGTCGTTGCTGTACGCGTTGCCCCGGTTTGACCACCAGGTGTACTCGGCGCGTTCGCCGAGCGAGTCGCGGTGGGTGTCACGCAGTCCCAGCGCCAGATACTCGGTCAGCCACCGACGCTCCTGCGGCAAAAAGCCCGAATTCTTCTGGTTGCTGCGCCAGTTCTTAAGATCGATGTTCTGGTGGGCGATATTGAGATCGCCGCCCAGCAGCATTGGGCCACGCGCGAGCCGCTCGCGGGTCCAGGCGTGGAAGTGTTTCAGAAATTCTTCTTTGAATTGCTGGCGCGCTTCACCGGAACTGCCGCTCGGAACGTACACGCTCACCACCTGAAGTGGTCCGAATCGGGTCAACAGCACCCGCCCTTCGGCGTCGTAAGCGTCGTGCAGCACGCCGACCTCAACTGCGTCCGGCGCACGTCGTGACAGCACGGCGACGCCACTGTAGCCGGCCTTCTGCGCGGGTGACCAGCTGCTGAAATAGCCCAGGGGCGCGAACACCTCCGGGTGAGGATCGGCGCGGACCTCCTGCAGCAGCACCACGTCGCTTTGTTCGCGCTCAAGCCAGTCGAGCAGGCCTTTGCGCAGGGCGGAGCGCAACCCGTTGACATTCAACGTGGTAACCCTGAGCGGCCGGCCTGTGAGATCGGGTTCGTGGTGAGCGGAGGGGCCAGGAATCACCCGTCCAGCATACGGGCCTGACGTGCGTGCTGGCTCCAGGGCTACCGTTGTCCGGCCCTGCAGCCGACGACTTAAGAAAGCCTTCATGGAATGGTCGGCCAGAACGCGTGCGCTACGCTATGAACCGTGGGGGAGAGCATGGTGAACGTCGAAATCCGTAATGAGCAGGACGGTCAGCCCTTTCAGGCCGGGAGTGCCGCGTCCGTGCGTTTTCTCGCCGAAGTCCGGGCCTGGGCAGAGCGCAACGAATTCAATCAGATCGTGTTCTGGCGTGACGGTGAAAAGCTCTGGGTCCAGCTTGACGACGAGCGCCTGAATTACTGGATGCCCGAGCATCTGCTGGAGCGTGGCCAGAAGGAAGATGTCGAGATGCAGCTGGATTACGCGCGTGGAGCACATCACCGCAGCGCCGCCGGCTACCAGAAGTTCGACAAGTAAAGTCAAAGGCGCAGGAGGACCGAAAGCAATGTGCGCGGTCGTCCTGCGCCTGCCTTTCTGCGTTCAGGTCGCTTCGCCCACCTCACGAACGCCTCGGGCCTGAATCAGGCCGAGCGCGTGGGCGTGGTGGGCAGCGGCCAGACTGTCGCTGGCCAGGACCAGATCGATGTTGTGCACTCGCAGTTCCGCGCGCAGGCGCAGTACGTCGAGGTCGCGCCGGGCGTCGGCCACGTCACGGATATATACCGCCAGCACCCGCTGGGGATGGCGGTGCACCACTTCGCGGTAGATTTCGGGATCCTGCTCGCCGCTGTCGCCGATCAAGACAAACGGCAGGTTCGGGTAGGTCCTGAACAGCTCCTCGATCGCGTCGAGCTTGTGGCTGTGGTGGCCCGAACGGAAGATGTGCAGCCCCCAGTCTCGCAGAAAAATCGGTCCGAGCGGTATGCGGCGGTACTCCAGGAAAGTCCACAGCATGTCAAAGAGGTTCCAGGGACTGCTGGAGACGTAAAACAACGGGTTGTTGGACGTGCCGCCCGCGCCGCAGGTCAAAGCCCGGTACAGCGCGCCGACCCCGGGAAAGGGCAAACGCGTGTGGGCATTGCCGAAGAGGACGGTGCCGATCATCTGCCACAGCCGCGTCACGCCCGTTTGCACCACCGTGTCATCGAGATCGGAAATCACGCCGAAATCGGCGCCCGCCACGATACGGACGGGCGCTTCGGACCTGACGTTCAGGTGCGGCAGGGTGAGGGTGGCGGTATGCCACCCGTCGGCGAGCGGCTCGCCGAAACGGAACCTGAGCTTGAAATAGCCTTCGTCGTCGGTCTGTGCTTCGGCGCTGGCACCGTAAAGCGAACCGCGAACCAGAATGTTGGTGGCTTCACGACTGGCAAAACGCCGGGCAACATTCCGGGCGTTCTGCCAGCGCGAAGCCTGCTCGTTGGACAGCAGCAGATTCTGAGGCCGCAGTACGCGGCCATCGAGCACCGCAGCATCCGGGGTGCCGTGCCCTGTGAACCCGACGATGCCCAGAATTCCCAGCGAACGGCGCCGCTGGACAAAACGGTGGAGCCGGCCGCCGAGCAGGCTGCTGAGATTACCGAGAAGTTTCAAAGTCAGCGCGCGCACCCAGACAGTCTAGAACGATTGTCCGCCGCCTGAGCAGGTCGTCTGCGGGGACTGGTGCAAACGTGTACAAGCCGTGAAGGCCACCTGGTTTCCGGCGAACCGCCCGCTCAAAGGCGACGCCGTTCGGTCCTCCATGCCTTAACCTCAGATGATGAATTCACCGCTGGTCTACCTGCTTGGCTGGCCTGGCGTCGGCAAGCTGAGCGTCGCACGTACGATGGCCCGCCGGACGGGATGGCGTGTCGTGGACAACCACCTGATCAACGACCCAATTTTTCACGTGGTCGGCGCGGATGGGGTCACCCCTCTGCCCGACGGAACCCGCCCACTCGTCCGGCGGGTCCGGGCGGCCGTTTTCGAAGCCATGACGAGCGTTGCGCCCGCGCACCTTGGTTACATCATGACCAACATGCTCGTCGAAAGCGAAAACGATCGCCTGATCTTCAGCCAGGTCGAAGAAATCGCACGCCACAGGAACGCGGTGTTTCTGCCCGTGCTCCTGACTTGCGAGGAACACGAGCTTCGGCGGCGCATTATCACTCCCGAACGGGCAGAGCGGCTCAAAGCCCGCTCGGTGGAGGTCCTCGATCATTACTTGACCCAGCACACCCTGCTCGTACCCGATCACCCGGACCTCCTGACGCTCGACACGACGCACCTGTCAGCCGAACAGGCGGCCCACGGGGTTCTCGCGCACCTCACGGCAAGCGCGGCTGACAGCGCGCCTACCAGGCCAGTCGAGCCGTCTGCGCCCGCAGGATGACCAACAACGGGAACCCCGTCGCCGAGGTCGCGATGTGCCCGTCGGGTGACCGACCGGGCAGAAGTGGCGGCCAGCCTCGCGGCGTGGCGAATCAGCGGGGCGCGCGGCGCTGGGCCATGATCTGGCGAACCAGCAGGTCTCCGAGGCGGGGCCAGGCCCGCTCGAGTGCCACCAGGGCCCGGTAGGCGCCTGGAACCACCACCTCGCGGCGTGGGCGCTGCAACAGGCCCGCGACAGCGTGGGCCACCGTTTCCGGGCCAGGCAGGGGAAAACGCACGTCGGCTGTCATCTCGCTGCGTACGAATCCAGGCGAGACGAGGCTGACGTGGACTCCGGTGCCGAGCAACTGACGCCGCACTGCGAGCGAGAAACCCCGCACTCCGAATTTGCTGGCCGAGTAGAGCGGTTCGGTGGCAATCAGACCCGCCACCGAGGCCACGTTGATGATATGCCCCCGCCCGCGCTCCACCATGCCCGGCAGGGTCTGATGGGTCAGGTCGATCAGGGCGAGAAGGTTGATGTCCACAGTCGCTTCCTGCAGGGGAAGCTCCCAGAACGTCTGGCCACGTGAACCGCCGACTCCGGCGTTGTTGACCAGCACGTCGAGGGGACCGAATACCGCCTGCGCGCGCTGAATCAGGGCGGCGCGGCTTTCTGGATCACCGACGTCCGTCGGCACCGCCAGTACCCGGTGTCCGGCAGGGGAGAGTTCGGCAGCCAGCGCCTCAAGCTGTTCGGCCCGGCGGGCGGCCAGCACCAGGCGGTGCCCACGTCCGTGAAGATCACGGGCAATGGCGCGTCCCAGCCCGCTGGACGCACCCGTCACGATGACGTGCAGTGAGGCGGATGGGGGACCTGACAGTCGAGGCGAAGTCATGCGTCAGCGTAGCGTGACGGGAAGATTCAGGCGCTCATCAGAGAGCTGCGCGACACTGAGCGGGTGCGCCGCTTTCTGCTTTCATTGCTGCTGCTGTGCCCGGGACCTGCAGCAGCCATCCGGATTCAACCTCTGTCGCCGCCAGCTGCGCCAACTGCCGCCGGCGTGGCGTACCGTCCACGCGATCCGCTTTATGCACAGCAGTGGAATCTGAGCGCGATCCGCATGCAAGACGCCTGGCAGCTTTCGCGTGGTGCGCTTGTCACGGTGGCCGTGCTGGACACCGGATTCGCCTCCCTTCCTGACCTGGCCGGGCGGGTGGTGAACGGTTACGATTTCGTTTCGGACGTGAGCGTCTCGGGTGACGGCGATGGCCGTGATGCGGACGCCCGTGATGGCGGTGAGACTGCGTACCACGCGTCGATGGTGGCGTCATTGATCGCCTCGGCCCACGACGCCTCAGGGCTCGCCGGGGTCAATCCCCGCGCACGGATCGTGCACTTGCGTGTGGCCGACATTCACGGTCACGTTCGGGTTGAGGACCTGGTAGACGCCATGCGCTGGGCGGTGGGTCTGCCAGTCGCCGGCACGCCGCGAAATCCATCTCCGGCAAGGGTACTCAACCTGAGCCTATTCGCGGACTTTATTCCACTTGACCGCTGCGATCCTCGGGTACAACAGGTGCTTGATGAGGTGGCTGCACGCGGTGTCATCGTGGTGGCCGGGGCTGGCAACGATGACGCCGACGCCGCTGGGTACACACCTGCAGGTTGCCGAAACGTCATTACGGTGACCGGAACGGGGCGCGAGGGTCGGCGCGCCCCGTACGCCAACTGGGGCCGCAGCGTCACGTTGGCTGCCCCGGGTGGGGGCGCCGCGGAGCCCATCACCGTCTTTACCGCCAATGGCGCGGCCCGTCATACCGGCACCAGCCTGGCGGCGCCGCTGGTGAGCGGTGTGGTCAGCCTCATGTTGGGCCTCAACACCAGGCTGACCCCGAACGACGTGTCCGCGTTGCTTCAGCGCAGTGCCGGAGCCTTTCCCGGCCGGAGTTGCGACCGGGCGGCTGCCAAAACGTGCGGAGCGGGCATGCTCAACGCGGCGGCGGCGCTGGAGGCCGCACGAAGTTTCAGACGTTCACCGTGATCTTTGTCCCGAGCAGTCACCCGGCGGCGCGGAACGGCAAGAGGGCCCTGAGCGTCAGGGCCCTCTTGCCGAACTCATTGTTGAGCGGGTTGTACGCCCAGAATGCGGGTTTCGCCGTTGCTCTTGTCGTGCGCACAGGCGAACTGTGCCGGAACTGCGTTGCCGTCGGGCGTGCGGATCAGCACGAGGCTTTGCCATCCCCATCCGCCTTCCGGCGCCTGAACGACGTTCTGAACGCGTTGCACGGGTGGCGGGTACTGCAGCGTCCAGCCAGCAGGAATCTGACCTTGCAGCTGGGTGCGAAGCTGGGTGCGAAGCTGCCCCTTGCACTCTTCCATGAACTGCCACTTCGAGATGCCGTTGCGCGCCTCGTTTGACACGTAGGGATTGGCTTTGAAGCTGAGGTAGGACGCGTAGGCGCCACCTGCCGTGAACAAGGCGAGCACGATCCACAAAACGATGCGTCCGGCGGCGCCGCTGCGGCGCGGAGATTTACCCTGAGTCATGCGTGAACTCCTTCTGGCCGGGCGAGGCGCTGGCCCTGTGCCACTCGGACTGACGGCCACTTTTTTGCCATACCGAGCGACGGACCTGGCCCAGGGGCCGTCGTGCCGAGCTGGTCGGGCACCAGGGGCATTCTAAAGGTCCCCCATGTCCAGGGCAAGAAGCGCTCCGGTGCACCGTGCGCCAGACCACCCTGAGCTGCAGCGTGCCATGCCGGCGCCCTTCACTCATGCCAGCTGGCGGTAGCCGGGCAACGTCAGGAAGTCCACCAGCGGTTCACGTGTGGCGAGGTCATAGAGCAGGGTGGCCGCATCGGCGTAGCGTTCACGTCCCAGCGTGGCGAGCTCTTCTTCGAACAGCCGGCGCACCAGCTCCGGGTCGATTTCGCGCCCATCGTCGAGCCGTGCCCGGTGACGCTGCCACTGCCAGATCTGCGCGCGTGAAATCTCGGCGGTGGCGGCGTCTTCCATCAGGTTGTTGATGGGCACGGCACCACTGCCGCGCAGCCAGGCGTCGAGGTACTGCAATGCCACGCTGATGTTCAGGCGTACTCCTGCCTCGGTAATGGGTCCCTCGGGCACCTGCAGGAGGTCCGCAGCCGTGATCCGGACCTCCGGAATCACGTGCAGCTGGTTGGGAGTGGGCATCAGCCGGTCAAAGACCTCACGCGCCACGGGCACCAGGGCGGGGTGGGCAACCCAGGTGCCGTCGTGCCCGTCGCTCGCTTCGCGTTCCTTGTCGGCGCGCACCTGCGCGAAGGCGCGGTCGTTGGCGGCCTCGTCGTTCTTGACCGGAATGAAGGCGCTCATGCCGCCCATCGCGTGGGCCCCTCGCCTGTGGCAGGTCTGGATGGCCAGACGTGAGTACGAGCGCATCAGGTGCGTTTCCATCGTGATGCGCGCCCGGTCGGGCAGCACGAAGCGGGGGTCGGCGCGCAGCTTCTTGATGACGCTGAAGATGTAGTCCCAGCGACCGCAGTTGAGTCCGGCGGAATGCTCGCGCAGCTCGTAGAGAATTTCGTCCATCTCGAAGGCGGCCAGGATCGTTTCGATCAGCACGGTGGCGCGGATGGTGCCACGGGGAAGCTGCAGGGCGTCTTCGGCAAAATTGAAGATGTCATTCCACAAGCGCGCTTCCAGGTGGCTTTCGAGCTTGGGCAGGTAAAAGTAGGTTCCTTTCCCCTGCGAAAGGCGCTCGGCGGCGTTGTGAAAGAAGTACAGCCCGAAGTCGAAGATCGCCCCGGAGACTTCCTCGCCATCGATCAGCACGTGCTTTTCTGGCAGGTGCCAGCCACGCGGGCGAACGATCAGCGTAGCCACCTCATCTTGCAGGCGGTACTGTTTACCGCCCTGATCGAGGCTGATGGTCCGGCGCACCGCGTCATAGAGATTCTGCTGACCGGCTACCACGTTTTCCCAAGTGGGAGTACTGGCATCCTCGAAGTCGGCCATGAACACCTTCGCGCCGCTGTTAAGTGCGTTGATGATCATCTTGCGGTCCACTGGACCGGTGATCTCGACCCGCCGGTCGGTCAGATCAGGCATGGGCGGCGACACCTGCCAGTCGCCCGCGCGCACATCGGCCGTTTCGGGCAGGAAATCGGGACGCTCGCCCGCGTCGAGTCGCTGCTGACGGGCTTCGCGCGCGGCAAGCAGCTCCTGGCGACGCGCGTCGAACCGGCGGTGCAGATCGGCGACGAATTGCATCGCCTCGGTTGTCAGCAGGCTGGTCGCCTCCGAGGACGGCGGACGGGTCAGGGTCAGGCCGGGAACATCAAGGGGAAGGCGGTCGGTCATGAAGTCTCCTTGCGCGGCGTGGGCACCGCGAAACAGTGCGTCACTTGGGCGATAAGCGTCAGGCGTGGGCCTCGTGATTCACGAAGTGTTTGCCTTGTCAGTGTAGTCCCGAACTGTTCTCGTGGCATACGAGGCAGAAGGATGCGGGCTTTCGCTAGAGTCGGACGGCACGTTGTTCCCGCGCAGATTGAAGGAGGGCGTCGATGACGCGTCCTTGCGCCACCGCTGCTGCCGCGCTGGTTCGCTGATCCTCGAGGGATCGGGTGACCAGTTCCTGTACGTGACTGACCATTCGGGCATAGGCGTTCTCATAAGGAAAGAGCTGCTCTTGTTCGTTGAGGCGCAGACGAACCTCGCCGACGTTGCTGAAGAGATGCCCATCGAGCGTCAGGCGCCCTGCCGTGCCGACGACTTCGAACGCTTCGTGGTGCACCTCGTCGAAAGAACATTGAAATGACGCCAGCGCCTGCGCATAGCGCAGTGTGCCGTGCAGCGCGATGTCGACGTTGCTGGACGTCCAGCGGCCCTGCGCACTGACGGCGAGCGGCTCGCCCAGCATCAGGCGCGTCAGGTGAACGGGGTAACAGCCGATGTCGAAGAGTGCACCTCCACCATGAGCAGGTTGCCAGCGAAAATCCTCCCCCTCGGGCAGCACGAAGCTGAACGTTCCTCGGCACGAGCGCACCTCGCCGATGGCGCCTGACCGCACCAACCGCACCGCTTCGGCCATGACCGGCGCGAACTGGTAGGCGAACGCCTCGAAGACCACTCGATTCGCGTGCGCGGCTACCCGGGCGAGCTCTGCAGCCTGCTCGGCGCTGAGGGTCATCGGCTTTTCGCACAGAACATGTTTTCCAGCTTGCAAGGCCGAAATCGACCACGGCAAGTGCAAATCGTTCGGCAGCGGATTATAAACGGCGTCGATTTCCGGGTCTGCCAACAACTCCTCGTAGGACACTACCCGCCCGATTCCATAGGTCGTGGCGAACGCCTGACCGCGCGGTCTGTCCCGCGAGGCCACTGCCGTGACCTGACCGCCGGCCTGCGCGATGGCGGGAATGAGCTTCTGTGCAATCCGCGCGGCTCCCAACACACCCCAGCGCAAACCCATCTCGTGACCTCCTGGTCAAAATTCGTTCTGGGGCAGTCTACCTGGGCACGACGGACGAGGGGCCCTGCCTCATTTGAGCCACCTCGGCGACGGGGTATTTGTCATGACACCCTGCAGAGAGTCCTCCTGGCGTTTCTGATGGCTGCTGGAGTCGTGTCGGCCCAGGGAAGCAACGCTACTGTCTATATCAATGGTCAGCCCATTCAGGGCCAGACGGTCACCGAGGGTGGCAAAGCCAACGTGGAACTGCTGCTGGCCTGATTTGACAAGACGCGTGCCCTGTGGTGTTCTACGAGACATCAAAGCCGCTTTTTTTTACATTCAACATCGTCGGGTGACAAGAATATGACGCCTGGCCTTCTCGAAGACCAGCTGGATTCGAAGTCGCTCGGGTTGTACGCGGCCCTGCACCGCGAGTTTTATGGTATCTGGCGTGCACTCTCCACGGTGGAGGACTCCGAAGCCCGCTCCCTGAACCTGCCCGAGGACTGGCAGCTGCCCCCCGTCCCCGATGAACTGCGAGGCCGCACGGTCGAGCTGGTGGTGACCGCCGGAGATGACGCGACGCTGCGTGAAGGGCTGGTCCTGAACGTGGACGCCGTCATGCTGGATTTTGACGATACCTTCTCGCCCACACGCGCAGGTGTTCTCCGCGCCTACGCGCATCTGCGCGACCTGAGTCATCTGGAAGGAACGCCGTTGATGTTGCGTCCCCGGCCGCATTATCTGCCGGAGTTCTCGTTTCGCTTCACGGGTGAAACAGTGATCGCCTCGTTGCTGGATCTGTCGGTATTCCTGGCACACCACCGTCACCGTTCGCCCCTTTACCTGTACCTGCCCAAGCTGGAACGCCCGGCAGAGGCGCGCTTTTGGAACCAGGTGCTCAGGCGCGCCGAGGAGCTGCTGTCACTTCCTTCGGGTACCGTCCGGCCCTGTCTGCAAATCGAGACCTGGTCGGGGGCGCAGCTTGCCGAAGAGATGCTCTTCGAATTGCGCGAACGTGCGTATGGCCTGAACGCCGGACGCTGGGATTATGTGTTCAGCCTCGTGAAGCATCTCGGGCAGGAGGCGGGTCCGGTGCTGCCCGAGCGGGCGCGTCTGGGCATGGATCAGCCCTGTATGCAGGCCTACGCGCGTCTGCTGCCCAGCGTGTGCGTGCGGCGTGGCGGTCGGGCGGTGGGCGGAAGCGCCGCCCTTGCTCCCGATCCGCAAGATCCTCAGGCCGCCCTGAGTGCCGTGACACAGGACAAGCGGCGTGAAGTGGCGTACGGCTACCAGGCGGCCTGGGCTGGCCTGCCCAGCCTGATTCCCGCAGTCCGTGAAGCCTTCTCACGGGAACCGCCGCAGGCTCGCGGCGCTCAGGGCGCCGGACCTGAGGAGTTGAGCGCCTTCCCACCGGTCACATCGGTGCCGCTGGCCGCCGTGCGTGAAGCCCTGGGCATCGCGCTCGATTACTTTGCCGCGTGGCACGCCGGGCTGGGCGTGATCGTGCGTGAAGGGCGCATCGAGGATACGGCTACCGCGGAACTCGCTCGTGCCCAGCTGTGGCAGTGGGTGCACCATCGGGTGCGCCTCACAGAGGGCGGAACCCTGTCTCCCCAGCGCTACCGCGAGCTGCGTGAAGAGCACGCGCAGGAGAAGTCGTTTGCCGGGGAGCTGCTTGACACCCTGGTCCTGGCGGACACGTGCGCGGATTATTTCCCGCTGGTCGCCGCCAGGCTGCGAGGATGGGAAATATGAACGACCGACTGGGAGGGCTGGCCCGCAAGGTCATGACATGGTGCGACGACCTCGCCCAGGAAAGCGAAGAACCAAACTGCCTGACGCGGACCTTCTGCTCGGCACCCATGACGCGTGTTCATTCGAAGCTCGCGCGTTGGGCCGAGCAGCTGGGTATGGTCAGCTCGGTGGACGCTGCGGGCAATTTCCGCGCGGTGTTTCCGGCAAGTGCCCCCACCGCGCACCCGGGGCCTGCAGCGACATTCCTGATTGCTTCTCACCTCGACAGCGTCCCGAACGCGGGACGCTTCGACGGTGTGTTGGGCGTCGTCATGGGATTGGCGCTCGTCGAGGCGCTTGCCTCGACGCCTCTGTCCTACGCGCTCGAAGTCATCGGCTTTTCGGAGGAGGAAGGCGTGCGTTTCGGCGTGCCCTTCTTCGGCAGTCGTGCGCTGGTGGGCCGCGCACACGACCTGCTCGGCGTGACCGACGCACGGGGAATCAGTTTTGCCGAAGCGTTGCGCGATTTTGGCCTGCGGCCCGAGGAGATCTCGCGTGCAGAACTGCAAGGAAAGGTGCTGGGCTACCTGGAGTTCCATAACGAACAGGGGCCCGGCCTGGCCACGCAGGACCTTCCGCTGGGCCTCGTTTCGGCCATTGCCGGTCAGAGTCGGCTGACGGTGACCTTCAGGGGAGAAGCCAACCACGCCGGGACCACGCCGATGCACTTGCGACGCGACGCCCTGAGCGGCGCGAGTGCCTTCGTGCTGGCAGTCGAGGAGCGTGCCCGCGAAACACCCGGTTTGGTCGCGACCGTCGGACAGCTGCGGGTCTCTCCGGGTGCGACCAATGTCATCCCAGGCGAGGTCGAACTGTCACTTGATCTGCGGCACACCCATGACGAGGTGCGTCTCGGACAGCTTGAGGTGTTGCGCGCCCAGGCCGAGCAACTGGCCGCCTCACGTCGGCTGGATCTGGAGTGGACCCTGCGCAGCCAACAGAAGGCAGTGCCCATGGACACAGGCTTACGACAGCTGCTGCGGGAAGCCGCCGCCGCGGGGAACGTGCCGTTGCCGGACGTACCGAGCGGCGCGGGTCACGACGCCATGATCATTGCCGAGCGGGCGCCGGTGGCGATGGTCTTTGTCCGCAGTCCTGACGGGTTGAGCCACCACCCGCATGAATCGGTCCGGGAGGATGATGTGAAACTCGCGCTGCAGGTTGGCCTGGAATTTCTGCGTCGTCTGGACGCCGAGCGGGCACGCACGGAGCGGCCCTGATGTACGACCAATTGATCCGCGGCGGTGCATTCATCTTCGAAGACACCGTGGAGGTGGCCGACCTGGCCGTACAGGACGGTGTCATCGTGGCGCTGGGGCATGGGCTTGCCGGAAGCGCCCGGCACGAGACCGACGCCCGCGGTCTGCACGTTTTTCCGGGCATGGTGGACACACACGTGCATTTCAACGAGCCCGGGCGCGAACAGTGGGAGGGCCTGGCAAGCGGGAGCCGCGCGCTCGCGGCAGGCGGCGGCACCATGTTCTGCGACATGCCCCTCAACTCCGATCCGCCGGTGGTGAGCGTGGCAGCCCTGCAGGCCAAACGGGCCGCTGGAGAAGCGAGATCGCTGGTCGATTTTGCCCTGTGGGGGGGACTGATTCCCGGCAACGTGCGAGCGCTGCCCGCCCTGGCGCACGCGGGCGTGATGGGATTCAAGGCGTTCATGAGCAACTCGGGCATCCCGGAGTTTCCGGCCGCTGACGACCGGACGCTGCTCGAAGGTCTGAGTCTGGCCCGCGAATTGGGATTGGTCGTCGCAGTGCACGCCGAGTCCGAGGCACTGACAGGCTGGCGGACGGAGTTTATTCGGTCGCGTGGGGGTCGGGGCGTGCGCGACTACCTGAAAAGTCGCCCGGTCACTGCCGAAGTCGAGGCTGTCCAGCGTGTCTTGATGTTCGCCGAAGATACGGGCGCGCGCCTGCACCTCGTGCATCTGTCGAGCGGACGGGCGGTCGTGCAGGCGGCCCAGGCGCGTGCCCGCGGGGTGGACGTCAGCATCGAGACTTGCCCGCATTACCTGTTTTTCACCGAAGAAGACCTGGAGCGGCTGGGCGCCCTGGCCAAGTGTGCGCCGCCCCTGAGGCCCCACCCCGACCGTGAGGAACTGTGGCACTGCGTCCTGAACGGTCAAGTCGATCTGGTCGGCTCGGATCACTCGCCTTCCGACCCGGCCCTCAAGCAACCCGAAGATTTTTTCGAGGTTTGGGGTGGTGTCGCGGGCGTGCAGTCCACCCTGACAGTCCTGCTCACCGAAGGACACGCACGTCGGGGCCTCGGACTGGAGCGGGTGGCGGCGCTCAGCGCGACCACTCCCGCTCGCCGTTTTGGTTTTGCGGGCAAGGGCACTCTGAGTGTCGGCGCCGACGCCGATCTGGTACTGGTCGACCTCAACGCCTCATCGACCCTGGAGCGCAGTGACCTGCACGATCGCTGGCGCCTCAGTCCGTATCTTGGGTACACCTTTCAGGGGTGCGTGCGTCAGACCTTCTCTCGAGGGGTCACCGTTTACTCTGAAGGAAAATTTGACGCGGCGCATCGTGGCCGCTTTGTGCGGCCTGATCCGGACGCGTGACGAGCCGCTTCAACCACCCCGTTTCAACTCCCCACTGAGGTTTCATGCATCGACTAGGACTGACCCGTTCCAGTATTCAGGCCGAACACGCGCTTATTACCCCGGATACCTTCGTTCGTACCAGCCTCGAGGGGTGGCCGCGAGACGCCTGCACCGTGCACATCGCTCCCGTGATCGGCCTTGGCGCGCGCTTCGTGCAGTTCGGCGCCGAGATGCCGACGGGCAGTGCGGCCACCTCGGCACCCCGGCACATCGGACGTTTTGTGTTTGTGCAGCACGGCAGAGTGCGGCTCGAAGTGGCGGGTGAGACCCACATCCTGACCGAGTATGGTTACGCGTTTTTGCCCGCAGGCAGCGAACATCAGCTCACTGCCGAGCAGGATTCGCGGCTGACGGTTTTCGAGAAGCCGTTCGAAGCGCCGTCGCTGCCTCTCACACTGCCGAAGGTCGTCATCGGAAACGAGCGCGACCTCGACGGTGCTCACTTCGAGGGGGATCCCGGACTGGTCGCGCGAAAGCTGCTGCCCGACGAGGCCTCGTTCGACTTCATGGTGACCACCATGAGTTACGCTCCCGGCGCGACCCTGCCGTATGTCGAGGTGCACTACATGGAACACGGACTGCTGATGCTGGAAGGGGAGGGCATCTACCGATTGGGCGAGCGTTACTATCAGGTACAGGAGGGCGACGTGATCTGGATGGGCGCGCATTGCCCGCAATGGTATGGCGCACTCGGAAAACGCTGGAGCAAATACCTGCTGTACAAGGACATGAACCGCCATCCGCTGGGGATGCACTCGCCCTGAGGTGCTGCTCTGCTGCTCGTGATCGTCCTCAGGAGCGCGCGCGCGCCGGTCGGAGTCGCACACCACTGCGAGGGTAGATCGCCGGAATGTGGCTACTTACATTACCCGGTCCGCTACCCTTGATACGGAGTCGGGAGGCCCTTTGATCGAGTCGCTGATGAACTGGTTGGACACGCTGGACCCGGGAGCGGTTCAGGCGGTCAACTTCTTGCTGCTCGTGGCAGAGGGAATCGGTGTGCCGGGTGTTCCCTTCGAGGCGAGCATGCTTGCCCTGGGCCTGATGAGTCACAACGGCCAGGTGGAACTCTGGCAGGCGGTCGTGTGGGGCGCTGTTGCCAACACCCTGGGAAACCTCATCGGTTACTACCTTGGACCGCGAGGCCTGCGCCTGATTCCGCTGCACGTACAGCAGCGCTTTGGTCTCACGACGGTGCAGCTCCTCATGCAGCGCCGTGGCCCCTGGATGTGCGTGATCAGCCGCTGGTTTGGCCCGGTCCGCACGCTGTTCATTTTCAACGCCCGGTCCGCCGGGATGGGCTGGCTGCCCTACACTGCCTATTCGTTTATCGGGGCACTCACCTGGACGGCAGCGTGGCAGGTGGGGTTGTGGGCCGGAGGGGTGGCCTTCGTGGAACTCTGGCGGCAGTATCAACTGTATGCGCTCTTGATCGTCGCACTGATTGCCATTCCGGCGTACCTGTTCTACCGGGCACGCAAAGCACGGAAAAAAGCGTCAGCGGCGGTTCTCGAGGAAGCCGTCAAGGCGGTGGAACACAAACGACCACGCAGCGACACCTGATTGTGTACGTCAGCATTGCGTCGATCCTTTTGCCGTCATCACCCGGAGAACGATGACCCAAGGCATTTTGACGGGCCCGTCGCCACGAGATGATGAACGCCTGGCCCAACAATCGACGATGCCGCCCATCACGGCAGATCTTCCCGGCGTTCAGAGCTGGCGGCGACCCAAGTTGGGGAAGTTCTCGGAAACGGAAGGTTTGGCATTCCCCGCGCGGCCCAGTTCTCGTCACCCGATTTGGACCCGATTTGGAAGGGACACTCTTTCGGCAGGGCTCTAGGAAACCGGGTGACGCCATGACGCTGACGTTCAGCGGTCGGCTGTGGTACTGGGCGGGCCCGGCCCCCTGGTACTTCATCTCGGTTCCGCCTGAGCAGTGCCATGACCTGCATGCTGCATCGAGGCTCGTGTCATACGGCTGGGGCATGATGCCCGTCCGGGCGCGGATCGGTGACACCACGTGGAAAACGTCGTTGTTTCCACAAGAGGACCGCTACATCGTTCCCATCAAAGCCAGTATCCGGAAAGCAGAACGCCTTCAGCAGGACGACGAGGTGACCGTGCAACTCGCGATGCGTTCCTGACGGGCCGACCGGCAAGTTCGATCTACCGCGGGAGTGGGCTCGCCGTCAGAAGAAGTCGTTTCGCACCTGTTCGGTCACTTCCTTGAGAAAATCGGGTGCTGCGAACAGCAGAAGTGCGGTATCCACCAGCCGGGGATCGAACTGCAGTCCGCGCTGAGCGTTGATTTCGTGCAGGGCCTCTTCGACGGTCCATGCCCGCTTGTACGGGCGGACGTGGGTCAGGGCGTCGAAGACATCTGCCAGCGCGACAATCCGGCCGACGAGTGGAATCTGTTCTCCTGCGAGGCAGTGCGGATAGCCCCGGCCGTCCCAGCGCTCGTGATGCGTCAGTGCGATCACCTCCGCTTCGCGCAGCAGGCGTGAGTGGCTGTCGGCCAGCAGGGCGGCGCCAATCAGGGTATGGGCCTGCATCTGCAGCCGCTCTTCGCTGGTGAAGTGGCCGGGTTTGAGCAGCAGCGCGTCCGAAATGCCGATTTTGCCCACGTCGTGCAGCCGGGCGGCCATGCGGATCATGTTCACCTGCTCGTCGGGGAGACCCAGTGCGAACGCCAGACGGCTCGCGTAGAGCCCGACCCGCCGGGTATGCTCACCGGTATCGTCGTCACGGAATTCGGCGGCGAGCGCCAGCCGATTGACAATTTCCAGCTGGGAGATTTCCAGGTCACGCGTACGTTCGGCTACAAGCGTTTCAGCGGACGCGCGGGCTGCCTGAAGTGCCTCAACCTCTACCCGGTAAACCTGAGCGTCGTGATGGGCCCGTTCCATATCGATCTGCTCGGTCAACCGGGCGCCTTCACGCCCGGCAGCCGCACTGCGCAACGTTTGGTACAGCCGCTGGTACTCCTGAAAATGCCCGTACGCCGCGCGGAAGTCTCCAATGCGCTCGTATGTCTCGGTCAGCAGGTGGTGTACATCTCTCAGAACCTTTGGTCGCCGCGCGCCTTTCGCTGCTTCGTGCGCTTCGAGAAGGACCTCGCGTGCCGTGTTGGGTGCGCCGCTTTGCAGCAGCGCCCGAGCCTTGTGGACCAGTGTGGTGAGATAGGTACCTTGCTCGTCGATGTCGAGCGCGACCTGAATGGCCTGATCGAACAGGCTGAGGGCGGCCTGTACCTGGCCGCGAGTCAGGCTGACGCTGCCCAGCCCTCCCAACGCCACAGCTTCGAATTTGCGGTAATTGATCTGTCGCGAAGTCTGAAGCGCCCAGGACAGGTGGTGCTCGGCTTCGTGAGTCTCGCCGAGTGCCACGAGCGTGACTCCCAAATTCGCGGCGGCGCCTACCTCGATTCGTGTCACGTGGCCCTCGCGGCTGACGGCCAGGCTGCGCTCGAGGGCTTCTCGCGCGCGGGAGAGCTCATCCATCTCCTCGTAGAGAAAGCCGATGTTGACCAGCAGCAGACTTTGTGCTGCCGCGTCGAGCGGGCGATTCTGACGCACCAGCCGGTAAGCTTCGAGGAGCATGTCGAGCGCCTGTTCGTATTCCCCCAGGCCTGACAGGGTCATGCCGATGTTGGTCAGGGTGTTGGTCTCGCCTGGGGCGTCACCCAGGGCGCGGTGCAGCACGAGCGCTTCGTTGAGAAGCTCGAGTGCACGGGTCATTTCTCCGTGGGCGTGTGCCTGGCGCGCCATCGAGTTGAGGGCGCGGGCCTGCGCCCCCTGGTTTCCGGTCTCACGGGCGAAGCCCAGCGCTTGGGCAAAGGTCCGAATGGCGTCGGTTACATGCCCACGGTCGTTGAGCAGGCGCCCGGTGTGCAGCATCGCGTCGACGGCGTGGTCAAGTTCCCCGCTCAGAACATACAGCTGACCGGCTTGTTCGAACGCTTCAAGGGCAGTACTGGAATCGTCGAGGCGCAGCGCGGCCAGCGCCACCACAAGATGCGCTTCAGCCTGACCAGCCTGACTTCCCTCCTCATACGCGAGTTGCAACGAGGCGCGCCCGTCAGCAAGAGCGCGGGCCGGATTGGTATCCAGTGCGGACCGAGCGGCCGCCAGCAGAATGCTGGAGCGGCCGCTCTTCGAGGATTCAGGAGGTTGAGACATTCACCTTAGCGTTGCACATTCGGTCGTGCCGAGGACTGTAGTGCTCTGTGTTGCGGTCAGCGCGTGACGGTGTCGAGGAAGCTTTTCACGTTCAGGCGGCCCTGACCGGCGCCTTCGGGCGTGGGGTCCGTGCTGGTGAGCAGCGTCTGCATGAGCTGCTCGGGTGTCTGGTCGACCGAGCCCGAACCAAGGGCAATGGCCAGCGCGCCGGCGACCTGAGGTGCCGCCTGCGAGGTGCCGGACCAGGTGGCGATCAGGTTCGCCGGGGCGGGACCGCCGACACGCTCGCCCAGAGCACTGAGCTCGACGCCCTCGCCGTAATTCGCAAAGCTGGATTTTACCCCGGTGAGCGAGGTGCTGCTGACCGTCACGAGACGACGTCCCAGCATGCTGTCGTCGGTGCCGAGCACACCGGGAAAGTTGGCATGAGCAGCGTTGTTGTTGCCTGCGGAGGTGACGATCAGCGCGCCTTTGGTGCCGGTGGCGTATTTCAGGGCGGCTTCGACGGCCGGTGACGGCTCATCGGAACCGGCACTCAGGTTGATGATGCGCGCTCCCTGATCGGCGGCGTGGACGATGGCGGCAGCCAGATCTGCGGCGTTGCCTTCACCTTGTTGGTTCAAGAAGCGCACGGGCAGAATCTGGGCGTTGGGTGCCACTTGCAAAATGACGCCCGCGACGCTGGTGCCGTGCCCGCTGGCTCCCTGCCCGGCGAGGCCCTCGTCCTGCGGAAGCTGATCGCCGTCAACAAAGTCGCGCATTTCGGCTTGCGGTGCCAGAACGCCACCAAAGGCGTCGTGGTTGAGATCGACACCCGTGTCGATGACCGCCACCTTGACACGTGAAACGTTGAGCGCCTCCCACTCCTGGTGCACCTGGTCGAGGCCCAGGGTCTGCCACAGGGTGGTATTGCCCGGCAGGACCGAGTATTCGCCTTCAGCCCAGACGTTGCCCTCGGCCCAGACGTTGCCTTCAGCCCAGACGTTGCCCTCGGCCCAGACGTTGCCTTCGGCCCAGACGTTGCCTTCGGCCCAGACATTTCCCTCCGCCCAGACGTTGCCTTCTGCGGAAAAACTCAGGTTGAAGCGCTTGGCATTTTTCTCGAGTTTCTCGGCTTTTTGCGGTTTTTCCTTAAGCCTTTTTGCGGTCGTTTCGTTGACGGTCAGCACGGCGAAGTTCGCAGCGGGCGCAAACACGGCAATACGGCCTCCGTATTTTGCAAGAAGCGCAGTCTGGCTGGTTTTGGCGTCGATGTTGACGGTCAGCGCATAGTCACTGCCCGAGCTGTTGGCCTGCGCAAACGCCTGGGGCTCGCTCGGATAGGTGGGTGTCTGCCCACAGGCCGCGAGAAGCAGGGTCAGAAGAAGGAAGGGGAGTGTAGTTGGTTTCACGGCTACTCCTTTGTATTGGCCGAAAGATGAGTCTCGGCTAATCTAAGGTTAACCTTACATAATCGTATTTCTCATTGCCGTGAAGTTTCGTGCACCGTGTTTGTTTCTCATGAGCGGCCCGCTGCGTACCGTTGTGTAACCTGTCGATCAAACACAAGAGCACGGCTGGATTGCCCCGACCGGTCGATTCAGCGCTTTTCGGCAGGCACAAGAGCGAACGGGCAACCGCCGCCCTGCGGCCAGGCGGCGGTACTCGGCGTTTATGACGTTTATGTGAGGAAATTATCGCACGACAATGTTCACGGTCCTGCATTAGAGCATTTGTCAGTAGGATAGAAGGATGAGGGCGTATTCGTTGGATTTGCGAGAGCGAGTGGTGGCGGCATACCAGGACACGCCAGTGATCGCGCAAGTGGCCCGCACCTTCCGGCTGAGTGAATCAGCGGTACGCAGCTATGTGCGGGCTCACGCTGCAGGCCAGCCCCTGGCGCCAGTCCGGCACAAAGGCCGGGTACGAATCCTGGGAGAAGCCAGCCATGCTGTCCTACGAGCCCAGGTGGAGCAGTACCCCGATGCGACCCTTGCTGAGCACGTGGAGTACTACTTCGAGCAGCATGGCGTGCGGGTCAGCATCAAAACCATGGACCGCATGTTCGAACGGCTCTCAATCACGAGAAAAAAAGACCGTCCGCGCCACTGAACAGTCCCCTGAAGCTCGAGCCGCCTTTGTGAATGAGATAACTGGACTGAAGCTGCACGACCTGGTGTGCTTCGACGAAAGTGGCTTCCACACCGGGATGAGTCGCGTCTATGCCAGGGCCCCACGAAATCAGCGAGCCTTTGCCCGCGTTCCGAGAAACACCGGCAAGAACCTCACCTTGCTGTGTGCCATGAGCTCGCGGGGCTCGCAGGCGGAACTGGTGATCGAAGGAGCGGTGAATGCTGCGGTGTTCGAGTCGTACGTGGATCAGGTGCTGTGCCCGACCTTGCAAAGCGGGCAGACGGTGCTGATGGACAATCTGTCGTCGCATCAGGGAGCGAAGGTCCGAGCGTTGATCGAGGCGCGAGGCTGCCAGCTGGTGTATTTCCCGCCGTACAGCCCGGATTTCAATCCCATCGAGATGTTGTTCTCCAAACTCAAAGCCTTGTTGCGGAAAGCTGCGGCCAGGACCACGGAGACAGTGATCGAGGCTTTGGGTTTTGCTTTGCGTGCTGTGACTCCGAACGACATCCTTGGCTGGTTCCACCATGCTCTGCCCCTCTCGTCCCTATGACAAATGCTCTAGAGGCTTGCAAAAGCGATTGACCTGCGGTCAGCTTGGCGAGTTCACGTAGTTCGGCAATGACGTTTTCGCCTTCAACAACAAGCTGGCGCATTTTGACTTCGAAGCTCGGGCCTTTTAGCGACTTGATGCGGTCCATGTAAAGCAAAGCAATGGTGACCGCGCCCATCGCCAGCATGATTCCAGCCTCGGCGGGTTTGGATCGCAGCAACAGAAAAATCGTGAAGCCCCAGGTGGCAGCGATGCTGAACATGACCAGCACGATGCGAACCGTGTTGTTCATCGCGCAGCGCCTCTTGTCACAGGAACACTCCCGGGTTTACCTGGAAGTACGCGCCGAGCTTGCGGGCGTGCTCAGCGGTGAAGTTGCGCTGGCCGCGCAGCAGCTTGGACAGGTTGCCTTGCGGGATGCCGGTCGCCGCTTCGACGTCTTTCTGCTTCACGCCGTTCTTGTCCATCAGGAAGGCCAGCGTTTCATGTGGCTGTGCGTCACGCATCGGATGGGCGCGTTCCTCGTATGACTGCACGTTGTCAATAGCTAGGCGAACGAAGTTGGCGAGAGGGTGTTCGTCATTCTCGCCAACGTAGCTCAGCAGGGTGTCGAGGGCCTGCAGCGCGCGATCATGCTGCTCGTCGTTCTGAATCGGGGTGATGAGGTCATGTGCGAGGGCGTCCACGTCCTGCCATGCTGCGGTCAACCGGGAGAGGTCGGCTACCTGGGTCATGTGGTCTCACTCTGCCGCTGGGGCTGGGTTTGGCCTTGCTGGGCCTCCCGAGCGGGAAGGACAACTGAGAGCTTCTCAGGGTTCCCAGTTGTCGTACTGCCGGTGTGTGAGGATGTGCTTCACGAAGAAAGTTTTGTAGGTGAAGTTGGGAGAGACGATGAGGCGGTACTTGTTGCCGCCGATGTTGAAGACGATAAAGCCCTCGACCCAGTCCGCACTGCCGAAGTCGGCCTTCACGTCCGCGAAGCTGCGGTACTCAGCGGCCCGGACGTGCTTGTACCAGGCAGCGAGGGACGCTTCAGCATCGGGGCACTCTGCCGCGAACGCTTGGAGGGTTTTGAAGGCGATCACGTTCATCGGAATGACTTACTATGTCACGGTGATATAAATATGTCAAGCCGATATAACAAGCCGATTCACCCCAACTGATGCGCGAAGAGCAGGTGGTTAATGTCCTAAGGGTCCACCGTCGCTCTGCATGTCGAAATATGTCGGGTCAAGCACGTTATCACATCTGACAACATAGAAAGCCCATGGACCATACTCGGTCCTGAGTTCGACACGCCCTTATTCACCGTTCGCCATTACCGCATCCGAAAGTGCACGAATGTCGCGCTCCGAGAGAGAACTTGCTAACAACGTGAAGTGGTGACTAGGCGGAGTGTGGGCTTGCCCCGTTTTCGCGTAGTTGAAGTTAAGCTGCTGTAGCTTGCCGTTCGAACTCCAGCGGTGTCAAGTATCCCAGGGTCGAGTGACGCCGCTGCCGGTTGTAAAACACTTCGATGTACTCGAAGACCGCCTGACGCGCCGCCAGCCGGTTCTCAAACACCGTTGCCTCCAGCAGCTCCCTCTTCAAGGAGCTGAAAAAGCTCTCCACATCAGCATTATCCCAGCAGTCTCCCTTACGGCTCATGCTGCCCTGTGCTTGAAGGCGGGCCAACTCCGCTTGGAACACCCCACTGGCATCTGGGTGGATTCAAGAGGTCGTCGCAACACCCGCACCAGGGAGGTTGTGATGAGCACAGGGAAGCGAAAGTCAGAGCGGGCCGGACGGAGTAAGTTATATTCACCAGGACGGCCAAGAGTCGCACAACGCGACGCTCAGCGGCAGTTCTGGGCAGCAATCGCAGCAGGAATGACGAGCGAAAGTGCGGCGAAGTGCGCGGGCAGCTCGCCCGCCGTTGGCGTACGATGGTTTCGAGAGGCAGGTGGCATGCCCCCAGCAAACCTGGCACCCTGGTCGAAAGCACCCTCAAGTCGGTTTCTCTCCTTCGCACAGCGCGAAGAGATCGCGCTGTGCCGAGCCCAAGGTCGGGGCATTCGGGACATCGCGAGACACCTGGGGAGGTCACCGTCAACGATCTCGCGGGAATTGCGGCGCAATGCGGCGACGCGTGGCGGAGGCCTGGAGTACCGCGCAACCACCGCCCAGTGGCATGCCGAGCGGTCAGCGCGCCGTCCGAAACCCGCCAAACTCGCAGTGAACGCGGCGTTGCGGACCTACGTGCAAGACCGCCTCTCTGGTCAGGTCATGGCTGCGAACGGGGAAGCCATCCCTGGGCCGGCTGTACACTTCAAGGGCCGTCGGCATGGACGGCGACAAAACCGACGTTGGGCCAGTGCGTGGAGTCCACAGCAGATCGCTCAGCGACTCAGCGTTGACTTTCCAGACGACGACACCATGCGCATCAGCCACGAGGCCATCTATCAGGCGCTGTATATCGAAGGACGGGGTGGGCTGCGCCGTGAGCTGGCCGCCTGCCTGCGGACAGGCCGGACGTTGCGTGTTCCACGGGCGCGGCGTGCCCGGCAGGGTAAACCGTTCGTCGCTCCTGAGATTATGATCAGAGAGCGCCCTGTGGAAGCGCTGGACCGGAAATGCCGGGCCACTGGGAAGGCGACCTCATTCTCGGCCTGGGCAGCTCCGCCATCGGAACCCTGGTAGAGCGCTCGACCCGATTTACGCTGTTGCTGCATCTGCCTCGCTTACCCGGTCATGGCACCGAGCTGCGCGCCAAGAACGGTCCGGCGCTGGCAGGGCATGGGGATGAAGCGGTGCGTGACGCCATCACGCGGGCGATCAACGCGCTCCCACTGCAACTCCGCCGGTCGCTGACCTGGGATCAGGGCGCGGAGATGAGTCAGCACGTACAGTTGAGAGTCGAAACTGGGGTGGGCGTGTATTTTTGTGAGCCGCAAAGCCCTTGGCAGCGGGGCACGAACGAGAACACCAATGGGCTGCTGCGCCAGTACTTTCCGAAAGGCACAGACTTGAGCGCGCATCGCCCGGAGGATCTTGCTGCGGTAGCGGCGACGCTGAACGCCAGGCCTCGCCGGGTGCTTGGCTGGCGGACACCACAAGAGGCATTTGAACAAGCACTGCACGCTATTCAGGCGGGTGTTGCGACGACCACTTGAATCCACCTTGACTTCCCCTGTCGCTGTGATGCAGCAACCCAGGTGGCGGAAGACGCCGCCGTACCGCCATGCGCAACGCCAAGAGGGGCAAGCTGGCGGGCATCTGCGCATCCATCGCGTACCCCACCACTGCCCGCGAGTGCACATCCAACGTCACCGCCAAATACAACCAGCCCTCCTTGGTCGGCAGGTACGTGATGTCCGACACCCACACCTGGTTTGGTTGTGGGATGTCAAATTTCCGGTCCAGGACGTTCGGCGCCACCATAGGGTCATGCCGGCTATCCGTAGTCCGCACAAACCGGCGTTTTCCCTTGGCCACCAAACCGCTTGAGCGCATCAAGCGTGCCACCCGCTTCCGAGATACCCGCCAGCCATGGGCCTTCAAGTCAGCATGCACCCTCGGTGCCTCGTAACGGCCGCGGCTGCACTGGTACGCCTTCTGGATGTGGTGTTGCAGTTGTCGATCCTGCTGTGCGCGCTGTGATTCTGGCCTTCTTCGCCAACTGTGGCACCCACTCTCCGAGGCCTCCAGGACTCGGCACATGATGCTGAGCCGGTAGGAGCCACGGTGGTCATGAATGAATTGGTACTTCAGCGTGTGGTCTCTTTGGCGAAGAAGCGGGCAGGCGTCCTCAAGGGCGTCCGTTCTGCCCAAGACAGGCAGCGGCTTTTTTCAGCACGTCACGCTCCTGGCGCAGAACCTCGTTCTCTTTGCGGAGTCGCTGTATCTCCTGCTGCTCCGGGGTCAGGCTCTGCTTTCCTTGACCTGGGAAGGCCCCTCGCCCTTCTCCTGCTCAGCGTTTACCCATTTCCGGAGCAGTGAGACGTTGATGCCCAAGTCGCGAGCGGTTCCGCTCAGGTTGCCGCTGGTGCGGGCAAGACGCACGGCGTCTTGTTTGAATTCGGCGGTGTGCGTTCTGCGATTCGTCATGGTGGTGCCTCCTATCTTCAAGGCTTATCTCCACCTACGCAAAACCGGGTCACCCTCAAATCCAACTCCAACAGCTCCAACGGAAGGACCGCCCAAAATACTCGACTCCAACCACTTTGATGCCCGCCACCTGTTTGGGGTCCGGCTTGAGCTTCTCCTGCAGCTCCTCCAGCGACCTGATGCGATATGTGAAGTCATGACCATGCTGGGAAACATGCAAACGGGTGGGAAACGACAGATCGGTGAGTTTCATGACTTTCTCCACAACGAAAAGGACGCGCTTCGCTTGAGCGAAGCGCGTCCTGCACAACGTTTTAAGTTACGTGTGCCTAACGTACAACGATGTTCACGATTTTTCCAGGAACGTAGATCTCCTTGACGATTTCCTTGCCTTCCACGAACTTGCGCACGCTTTCTTCCGCGTGCGCGGCGGCCATGATCAGGTCCTTGTCAGCGCCGGTCACGACTTCGATCTGGCCGCGCAGCTTGCCGCTCACCTGAACGGCGATGGTCATGGTGCCTTTGACCAGCGCCGCCTCGTCCACCGAGGGCCAGGATTGCAGGTGAACGCTTGCGTCACCGCCACGCTCGGTCCAGATTTCCTCGGCCAGGTGCGGGGTTACCGGGGCCAGCATCAGGTTGAACAGGCGCAGCGACTCGTCCCAGGCAGGCGAGCCGAACACCGCTGAACGCTTGGCCTTGACCAGCGTGTTGGTCAGTTCCATCAGGGCGGCGATGATGGTGTTGAAACTCAGACGATCGAAGTCGTGCCCAACCTTTTTCAGGGTGGCGTGGACCTTGTTGCGCAGCTCCGCCTCGCCGATGTGCTCCTCTGGTCCCTCGACTTCATCGAAGAACAAACTCCAGACCCGCGACAGCCATTTGGCCGGACCGTTGATGCCGCTGGCACTCCATGGACCACCCACTTCCCAGGGCGCGATGAAGGCCAGGTAAACCCGGACCGCGTCAACACCGTATTCCCGTACCAGGTTGTCGGGGTCAATCACGTTGCCGCGCGACTTGGACATTTTTTCGTTGTCCTCTCCCAGGATGATGCCCTGGTTGCGCAGGGCTGCAAACGGCTCGTCCGAGGAAATCAGGCCCAGGTCGCGGGTGGCCTTGGTCCAGAAGCGGCTGTACAGCAAATGCAAAATGGCGTGCTCGATGCCACCGGTGTACAGATCAATCGGCATGAAGTGTTCGGCTTTCGCCGTGTCGATGGGCCCGTCGATTTTGTCTGGATTCAGAAAGCGGTACATGTACCACGAGCTGTCCACGAAGGTGTCCATGGTGTCGGTGTCACGCTCGGCGGGTCCGGCGCACTGCGGACAGGTCGTCTGGCGCCATTCGGTGCTCAGCTTCAGTGGGCTCTGGCCGGTCGGCAAGAACTCGACGTTGTCGGGCAGCAGCACGGGCAACTGGTCTTCGGGCACCGGAACCGTGCCGCATTGCTCACAGTACACGATGGGAATGGGCGTTCCCCAGTAGCGCTGGCGTGACAGCAGCCAGTCGCGCAGCCGGTACGTGGTTTTGGCGCGGGCAATGCCCGAGTGCTGCAGCCGCTCGATCACCGGGCCGATGTGGGCTTTGCCGCCGGGCAGGCCGTCCAGTTCACCGCTGTTTACAATTATACCGTCACCGCTAAAGGCCTCGGTGGCCGTGGCCGGGTCGAACGGTTCGCCGCCGCTGGGCCGGACAACTTCCACAATCGGCAGTTCGTATTTTTTGGCGAACTCGAAGTCACGCTGGTCGCCGCTGGGTACCGCCATGATGGATCCCGTGCCGTAGGTGGCCAGCACGTAATCGGCAATCCAAATCGGCACCTGATGGCGCGAAATGGGGTGGGTTGCGAAGCTGCCGGTGAACACGCCGGTCTTCTCTCGCCCTTCGGCCTGACGGTCGATCTCGCTCAAGCGGGAAGCCGCGTCGATGTACGCCTCGACTTCCGCACGCTGCGCGTCCGTGGTGAGCGCCTTGACCTTCGCGTGCTCGGGGGCCAGGACCAGGAAGGTGGCGCCCATGATGGTGTCAGGTCGGGTGGTGAAGACCGTCTCGATTCCGGCCGGAGTCTCGAAGTCGATCTCGGCGCCCTGCGACTTCCCGATCCAGTTGGTCTGCATCAACCGTACGCGTTCGGGCATGTCGGTCTTGCTGAAGTCGAGCAGTTCTTCGGCATACTCGGTGATCTTGAAGTGCCACTGGCTCATCAGGCGCCGTTCGATCAGGGCGCCCGAGCGGTCGCCGCGGCCATCGATCACCTGCTCATTGGCCAGCACCGTCTGATCGACCGGGTCCCAATTGACAAAGGACTCTTTCTTGTAAGCCAGACCACGCCGATAGAACTGCACGAAGAACCACTGGTTCCAACGGTAGTACTCGGGGTCGCAGGTGGCGAACTGGCGCGACCAGTCGATCATGGTGCCCATGCGCCGGAACTGCTGGGTCATATAGGCGATGTTGTCGTAGGTCCAGCTGCGCGGGTTGATGCCGCGTTTGATGGCGGCATTCTCGGCAGGCAGGCCAAAGGCGTCGAAGCCCATCGGAAACAGGACGTTCCAGCCGTTCATGCGCATCCAGCGGGCACGCGCGTCCGGGACGCAGTAGGCGTACCAGTGACCGATGTGCAGATTGCCGCTGGGGTACGGGAACATGGTCAGGGCATAGTGTTTGGGCTTCTCACTGCTTTCGTCGAAAGTGTATAAGCCCTGCGCGTCCCAACGCTGCTGCCACTTGGGCTCGATGGCGTGGGGGTTGTAGCGAGCGGAGCGGGGTTCGGGTCGAATGGTCGGGGTACCGTCGGATTGTGCCTCTGGGACAGTCATGCTGAATACCTCGTTCTGGAAGGAAAAAGAAAAGCCCCGGCTTGCCACAAGCCGGGGAGACGCGCGCGCTGAAGTTTAGCCGCGAACTCCCCATTGTATAAGCGCAGAGCGGATCACGCATTCAGTGTAGGGGGCGGCGCTTGACGGGTCAATGTAGGCGCGCGAAGGCTGTGTTCGTGCAGGCCGCGAATTTCCCCACGATCCGCAGGATGGGAGCGCGTAAGCATCGTCGCCGCAGCGAAATTTTCCCTGTCGGCGACATCGGGCCAACCAGGGACCGCGGTCCCTCTGCTCGCGCCCTGTGTGCCGCGGCTGATTTCAGCTGCCAGGCGCCCCTTACAGGCTCTCGACCGACAGGACTTGCAGCATGGCCTGCACTGCAGCGATTTCGTCCTCGTTGATCAGGTGGCCCATGCCCGGGTAGATGCGTTTATCGACCTGACCACCCAGCCGCTCGAACACCTCGGCGCTCTCTTCGACGCGCTGCAGGGGAATGTGCGGATCGCGGTCACTGCAGCCCAGAAACACCGGCGTGCCGTCCAGGCTGCCCGGGTAGTCGCGAGGCGTGCCGTCGGGTCCGATCACGCCGCCCGAGAAGGCGAACACGCCGCCGTAGCGATGGGCGTTGCGCGCCACGAATTCCGAGACGAGACAGGCGCCTTGCGAAAATCCGCCCAGCATGACGTGCTCGCGGGCGATTCCGGCCTGTTCGAGCGTGCTCAGGGTGTCCTCAATGGCTTGCAGGCCACTCGAAAGGTCCGGTTCGTTGTGCGGCATGGGGGCCAGGAAGCTCTGCGGATACCACGTGTTTCCCTGCGCTTGGGGCGCGAGGTACGCGAAGGCCGACATGCCAAAAGCCTGTGACAGGCCCAGAATGTCCTGCGCGCTGCCACCACGACCATGAACCAGCAGCACGGCAGCCCGTGCCTGTTGGGGGGTCCGCCCTGCCGTCAGCAAAGGTTGGCCCTGGTGTGGACCGTTGACCCGTCCTGCGCTGCTTGTGGGGGAGTTGCTGCCTCGCCGGGCACTGTTGCGGCCGATCGTCGTGCCATGCTCAGGATTGACGATGGGAGCGAGATGTCCTTCGATGGCGCTTCGTCTGCTTTCCAGCCAGGCGGGAAGTTTCAGGGCCCGCCCCAGTTCGGCCACGTCCTCGTCGGCGGGAAAACCGGGAGCGTCGGTGGCAATTTCGAACAGCACTCCGGAAACATCCCGGAAGTAGATACTGTGAAAGTACTGGCGGTCCTGCACCGGGGTAACGCCGTAGCCTTTTTTGGTGAGGTCGCGCTGGTACTCGATCTGTTCGGCATCATCGCGGGTGCGCAGGGCCACATGATGAACACTGCCCGCGCCGAACTGCCCGCGGCCCTGACCGGGGCGCTCGACGACGTCGATGTACAGGCCTACCCCGTCCGAGTCTCCCTTGAATCGGGTGCGCGGGCCTTGCGGATCGTTTTCCTGGCCGACTCGTGTAAAGCCGAGATGCTCGGTGAGAAGCGTGGCTACAGGGGCAGCCCGCTCCACCCAGAGGGTGACGGAATGAAAGCCGCGCGGCGCGATGGCCTCGTCCAGCGGGCTTTGCCGCCAGGGCCGCGGCACGGGCGCATTGCTGGGGTCGGCGATGAGTTCCAGCGGCAGGCCGTCCGGATCCACCACTCGCAGGTACGCTGCACCGAAACGCATTCCTTCGGTGTAATCGAGGTTGAGCGCACTAAGACGAGCTTTCCACTGCCCCAGGGCGTGCGGGGGAACCGCATAGGCCAGCGCGCTGACCTCGCCGTTCCCGCGCTCCCCCCGCTGGGCGTCCGGCCACGGAAAGAAGGTCATGATGGTGCCCGGCGATCCCACCTCGTCGCCGTAGTACAGGTGGTAGGTGCCGGGGTCGTCGAAGTTGACGGTGACCTTCACGAGACGCTGGCCCAGCACCTGCGTGTAGAAGTCGATGTTGCGTTGCGGGTCGCTGGCCATCACGGTGAGGTGGTGCAGACCTTGCACGGGGGTTTTCATGCCCTTACTAAATCACTTGACGTGAAAAGATTTCGTGAGGTCAAACGGTCGGGAGCAGGCCGCCTCAGCGTGAACGCAGACGCCAATCGGCGTCCAGCCACAACAGCGCGCGCTCCTGTAAAAAGTCCGGCGCTTTCAGCACTTCACCGAGGTCGGCTGCCGGGCGCGCCAGATCGGGCAATTCCCACTTGCCACGGGCTTCGGCGTTCCAGACGGGCGTATCGTACCCCAGGCCGGCCAGTTCGCAGGCGCGCTCAATCCCAATGTTCAGGTCGCCAAGCTCATCGATCAGGCCGACTTCCAGCGCATCGGCGCCGGACCACACCCGGCCACGCCCCAGTTCATTCACGCGAGCCTGGGTCAGACCACGGCCCTCGGCCACGCGACCGGTAAAACGGTCGTAGACTTCCTCGATCGAACGATCGATCAACGCCCGCTCGCGCTCGCTCCAGGGCGTCGAGGCGCTCATCAATCCCGGGTACTCGCTGCGGCTGACGCGCTCCGGGCGAAAGCCCTGACGTTCGTTGAACTCCTGCAGCACCGGCTTGCCCGCCACCACGCCAATCGAGCCCGTAATCGTCGTCGGGGCGGCAATCACCCGCTGCGCGTGGGTCAGCACGTAGTACCCACCCGAGGCCGCCACATCACCCATCACGGCCACCACCGGTTTTCGTGAACGCTGCACTTCACGCCAGATCAAGTCCGAAGCCAGCGCCGAACCCCCACCGGAATTTACGTAAAACACGATTGCCTTGGTTCCGGGGTCCTTCTGGGCACGCCGCAGGGCGGTCACCACGGTGTCGGATCCGGCCTGTGGCCCGCCGAACAGCGGAATCGGCAGCGGATTGTTGCGTGAACGACCTGGAACAATCGCACCCTGCAAGGTGACCACCGCGATGCGGCTCGCACCCGGAGCGCTTGGAAGCAGTTCGGAAAGGTCCGGCTTGAGCAGCGCACGCACCACCGTCGAAAAGGGGCGGGTGCCAGGACCGACCAGTTCGTCCTCGTACGCGACACGGTCGATGATGCCCAGCTCCCGCGCCCGCCGGGCCGAGGTGACACCCTCGGTCAGCCACTCTCGTACCGTGTTTTCGTCCACGCTGCGCGCCCCGGCCACTTCGCGCACCCAGGTCGCTTCGGCGCTGGCGAGCAGCGCTTCGCGCTGCTCGCGGTCGAACGCGTCCATGCGCGACTCGCTGAAGCGGGTCAGGGCGCTTTTGTATTCCTTGATCCGCGCGTTTTCAAAAGCGATGCCGTGCTTGCGCAGGAACTCGCCCAGAAAAGTCACTTCCATGGCGAATCCGGTGAGGGAGAGGTCAGCGCTTTCCGGTAATGCGATTTCCCGAGCGCCGCTCGCAACCAGCAAACTCACCATGTTCAGCGATGACGCGTAGGCAATGGTCCGTTTTTCCTTCGACAGGCGGCGCAGGGAGCGCATCAGGTGCCAGGCGGTGCCCGCCTCGATGGGCAGCTCGCCCAATCTGATCAGCACGCCGTGCAGACCGGGGGCACCGGCCAGCGCATCGATTTTCCTGTCAAGGCTCTCCAGGGAGTCCGTGCGCTGCACGAGCGCCTGCAGGGCGTTGCGCGGCGCGCGTGCCGGGTAGGGCCCTTGCACGTCCAGCACCACCCAGGTTGGAAAGCTCAGGCCTTTCGGAAGCTTGTCGAGTACAGGAATGGGAAGGTCCATGTCTTAAACTACGTCAGCTTTTGGTGAGACGTTCCCGGCTTTGCTTGGCGCGCAGGACCCGGCCCATCGCCTCCGCGCGCGCGGTCAACAACGCCGCGTGCCCGGGTGCAAGCCCCTCACCGCAGGCCGCTTCGAACAGTGACAACCACCGCGTCAGGTGCTCTGCGCGAATTCCCAGGTGTGCGTGCGCCACGTTCAGATTGCCCTGGTAACGCGGAATGCCGCTCAGTGCCGTCACCCAGAAGTCTTGCACCCGATCGATGTGCGCGTCCCAGTCATGAACGTGCGCGGTGAACACCGGCCCCAGCACCTGGTCGTGACGGGCGCGGGTGTAGAAGTCGCGCAGCACCGCCCGCAGCGCCGCCTCGCCTCCCATGGCGTCGAGGGGGTCGGCAGGTCGGCGCTCGGGGTGCAGGCGAGCCTCCGTCAGGAACAGTTCGAGCAGAAAAGGAGGCAGCGCTACGCCCGCGTATCCCCAGTACCCCGCTCCACGAAAGAGCACGGGCAAGGCGGCCGCGCGGACCAACGCTTTTGCGCCGCGAGGAAGCGTAGTGACTTCCCGCGCGAGCAACACTTCTTTCAGAACAAGGCGTTGAAGCAGGTCTCGCGGACACTCGAGGGTCGTTGATGCTTCAGCGGAAATCTGGAGGGCCTGTGAGGGTAACGCGTTTTCCTGGAGGTGAACGCCCGCTCCCATTGCTCTGCCCAGCAGCGCCGCCCCGGAGCCCCAGCCGAAGACAGGAACTCCCATATTCAAAGCGCGGCGCACCAGGATAAGATCCGCCCAGCGCGACGGCTGATTGGCAAGATTCACGACCGGAAGATCGTCATGTGGCAGGAGCAGGGCGGTCGCGCGGTCCAGATTTACGGTCAGCCTCAGCGGCCACCACCGGCTCCTGAGCGCGTCCCAAAGAGAGAATCAGTTCAGGCGTCACCTCATTTCAGGTTTTTGAGGTGCGCCTGGATATCCGCAAGATCCTGATCCGAGGCGGGTTGACCTTTGGGCTGCAAGGCCACCGCGCCGTAACGCGGCATGGTGGCGTTCAGTGAATCGCCATCCGGGGTGACGCCACGAAAGAGCGCCCGACGGAAATCCGCGAATTGCCAGTCTGCCGCGCCTCCGTCCTCGACCAGGCTGGGGCCCAGGACACCTTTGGCGTTGGCTCCGTGGCATCCCTGGCAGTTCGCATTGAACAACGTTTCCCCGCTCTCTGCGTTGCCTTCCAGGCTGGCATTCTGTGCCTCTGCCGTTCCGCCGGAAACGACGCCTGAGGATTGATTCTGGGATTGCTCGGTGCTTCGGCGGTTCGCTTCGGGAACGCTGCCCGGTTGGGTCGTCAGGTTGCCCTGATTGTCCGTTCCCGCCTGACCGGCTTCACCGGCCTGGTCGTTGTTCTGCGTGCCTGTCTGGGCCTGGCCGCCATTCGCTTCACCGCCCGTCGCTTCGGTGCGCCCATCCGGGCCATCCTGAGGCCCCGCGCCCGACCCGGGACGCAGTTCGCCCCCGCGAGGCTCCTCCACTGCCGCTTCCCCGTGTGCACTCACGCCCAGGTGGTAGGCGTAATATCCGCCGCCCAGGCCCAGGGCGAGCAACAATGTCATCGACACCGCAAATGTCCTCATGAAACCAAACTACCACAGGCCGAGCGGGGCTTTTGTCGCGCTGCGCGCCCTTCTGTCTTCAGTCGCTCCTCACTGACGCGAGTGAAGCCCGCGTGCCATGCTGCTTCCATGCGCTTGGCCTCCCTGACCTGTTCGAACACCGAGATTCTCGTTGCGCTGGGGCTGCACCCGTCACTTGTTGCCGTGGACAGTCATTCCGACGCGCCCGAGGTAGCTCACCTTCCGCGGCTGGGCCCCGACCTCAACATCGACGTAGACGCTCTGGCGACATTCAGGCCCGATCTGGTGCTGAGCAGCCTCAGCGTGCCGGGCATGGAGCAGGTGGTGGCGAGGGTCGAGGCCGCGGGGCTGCGGCAGCTGATCCTCGATCCTCAGGGCTGGCCGGACGTGCTGCGTGACATCGAGGAAGTCGGCGCGGCGCTGAACGCGTCCGGGCGCGCGCGGCAGGTGGTTCGGACGCTGCAAGACGAGGTCAGGCTCCTGCAAAGACCTGGGGTACGCCGTCTGCGGGTTGCTGTGGAATGGTGGCCGCGCCCGATTATCGTCGCAGGTCGTCTCAGCTGGGTGACCGACATGCTGCAGGACCTCGGCGCGCAAAACGCCTTTGCAGACCGCGAGGTGCGCAGCACGCCCGTCAGCCGCGCAGACTGGCAGAGCGCGGCCCCTGACCTGATCGTGGTTTCCTGGTGCGGTGTGCGCCGTCTGCGCCCGGAGGTGGTGGAGGCGCGTGGTCTGGGTGTTCCCGTAGTCTGTATACCCGAGTCGGGGCTGGGACGCCCTGGACCGCGCCTGATTGAAGGTTACCGGGCCCTGGCGCACGCACTTGACACGCTGGGCAACTGACACACGGACAAGCGCCCCGCGTCGGTAAGCAGCGCAGGGCGCTCACTTTTTTTTGGCGACCGCACCGTGCAGCGGCCCGTTTCGAGTGAGTCATTTCAGCCGCGTTCGGGCAGGCCAAGCAGCGCACGCAGGCCCTTCAGGCAGCGCCAGCGGTACAGTTCGAGGTCAGGCTCACGGTCGTACAGAAAGCGGACCGAGAGGCCGTCGACCAGCGCACGTATGTGCAGGGCGCGGGCCTGCACGTCGCCCGGTGTGAGACGGGCCAGTTCGAGGTCGAGTTCGTGCGTATCCTCGTAGGCGGCGCGGGTCACCGACAGCAGGGCGGGGTCCTTGGTACTGGCCGACAGAAAATCAAGGTACACCGTGTAAAAGCGTTTGGTGTTGGCGAGCCCGTAGAACTGGTTCTCCACGAATACCCGCAGCTTCTCGTCGGTGCTGACCGCAGCCCGCAGCGCGCGGCGGGTGCTGGTGGCGATGGTGCGCATGAAACGCCGCATCACCAGCTCGAACAGTTTTTCCTTGCTGCCAAAGTAGTAGACCAGCGTTCCTTTGCTGACACCGGCAGCGCGGGCGATATCGCTGAGGGTCACCCGCGCGTAGCCGTGCTCATAGATGGCAAAGTAAGCAGCCTGCACCAGTTCCGCGCGCCGCTGCTTTTCCTTGATGGGGTTTACGCGGCGTGCCATGAGCAGCAGGATACAGGAGCAGACCGGCCTGGCCTACAGTGACGACCGCCCGGGCCGGGTGACGCAGCCGAAAGGCCACGTTTTCGGCTCGCGGCGTTCAGGGAAGGTCCGTGAGGACCTTCCCTGAACGCTCCAAGTGACGCCCCGGGCCGTGACTTATTTCCGTTCGGGCGTCGGCAGCGTGACTTTGTCGGCGAAAGTCTGCAGCTTGAGTCGGGTCAGCTGACTGTTGACGTACTTCTGGGCAGCCTCGTTTGCCAGCGTCTTGCGAATGTCGGCCTGCACCTCGGCGAGTGGCGCCATGCCAGCGTCATTGCGGCTCGACACGATCAGCAGATGCACCCCGAACTGCGACTTGACCTGCTGCAGCGCGCCCACGGGCCCGCTGAAGGACGCGCGGTCGAACTCGGGCACCGTGACTCCCCGCTCAAAGCAGCCCAGCTCGCCACCCTCGTTCTTGCTGCCCGGATCCTGCGACAGGTCGCGGGCGACGGCCGCAAACGCTTCCTGCTTGTCCAGCCGGGCCTTGGCAGCCTTCGCGGCAGCCTCGTCGGCCACCAGAATATGCTTGACGCAGGCCTGGGCGGCCCGCTGGAAGTCGGAGCGGTGCGTCACGTAATAACCGTTCACGATGGCGTCCGAGAAAGTGAATTTGCTCAGTAGGCTTTCCAGATAGGCGTTGGCCAGCAGGCTGTCGGTGATGATCTGGCGCAGCTGCTCTTCTCCGTTGAAGCCCGACTGGCCCAGGGCCTCGGCGAACTGCTCGTCGTTCTCGAAGTCCTCTTTGTTGCTGGCAATGGTGGCCTCGACCTGGGCGGTGTCGGTTTGCAGGCCGGCGTTGCGGGCCAACTGCAGCAGGCCACGCTGCCGGGTGATCTGGGTGAGGATCTCGGGACGATACTCGTTGAAGTAAGGCAGGACGCTCTCCGAAAAAGGCATGCCCTGTCCGTTCACAATCCGGCCGACATACACCCGGAACTGGGTCTCGAACTCGCCGAGGGTGATTTCTTCGCTGCCCACCCGCGCCACCACCGTGCCTGGATCCTGCGGCGCGGCGCTGGCCGGCGGGGTCGCGGGCGTTATCGGCGCCGTCTGGGCGGCGGCCATACCCGCGAAGAGGGCGAGGCCAAGTACGAAAGTCCGCCCCAGCCCGCTGCCGGGCACAGAGCGCCACGAGGGGCGCAGCAACGTGTTCATTTGTCCACTGTAGCGCACCCACAGGGCGCTCCACCGTCTGCTGGGTGAGGACACACTCAGCATGTCTACAGCCGGGAAAGGCGATACAATCCGCGCGTGTCTCTTGTCCTTGAACCCATCACCGAACCCCGCGCTTACGACGAGGTCGTGCGGGCCATGCCAGTCACCAGTGCGCTGCAGGGCTGGGGGTACGGCGAGGCGAGACGCACGCTGGGGCTCGTTCCCTTCCGGTTCCTGCTGCGCCGCCGTGAGCGCACCGTCGGTGCCCTGCAGCTGTTGCGCAAACCGTTGCTGGGTGGTCTGAACGTGCTCTACGCCCCTAGGGGGCCGGTGCTGGAAGACATGAGCCTGCTGCCGGAAGTGGCGTCGGCCATCAGGGCCTGGGCACGGCCCAGCGACGTGCGCGTACTGATCGAGCCTCCTTTTGCCCGTGACCTGAACCTCGTTCCCGAGCAGATCGGTCCTTGGCGACGTGCTGAGGCCGAGCAGCCCGAGCACACCATCCTGGTGAACTTACAGCGAAGCGAGGAGGAATTGCTCGCGAACCTGCACCACATGGCGCGCCGGAATGTGCGCACCGCACACAAGCTGGGTGTCCATGCCGGGCGTGACGACGACTTCGAAGCCTTCTGGGAGATTTTCACGGCCACCAACGAGCGTGCCCAATTGGGCGCCTACCCACGGGCGTACTACGAAACGATGCTGCGCGAAGCGAATGCCTACGGTGGTGAAGCGTACCTCGTGCTCGCGCGCCACGAGGGCAAGGCGCTGGCAGGCGGTTTCTTCCTGGCCATGGGCGGGGGAACCTACTACCTGTTCGGTGGCAGTGTGAAAGACGACCGACCGGGGACGAACGGCGAAGTTCGCAAGGACGTGCGGGCGCCGACGGCCTTTTACTGGCACGCCATGCTGGACGCCAAGGCGCACGGTTACCGCTTCTTCGACTTCTGGGGGATTCCGCGCGCCCTCGATGAAAGCAAGCACAGTTTTGGGCTGGTCAAGATGAAAGAGAATTTCGGGGGCGACAAGGTGTGGTATCCCGGTTACGACTTTGCGCTGAGCCCCCTGGCGCCTGCGGTGGCCCGCGCGCTGCGCTGGCGCAAGAGTTTCAACAACTACCGCAAGCGGGGAACCACCCAGGACGTCCTGTAAGACCCCGGCCAGCCTGCCCGGCGCTCGAGGCTTGGCAGAAACCGGGTCTCACTCTACACTCAGCTTCTCGGTTGCTCGTTTCCGATCATTCCGCCTCTCGTGATCTTGGTTCGCTGCTTCGGGCTTGCACGTTGCCGCGCCTGCTGCACGACGTTTACCCGGAACGCCCATGACCGGGCAGCCCCGTTCAAGGAGAATTCCGTACCCGTGAACCCCGACGCTCCGCTGGCCCTGATTGGCTATTCCCCCGACACCGCCCGTGCATTGCGGACGTTTGGCCTGTTGTCGCTGGCTGTACCCGAGGGGCCTCCTGGCGACGTGGTCGGCGCGCTCAAAACGCTTCGATTTACCGGTGCCCTGATCGCGCCGCACCTGGAGGAGGTCATGCTGGCACACGCGCAGCCTGACGCTGCCGCGCGCAAGGCCGGCCGGGTCGATGCCCTGTCTTTCTCCGGAGCGCTCCACGCCACCCACACCCTGGAAGAAGCGGTCGTGCGACTGGTCGAGGACAGCGGGTACGCGGCCCGCGGCGCTCAGGTGCTGATCGTCGGAGACGGAACGTGGCTTCGCGCGGCCCTTGGGGTGGCGCGGCTGGGCGCGCCCAGTGTCACGGTGGCCTCTTCCAGCCGTCCGGAGGCCGAAAGGGTGATTGCGCTGCTGCCGGGCGGCGTCAAGGGTTACGCCGTGGCTGCTGCTGACGGCGCCCTCGCCGCCCTCGCCGAGCGCGCCGACCTGGTCGTCGTGGCCAATGGTCCGCTGCCCGCTGGCGTACTGCAGCCCTACCACACCCTGCTTGACCTCAGCGGCGGTGCGCTTCCTCTGGCCAGCCGCCAGGGGGTCGCAACGATCGACTGCACTGGACTGCTGGCGTGGCGGCTCAGCCTGCAGCTGGAACACGCGACTGGCCAGCGCTTCAAGCCAGAGGCCCTGGCCGAGATCACTGCGACCCTGAGCAGCTGAAGCTGATCTGATGCAGCCTGAGGGCGGCTTCTCCTGTTAGACTGACGCGTGGTTTTCCTGTCTTGCAACACCCGGAATGCCGTCCTGGCCCGCCCACAGGCCGCCGGCGGCAGTTCGTGCTCGGCTTGGAGGGCATTCTGAATGCTTACCGCCACCGAGGCTTTTCCTTGGACGGTTTTACACCGTCTCTGGTAGCCTCGGAGGACTCCTCGGCAGCCATGTTGTTTCTGTTTCAGCAGGACCGTCTTCTGGTCCGCGGGGACGGCTCTTTGCCGATGGGGCGCCCGGAGCAGTATGGCGTGCTCGCGCCGCAGTTCCTGGGGACGTTGGCCGGCCGGAGCGCGTTCGCCGCTGCCGTGTCCGGGGACGCACCTCCCTCTCTTACCTGGAGGCGACTGCGCAGCGCCTACGGAACCCTGCCGGATGCTCAGTTCGCACTGGCCGGTTACGCCTACCAGGTGGTCGAGTGGGACCGCACGCACCGTTTCTGCGGCGCCTGCGCCACGCCCACCGAGGCCCATCCGACTGAGCGGGCCAAGCGCTGCCCCGAGTGCGGCCTGACGAGTTACCCACGTCTGGCTCCGGCTGTGATCGTGCTGGTCCGGCGGGAACGCGAGCTGCTCCTGGCGCGCTCACCGCATTTCCCGCCGGGCATGTACAGCGCCGTAGCGGGTTTTGTGGAGCTCGGTGAGACCCTCGAGGAGTGCGTGCAGCGTGAAGTGCGAGAGGAAGTCGGCCTGGAAATCAGTACCCTGCGGTACTTCGGCAGCCAGCCGTGGCCATTTCCCCACTCGCTCATGATTGGCTTCACCGCCGAATACGCGGGTGGCGATGTGCGTGTTGACGGCGTCGAGATCGAGGACGCAGCCTGGTTTTCTCCCGACGCACTGCCCACCGTCCCACCGGACATCAGCATTGCGCGGGCATTGATTGACGCTTCGCTCGGGTCATCGTGAGCGCATGACCGACCACATTCGTCTGCTCACCGCCGACGTTCTCTATACCGGTATGGGCCTCCCCATCGAGGGGGGTGGGGTCGTCGTGTCGGGTCGCACGGTCGCGGCAACCGGCAAAGCCCAGGAACTGCGCGCCCGTTATCCCCACGCTCGCCCAGAGCGGGCCGGGCATGTCATCGCGCCCGCTGCCATCAACGCCCACACCCATCTCGATATGAGCCACTACGACTTCCGGGCGTTGCCGTACTTTCGCTGGATTCCCGAAGTGGTGATTGCCGGGCGTGAACGTCGCGGACTGCACGGTGCCCGCGCGGGATTCGAGCAACTGCGGGCCAGCGGCGTGCGGGCCTTTGGAGACATCGTGTGGCATCCGGACGTCATGACTTTCCTCCTGCAGGAAAGCGACCTGCCCGGTATCGCCTACTGGGAAGTGCTGGATCCCAATCCGGCGACGGCCCAGGACACCTTCCGTGAAACCGTGCGTCGCCTGGAGGAATGGCGAAAGCAGGAGCGGACCGGCGGTGTACGGGTGGGGCTCAGTCCACACGCCACTTTCACGGTCTCACATGCCCTGCTGCGGCTGCTGGCCGATTACGCCCGCCGTGAGGAGCTGCCCATGCAGATTCACGTCGCCGAGCACGGCAGCGAGCGTGACCTGTTCGCGTTGGGAACGGGTGAGCTGGCCGAGTCGTTCCTGCGCAGCGTGTCAGGCCGGTTTCCAGGGCTGAGCCTGAGAGAGATTTTCGGGCGTCCGCCCGATCCGGCCCTGACCCCCGTGCAGTATCTCGCCGATCTGGGTGTGCTGAACGCCCGACCAACCCTGATTCACATGGTGCATGTCACCGAACAGGATGTGCAGCTCGTCGCGCAGTCGGGTTGCAGCGTCGTGACCTGTCCGCGCAGCAATCGCAACCTGTCCTGCGGAATTTTCGACTGGCCGCTCTTCGCGCGGTACGGCGTGGAGGTGGCGTTGGGCACCGATTCGGTGGCGTCGGGGGAGACGCTCGACGTTCATGCCGAAGTGAATCTGGCGCGCAGCCTGTACCCGCAGTTGGGCGAACGGACTTTTGTCCGGGCCGCAGTGAAAGGTGGAGCTCGCGTGGTCGGTGAATCGGTTCCGCTGATTCGCCGGGGCGAAGCGTGGTGCGACAGCTTCGTCTGGCGTGCGTTGAGTTCAGCCTGACCCACATAGCAGCGAGGAGCCCTTCCGGCTGGGAAGGGCTCCGCTCCTGGTCACCTTCGAATTGCGGTTACTTGATAAAGCTCAACACCGTGAAGCGCGAACCGTAGTAGCTGTTCATCAGCTTGCGAGGCATGGCGCCACCAACGCGGTTGTTGTAGGCCACGTTGTAGACCGGACCCGCCAGATACACCACGGGCTGAAGCTTCGACTCGACACTGGCAAGTTGCTGTCCCAGCGCGCGCCGCTTGGCCGGATCGCTTTCCTTGAGCCCCTGGAAGTAGAGCTTTTGCATTTGCTCTTCTTCGGGGGCGATGCACTTGCCGCTCATGTTCCAGAAGTGCAGTCCACCATCGCAAGGCACGACGTTACTGCCGAAGGGCCAGATGTTGTCACCACCCGAAAGTCCCAGCAGAATCGCGTCGAACGGCCGCTTGTCGCCGCTTGCGGTCAGCGAATCCACCAGCTTGTTGAAGTCAATCGGATTGAAGTTGACCTTCACGCCGGCCTTTTTGGCTTCGTCCGCGAAAATCTGCGCCATCTGCTCACGCTCGTTGTTGCCGGCGTTCGTGGTGAGATCGAACTCCAGACGCTCGCCCGAGGCGTTCACGAGATAGCCGTCGGTATCCTTCTTGGTGTAACCGAGCTCGGCAAGCAGCTTCTGGGCAGCCTGCACGTTGTACTTGTACGTTGGCAGGTCTTTGGGAATGAAGTTCGAGAAGATCGGGTACACACTGCTGTACACCGGAGCGCCCAGCCCCCCGAAGACCAGTTGCACCATGGCGTCGCGATTGGCGAGGTGACTCATGGCCTGACGGAACTTGCCGTTGCGAAAAAGTTCCTGCTTTTTGGGATCGTCAGCCTTGTTCCAGTTGAACACGATCCAGGAGGACGTCGCGTTGGGGCTTACATTGGGCAACAAGGTGGCTTTGAGGCTGCCCGCATCAATGGCCTTTTTGATCTGCGCGAGGTTATCGGCCTTCGTGGCAGGGCCAACGTCAGTCTGACCGGCCAGGAAAGCCGCGAGGTCACTGTTGGTATCTTCCACGATACGCACCGACTGACCGTTCAGGTAGGGGAGAGCTCCTCCCGCGCTGTCCTTGTTCCACTCACCCCAGTACTTGTTCTTCACGAAGCTTGCACGTTCACCGGGCCGGTAGCCGCTGAGCACCCACGCACCCGGCGAAACAATGTTCTTTGCGGGTGTGTTCAAGGCATACAGGGCCTTGACGGCTGCCGCACCACCCGAGCGGTAAGCCTTGCCCCACACGTGGTCAGGCCAGGGCTCGAAGGTCAGTTTGGCGAAGGCCGTGACGTCCTGCGAGGGAAAAGTGACCTGCAGCTGGTACTTGCCGAGCTTTTTCACGGTGACGGGCTTGTCCTCGATGAAAAAGCCGTCGCGCGCCTGGCTGCCGACTTTCTCGTCGGTGTGAAGCTTCCAGGTTGTCACGAAGTCATCGGCGGTGATCTCCACGCCGTCGCTGAACTTCATGCCCTTGCGCAGGGTGAAGGTGTAGGTCCTGCCGTCCTTCGACGCTGTGAAGGACTCGGCCATGTACGGCAGGAATTCGTCGGTGCGCGGGTCTTGCCGCACCAGGCCCGACGTGCCGGTCGCCATGATGGTCGGGATGCTGTCAGCCTCAGCCGAAGTAAAGGGGTTAAAGGTCTTGAAGTCCGAAATCTGCGAACCACGCAGTTCGCCGCCCCGCTTGGCCTGCTGGGCGGGCGTATCGGACCAGGCGGCTGGCCAGACGAAGGGTTTGTCGACTTTGGTCTGCGCCGATGCTGCACCGAGCACCAGAGCGCTTGAAAGGGTCAGAAGAGTGCGCATACGCATCAGAATGTTCCTCCTGGAAGGACAGGCTAGCGGCCCCGGGTGAGAGAAGTTCCCGGGATTTCTGACGCGGCTCTCAAAGGGTTAGCCTGGCTGATCGGGCACCCGTGACTGACCATCTGCACGCACGTTTCTGGATATGCTCCCACTGTACGCGGAGCTGACCACGGTCAGCGTATTCCGGTACGCAAATTCTCGGCCGCGTGCTGACCCTGCGGTGCGTGGACCTCGGCCCAGCGCGCCGCCGTTTCGAAATCGTACGGCACCCGGCGGAACTCGGCGTGCCAGACTCCCGCCTGACGCCGAAGCAGGACCCAGCGGGCATGCGGATCGCCATCCTTCTGGCGCGATACTGCCCCGACGTTCACGATCAGCTTCCCGCCGACGCGCGCGACGGCCTCCAGGTGGGTATGCCCGACCGCCACAACCCGCACGTGGTCCGGGACCCCGTGCAAGCGCTCCTGGAGGACCGCGCGGGAAACGGGTTCGTCGTCCTGAAAGAGGAGCTGCTGGTGTGGACTGTGCGGTGTGCCGTGCGCGAGCAGCACCTCGCCGTCCGCCACACGCAGCGAGATTGGCAGCCTGCCGAGCCACTCGCGCTCCTCAGTCGAGAGCTGCTCCGCCAGCCACGCGTCACTTTTTCCTTCAAAGTGCGCCAGGTACTCGTCGGTATTTCCCCTGACCGTCGGAAAGTTGTGCGCCTGGAGCACGTCAAGCGCTCCTCGGGGATCGGCGTGCCCCCACACCAGGTCACCCAGGTTGACCGTCAGGTCGGGTGAAGCGGCGTCGATGTCGGCCAGAACCGCCTCCAGGGCAAAGCGGTTGCCGTGCACGTCAGTCAGGATGGCCAGGCGGAATTCACTCATCCGTTTACTTTACCGGCAGCCGATAACGTGCAATTCGAACGTGCTCCACTGCACACTCATCGACCAGCATCAAGCCGAAGGTTTCGTAGAGGTTTCGCAGCTTGGTACGTCAAGCGGCCGTGTCGAGACGCAGCAAGCGCCTGTGGCGGCCCCGCGCTTCCAGGCGGGCGGCCTGCAGCATCTGCAGGGCCAGCCCAAGCCCCGCCACTTCCCGCGCGACCGGGAGTTCGCGCAAAAACAGCGGCCTGCCATCGGTGATTTCAGGCCAGAACAGCGGACCAGCGTCTTGCAGGATCATGGTGGCCACCGCGCGACCTTGCTGCCAGCCCCGGCGAAAATCGGGCAGCACGTACACTTCGAGCAGGCGTTTGGGCGTCAGGCACTCGGCTCTCACGAGGTCCTGTCGCGCGCCTGCAAGTCGCGGGCAACGCACTCCAGCGCTGAAAACAAAGGCAGCTGCTTGGGGAGAACGGGGCGTACGCCCAGCACACCATGTCCTCAGCGCTCAACATGGGGCGTGATTTTGCCTGGCAGGTCGATGAGGTGCCGGGCGCAGGCCAGGGGTTCGCAGGCCAGCACATTCCTGGCTTCACCCAGCTCGAAAGTGGTCAAAGCGGTGTTTTCATGCGCCGCACGTTTGTCAAACCAGGCCTGGGCCACGTCCCAGCCCAGCAGGCTGCTGATGAGGCCAGTGATGGCCGCGCCGTGGGTGACCAGCACAACGTGTTCACCCGGGAGTGGACGCAGCGTGTCCACGAAGGCCCGCACGCGGGCGGTGACATCACCCAGAGACTCACCGCCCGGGGCCGCCGTGACGGGCCAGCGTTCCAGCGAGGCTTCATCCTGCGCGCTGATCTCGTCGTAGCTGCGACCTTCCCAGGCTCCCACGTGAATTTCGCGCAGTTCTGCGGTGGGCTCGGCCCTCAACCCCAGCAGCGCTTCAAGTGCCGCGGCCGTCTGGCGCGTACGAAGCAGGTCACTGGTGTAGAGACGCGACACCGCATGTTCGTGCCCGTGCAGCCGACGGGCCAGCCGTGCCGCCTGGGCATGGCCGAGATCGTCGAGGGGAATGTCGGCCCAGCCCTGAAAGCGGCGACTGGCATTGTAGGCGGTCCGTCCATGACGAACGAGGGTGAGCAGCGCGTTCAATGCGCTTTCCCGTCTTGCAGGCGGATCTCGATGGCGCGGGCATGTGCCTCGAGACCTTCGGCCCGTGCCAGGCGCGCGGCGTGTGGCCCGACTTCGCGTAGCGTCACTTCGTTCAGACCGATGAGGGAGATGATGTTCTGAAAGTCGCGCACGTTGACCGGACTCAGAAAACGGGCGGTGCCGCCAGTGGGCATCACGTGGCTGGGTCCGGCCGCGTAGTCGCCCAGCGCTTCCATGCTGGCCTCACCGACAAAGATGCCGCCGGCACGCCGGACTTTACCGACGTATGACCAGGCGTCCTGCAGCAGCAGGCACAGATGTTCGGGCGCATACAGGTTCGCCAGCTCGAAGGCTTCATCGAGGTCACCTGCCAGCACGATCTTGAAGCGCGTCATCACCGAGTCACGCGCCCAGCTGCGGTTTGGTTCGGGAAGGTTTTCGAGTTGTCTCGCGAGCTCGCGCTCCACCTCGATCAACAGCTCCCGCGAGTCGGTGACCAGCACGGGTTCGGCGCCGTTGTGCTCGGCCTGCGCCAGCAGATCTGCCGCCACGAAGCGCGCGTCGGCGCCGTCGTCGGCCAGGACCAGCGTCTCGGTCGGACCGGGCAGGCTTTCGATGCCCACACTACCGTAAACGGCCCGTTTGGCGAGCACCACGAACTGGTTGCCCGGTCCGGCGATCTTGTCCACTGCCGCGATGCTTTCGGTGCCGTATGCCAGCGCCGCAATGGCCTGGGCGCCGCCAACCCGGTACACCGCTTCCACGCCGATTTCACGGGCGGCCACCAGAATCGCCGGGTGCACCTGTCCGCCCTGTCCGGGCGGGGTGGCCACCACAATCTCGCGGACGCCTGCCACCACGGCCGGCACGGCCGTGTGGATCAGGCTGCTCACCAGCGGCGCCAGACCCCCTGGCACGTACACGCCCAGGCGCTCCAGCGGCCGGACCAGCTGGCCCAGCGCGCCGCCCTCGGTGTGCTCGATCCAGCCACCGGCAGGTTGTTTCTCGTGAAAGGCACGCACCCGAGCGATGGCGACCAGAATGGCCTCGTGAAGGTCAGGCTCGACCCTGGCCGATTCGATCAGGTGTGCGGGAAGCTGCACCACGTCGATGTCAACTCCGTCGATCAGCTGGGTCCAGTGACGCAGCGCCGCGTCGCCACGCTCGCGGACGTCCGCAAGAATGCGGTCGACGGCCTGCTGCGGAGAAAGCCGCTCGCCGAACAGGGCGGCGCTGCGCTGCAGCACGCTTTCGGGAACGGGATTGTCGGCAAAGGTGCGCTTGAGGGCGGCACGCGCCGCGTCACCGGTCAGGATATTCACGCCCACGATCCTAAAGCATTTGCCGAGCACGCCGCCGACCTCGTCAGCGCCGTCGGCGGCGTGGGGTATCCGCGCGTATGCGGGAGCGCTCGACGCGCAAGATGGCGTCCAGCAGACCAAAATCGGTGGGTTGAACCAGCGTGAGCACCCGGTGGGGTGGGGCGTCGGCCAGGTAGACCAGTGCCCCGCCCGGACGAAGTTCGAACGCGCGGGCGTGAACGCCGTTGACGTCCACGTCGGCCAGACGCCGGACGTGCACCTTGCCCCCGGCCATCAGCACGTCGGCGCGCTCCAGCTGAACGTTGGCCCGCAGCCACAGCAGCACAGACACCGGATCGTGAACGTCACCCAGGAGAGGAGCGCTGGCCTCGTCGCGTCCTTGCTTGAGCGTGAGCACCCCGCCGCTGCGGTCCACTTGCGTCTCGAAGGTCGAGCGCTTGCCGTCTCCCTCGCTGTATCCGAGGCTGGTCAGGGTGCGGGGATGCACGCGCGAGGTCTGTACCCGTCGCAGACCCGGCAGAACGCCGCCGAAGTCGGTCTGTACGCGCGCCACCCAGGTGTGCTTGTCAGGCACGATCTGCCAGTGCATCTCTCCGGCCGAGCGGGAGCCCAGCATCAGGTCGAGAGTAAAATTCTCCGGTTGGAGTCTGAATTCCGATTCCACGGCGCGCTCCTTTCTCAGCTGGCCGGACTCTTGTGAACGTGAACGACCTGCCAGGGCTCGACCTGTCCAGGGGCTGACCGTTCCAGCACCCGAGTTTCGTTGCTGGTGCGGTGCGAGAGCCCCTGTTCGGTCACGACTGACACCATCAGCGTGTAGCACACCACCGCGACCTGTCCGCCCGCGAGCAGTTGCACGCTGGGTTCCAGAATCGAGACGTGATGCTCGCGTCCTCCGGTGGCCCAGTGGTTCTGAATCATGAAGCGGTGAAAATCCAGGCCACTTTGGCGGTGTGGGGTGACAAAATGCTCGTACAGGGTCAGCTCTTCGCTCGTGGTGGCCGCGTACCCGTCCCAATCGGCACGAAAGATCGCTTCGAGGTGGCGACGCAAAAAGAACAGGACCTCCTGACCCGCCGCGTCCGAACTCACGCTGCTCCCGCCGGGCCTGACAAAACGGGCCAGAAGCTCTCGCCCGGCCCGCTCCAGCTCACACCCAGAGCCTCAGCCACCGTGGCGCCCACATCGGCGAACGTGGCCCGTTCGCCCAGATCCACCCCGGGAATTCCTGGCCGGTAGGCGAGCAGTAGACCGTACTCGCGGGTATGATCGGTGCCATGCCAGGTCGGGTCGTTGCCGTGGTCGGAGACGATCAGCAGCAGACCATCGTGCTCCACGGCGTCCAGCAGTTCGGGCAGCCGTTCGTCGAAGGCCGCAAGGGCCGCGGCGTAGCCCTCCGGGTCGCGGCGATGGCCGTACTTGGCGTCGAAGTCGACCAGGTTGGTGAACACCAGACCATGAAACGGAGCGCGCATGCGCCGCAGCGTCTTCTCGATGCCGTCGAGGTTGTCGTCGGTGTGAATCTCCTCGGTGAAGCCGCTGTGGTCATAGATGTCCGGAATCTTGCCGATGCCGATCACGTCCAGCCCGGCGCTGTGCAGGGCGTTCAGTACCGTAGGAGGTGGTGTCAGCGAAAAGTCCTTGCGCGCCTCGTTCGCCCGCTCGAAGGGAGCGTCACCGCGAAACGGTCTTGCAATGACGCGCGCCACCGCATGCGGACCCTGCAGAATTTCGCGGGCAGCCCGGCACCATCTGTAAAGGGTCTCCAGCGGAACCACGTCCACGTGCGCGGCAATCTGAAAGACACTGTCAGCCGAGGTGTACACGATCGGGTTCCCCGTGCGCATATGCTCCTCGCCGTAATCGCGGATCACGTCGGTGCCGCTGTAAGGCCGGTTGCACAGCCAGCCGCGCCCCGTCGCCTGCGAGAAGCGTTCCATGACTTCAGGCGGAAACCCCTCCGCGAACGTCTGAAAGGGGTGCTCGAGCTGCACGCCCATGAATTCCCAGTGTCCGGTGCTGGTATCCTTGCCCGGAGAGACTTCGCGCAGGCGACCAAAGCTCCCCAGGGGTTCTGCCTGCATCTCCAGCAGCACGCTTTCGATTCCGCCCAGCCCCAGCCGGGCCAGTTGCGCCAGCTCCACGCCAGTACGCTGCAGCACGTGATTGAGGGTATGGGCACCGACGTCACCGAACGCGGCGGCGTCGGGAAGCTCACCCACACCCACCGAGTCGAGCACGATCAACGTGACTTTCATCGGTGCCGGGGTGTGGATGAAAGAGAATTACGGGTCGTCATGCTGCGAGTCTACCGTGTCGGTGCCGGGGCGGGTTCAACGCTTTCGCCCTCGTGGAGTGGCCATGCGGAAGGTGCCTCACAGGGTGCAAACGGCTGCATGCTACGATTTTCCCAATCATGAGTGCGCCCGTCTCTCCCGCCCCTTCCACTGCGGTGACCCCGATTCTCAGTGCCCAGGGCCTACACAAAACCTACGGTCGCCGAACGGTCGTGGGCGGGGTCAACCTGCACATCGCCCGGGGCGAAATCGTGGCGCTGCTGGGGCCCAACGGCGCTGGAAAGACCACCACCTTCTACATGATGGTCGGTTTTGTTCGGCCCAACGCGGGTCGCATCACCCTGTCGAGCGAGGACGTCACCCGGCTGCCGATGCACCGCCGGGCCCGGCTGGGTCTCGGTTACCTGCCCCAGGAGCCAAGCGCCTTTCGGCGCATGTCCGCCCGGGATAACCTGATGGCCATTCTGGAATACCAGCCCCTGAGCCCCAAAGAACGCGAACGGCGGGCCGACGAACTGCTCGACGAATTCGGACTGACCGCACTCGCGGCCAGTCCGGCCGTGGCGCTGTCCGGCGGGGAGCGCCGCCGCCTGGAGATCGCACGTGCCCTCACGACCGACCCGGATTTCATCCTGCTCGACGAGCCCTTTACGGGTGTTGACCCCAAGAGCGTGCGTGAAATTCAGCGCCTGATCCGCGATTTGCGCGAGCGGCGCGGTTTGGGCGTGTTCATCACCGACCATAACGTTCGGGAGACCATTGCGCTCGCTGACCGCGTCTACCTGATGTACGGCGGTCAGGTGACTTTCGAGGGCACTCCGGCCGAGTTCTGGAGCAATCCGGACGTGCGCTCCCGCTACCTGGGCGAGGATTTCGAGCTGTGACAGGCGCTCGTGTTGCTTCGGTTGCCCGTGTAGAACCCCTTTTCAAGCCTCTGACTGACTTCCACTGATGTTTCTCCTGTTTCTTGGCTTTGTCGTCCTGCTGTCGGGCTTCGTGGCGTATGCGGCCGACACCATCGCACGCCGGGTAGGACGGCGGCACCTGCGCCTCTTTGGTCTGCGTCCCAAAACGACCGCGCTGATCGTGGCGGTTCTCTCTGGCATGGGCATCAGCTTCGCGTCGGTGCTGGCGTTTGGCATACTGAACCGTCAGGCACTGCGCAACGTCGCCCAGGCCGACGAGATGCGCGTGGAAATCCGTGTGTTGCGCGACGAGCTCGAACCACTGCGGGCTTCGATCGACGAGACGCGCGATCAGCTTGATCACGTGCGCGGACAGGCTGCAGCGTTGGAGCGCTCCCGCGACGCCGCCATCAAGGCGCGCGACGAAGCCTCCGAGCAGGCGCAGGCTCTGGGGCGGGAGCGGGCGGCTGCCCTCAAGGAGCGTGATGAGGCCGTGCTGCAGGCTGATACTGCCGCCGCGCGAACCCGCGCGCTCGAGCAGCGGGTCAGTCAGCTGGCCAAACGGCGCGACGAACTGGCCCTCAAGGCGCAGGAAGCCGAAGCCGCGCTGGCCGAAAACCGCCAGGAAGTCGAAGCGCTCGCCGGGCAGCTTCAGAACCTCGAGCAGACCCGAGCCACCCTGGAGACGCAGGCGACCGAGGCACAGCGCCGCGAGCGCGAGGCACGGGCCCAGGAAGCGCAGGCCAAGCTGCAGGAAGAAGGTGCCCGCAAGCGTGAAGCCGAGGCCCGCAGTCGCGAAGCGGAGGCGCAGCGCCGCGAGGCGCAGCGCCGCGAGGCGCAGGCCCAGCGTGAAGCGCGCCTGGCGCAGCAGGACGCCCGCGCGGCCGCACAGCAGGCCAGCGAACTCGAAACGAAACTCACTACCCTGCAAAGCCAGCTGAACGCCGTGCAGACCCAGACGCGGCTGCTCGCCCAGCAATCCCAGGCGCTGATCGCCGAGCGTGACCGCCTGCGCAAGGAGCGCGACAAGGCGCAGCAGGACGTGCGGGCTGAGCAGGCCAGACGTGACGCCATCGTGCGTGACAACGAAATGCTGCAGCGCAGCCTGCAGGCCGCACAGACCGAGCGGGCCCGCCTGGCCGGCGATGTAGCACGCGCTACGAGCGAGCTGAGCGCTACGCGCACCGGTGACCTGCTGTACGAGAAAGGCGATCTCGTGCACATGCAGACGGTCGCCTCGGTGCATAACATCCCAGAGGCGATTTCGGGCGCGCAGGCGAAAGCGGCCGCACGCGGCGCGCGTGGCAGACCCCCGGCCACCCTGTCCGAGAGTGCCCACACGCGCCTGCAGGCGCGTGTACGCGGCCTCAATTACTCGGCGGTGATCGTGTTTCGGAGCGCGACGAACGCCGTACAGGGCTTTCCCGTCGAGCTGACGGCAGAAGCGTTCGCCAACCGCACGCTTTACCGGCGTGACGAGGTCATTCGCTCGGCCAGCCTCAGGCTCGGCAGTCCCGACCAGATGCGCGAGCAGCTCCTCGAACTGGTGACGCAGGCCCTGCTGGATCTGCAGGAACGCGGCGTTCCACCGGAAAACATCGCCAGCGGGGGCCTGAATCCCGTGGACACGGTGTCCTTTCTGGGTAACCTGAAAGGCACCGGCACAGTACGGGTTGGGGTGGCGAGCCGCACCGAAGTGCGCCCTGGCGGTGAGGTCGAACTGTACCCGGTGCTGCGCTGAAGCCAGACCAAGGGCAAGGGGAAGGCGGGCGCCATACTTGTTCGGCGCCCGCCTTCCTGTGGTAGTGCGTACCCGGAGAACGCGATGCCGGGCAACTGCTCGTACGAACTGGCGTTCATTTCAGAGCACCTGCAAAGATCACTCAGGTGCTCCTTGATCGCTGCAACCTCGTTGCTGAGTGCGTTCACTGCTTGCGGCGTCGACTGCTTTGCTCGGTCGTCAACGCCACTTGGTATCAGAAGAAATTACCAAGCCGGAAGTAGAACTTGCCGCCGGGATTCACCGGGCTGAAGGCGTAGTCGAAGCGCAGGGACGGCAGCAGGAAGTTGCCCAGGCCCAAGTTGAGCTGCACGCCAACTCCATAGCCGACGTTCAGGTTGAAATCCTGACCGCTGGTCCACGCGTCACCCACATCGACGAACGCCACGCCGAAGATGCCCTGGGCGATGCTGGTGTTGACGTTGAAGTTGTAACGGTACTCGACACTCGACGTCACAAAATTCTTGCCAGCCATGCTCTGGGCGTCGTAGCCGCGCAGCGTGAAGCGCTCAGACTGTTCACTGCCACCCACGCCGAAGAATCGGCTCTGTGGTGCCGTGCCGACGATGGTGCCCGCGTTGACCCGGAACGCCAGCGCCTGCTGCCGGTTGCCGTCACCGAGTGTCTGACCGAAGCCAAGATAGGTACGGGCCCCGACCTCGTACTGGGTCCAGCTCAGGCCGGTGCCGCCCTGATATCCGAAACCATACCCGGCACTGCCGCTGGCGCGGACTCCGCTGGTCGGGAAGTCCTGGTAACGCACGTTGTCGAAGTTGACGTTGCTGCTCAGCAGGGTGGTCAGGCTGGACGGCGGAAGGGCCGCTGCTGCTGCCGCATCACTGGCCGGACCGCCCGGTTCGGAGCCCGCAGCAGGCACAGGTTCCAGGCGGAAGTAGCTGTACTGCGTCGAGACGCTCGTTCCGGCCGTGATGTTCGAGGTGATACGCCGGTTGGCCGCGACAGAGAAGCCCGAGGCCCGCTCGGTGTACTGGCGCCCGGTGTTGACATTGCCCGCCGAAGTGTCGAGCAGCGCGTTGTTGCTGTTGGCATTGCTGTAAAGCCCGAACGTCAACGAGGTGCGGTTACGCCGGAAATCGAGGAAGTTGAAGTCCAACCAGGGAATGGTGTAGGACGCGCTGCCCGAAAGGTACTCGCCGATCTCGCTGGGCGCGGCCGTCAGGTTGAACGAGTAGGCGTGCCCCAGCCCGAACAGGTTGTTGCCGGAAAGTCCCACCTCGCCGCTGAAGCCGTTGATGGTGTCGTACGCGATGCCGGGCGTGAACACGCCCGTGCGCTGCTCACGCACCGTCAGCACGTACGTGACGTTCTGTGGATTGTTGGGATCGGGCACGAACTGCTCGGCGACCGGCACGACAAAGCCCAGGCGGCCGACGTTGTTCTGCACCGCCTGACGCAGCGCGTTGATGTTGAGCACACCACCGGGTTCGGGAAGCTCACGCAGAATCACGCGTTCCTGGGTGACCTGCGCTCCCTCGAAGCGAATCTGGTAGCCGGCCAGGCGGGGTTCCACCACGTCATAGATCAGCACGCCGTTTTCATAGCGAATGGGAGTGCGTCCCGGTGCCTGGGTCAGCACCTCAAAGCCACGGCTGCGGTAGAGGCGCTGGATGGCGAGGTAGTCTTCCTGTGCGAGCTGTGGTGTGTACACGTCACCGAGGCGGACCTTGAGGACCTTGGCGATGTCTCCCGGACTGACAGCACTCGCTCCGGCGATACGCACTTCGTTGATCGGTCCAGTGGCCTGATCGCTCGTGACAAAGGCCAGGTTGACCCGCGCCGGGTCGCTGGGATCAATCTGCTGGTTGACGCCCACGGCTTTGCCGGAGGCGTTCGCCAGCGTCCGGATATCCTGTGCCAGCGTGTTGGTGTTGAGCAGTTCCCCGCTGCGCGACTGCAGCGGGGCGTTGAGGGTGCCCAGTGCACTGGTGTCGATTTGACCGACCCGCCGCTCGCGAATCACGACCCGCAGCACGCCGCCCGAAAGTTCGCTGGCCTGAGGATCGATAAAGCCGCCCAGTCCTCGCTCGTTGTACGCGTTACCGATGGCCTGCACGGCCCCCTGGTACAGGGGCAACGTAAAGGATTTGTTGTCTACCAGCGGACGGAAGGTGTTGCGGATGAACTCGGCGCTGAGCTGCGTGCTGCCGGTCACCTCGACGCGCGATACCGGAGCGCTTTCGTCGATGGTATACGCGACGGTGGCGCCGTTTTGCCCCGAGGTGACCTGAGCACTGACGCCCGGCGAAAACGGAAAGCCGTTTTCGCGGTATGCCTGCTGCAAGAGCGTCTTGCTTTCCTCGACGCGCGCGTTGTTGAGAACCGTGCCAGACGCGATGTTCAGGCGATCTTCGAGAAACTGCTTGATCTGCGCGGGCTCCACGAAAGTCGCGCCCGTGACCGTCACGTCCGCGACCGTAGGATTGGGAACCACTGTCAGGCGCAGAATCGGTCGATTTCCCTGAGTGGTCAGCTCAGCAGCAACCGAACTGAAAAAGCCGGTCGCCAGCGCTTCTTGCTGCACGGCGATCGGATTGACCTGGCTGAGTGGGGTACCGATCTGAACTGTCAATGACACTTTGAGAAAGTCGGCCAGCAGGTCGGGTGCGCCCACCACCACGATGTCTCCGAGGGTCGCGGCAGTCTGGGCGTACGCGTAAGGTGCGCTGAGCAACAGGGCACTGACCCCGACGGTGAATAGGTTTCGCATGAAGCCTCCTGATGAATGACCTGCCAGCACATAGGCGGTAGATGAAGCGTGTTGTCCCGACGCCGCCGAACGGGTGGCCATTCACCACTTCGACGTAGGTGGCGTGCATCCGATCAGCCGATCGGCACACGACGCCCAGTCAAACAACACTCACTATAAAAGCCCTGAGAAGCATGAAAAAGCCTTTACCCCGACTTCGCCCTCGCGTGTCGTGTGCCTTGCCGTGCGCCAGGGCAGACTCCACAATGCGGACATGACGCATTTTGACGACGTGATGGCAGCGCGTGACTTCGTGCGCGAGCGGGCGAACCTCATTCCCGAGGTGAGCCTGACCCTCGGTTCCGGACTCGGTGGTCTGGCCGACGAGCTGACGAACGCCATCAAGATACCCTACGCCGAGATTCCTCACTTTCCGGTCTCGACTGCGCCCGGTCACGCCGGTGCGCTCGTGCTGGGTGAGCTTGGCCACCGACCGGTGGTGGCGTTTCAGGGCCGGGTGCACTATTACGAGGGCTACACTCCCGGGCAGGTCGTCTTTCCGGTGCGCGTGGCCCATGCGCTCGGCGCCCGGGTGTTCGTGATCACTTCGGCAGCGGGCGGTCTGCGTGCCGAGTGGAAAGCCGGCGACCTGATGCTGCACCGCGATTTCATCAACTTTACCGGCACCAACCCACTCATCGGCCCCAACGAACCCCGTTTTGGCGAACGCTTTCCGGGCATGTTCGACGCCTACGACCCGCAACTGCGCGAACGGGTCAAGCAACTCGCGCGTGCCCGCGATCAGGAATTGCGCGACGGCGTGTACATCGGCATTTCCGGTCCGACCTACGCCAGTCGGGCCGAATTGGTCGCCTACCGTGCCTGGGGCGCCGACGCCATCGGCATGAGCACTGTCCCTGAGGTGATTGCGGCGCGCCACCTGGGCGCGCGGGTCATCGGAATCTCGACCATCACCGATCTGGCGATTCCCGAGCACCACGAGCACGCCGGTGAACAGGAGGTCATCCGGGTGGCGCAGGCCAGCGCGCAGAGGCTGGCGGGCCTGGTGCGCGACATCGTGGCGACGCTGTGAAGAGCTGACGCTGATGGGACTTCCAGAAGTATTGGCGCACATCCGGGCAGCCGAGGCCGGGGCTGGCCGATCGCCGGGAAGCGTACGGCTCGTGGCGGTGACCAAGGGCCACGGCGCGCCGGAAATTCGGGAATGCGTGCTGTCACATGGCACCTTCGCGCTGGGGGAAAGCAAGGGCCAGGAACTGCGCGACAAGCGCGCCGAACTGGGCCTTCTTGGCCTTCATCCACAGTGGCACTTTATCGGCGCGTTGCAGACCAACAAGCTGAAGTACCTGCAAGGTGTTTCACTGGTGCACTCGCTCACCCGCCGCGATCACGCCGCCGAACTGGCCCGCCTGGGCGACAGGTGGGGAGACGTTCCGGACGTGCTGCTGCAGGTGCACAACGGCGAGGCACAGAAACAGGGCGTGGCGCCGGGCGAGCTTCGCGCGGTATACCATGAGGTGTCGCAACTGGGTCTGCGCGTGCGAGGACTGATGGTCATGGCGCCCGAGGGTGACCGGCAAGCGGCGCACCGCATTTTTCGTGATACCGCCGCGCGCGCCCATGAACTGGGACTTTCCGAACTCAGCATGGGAATGAGTGACGACTACGCCGAAGCCATCGGTTGCGGCGCCACCCTGGTGAGGGTGGGGAGGGCTCTGTTCATGAAGGACACAGCGCAATCAAGGACCGTGCAATGAAGGACCCGATGAAGTTTACGCCGCTTGACATCCGACATCAGGAATTCTCCGGGGCACTTTCCGGCTACGCGCGGCGTAAGGTCCGGGCCTTTCTGACCGAACTCTCCGACCATGTCGAGGAGCTGCTCCGCGAACAGCAACTGTTGCACGAGCGACTTGCCGAACAGGAGCGGCGCCTGGAGGAGTACCGCCACAGCGAGGACGAACTCAAGCGGACCCTGGTGGCCGCCGAACGGATCACCACCGAAATGCGTGCCAGCGCGCAGAAGGAAGTCGAGCTGATGCTGCGCGAAGCCGAAGCCGACCGGGAGCGCGTCTTTACCGACGCGCGTCTCGGGCAGCAGCACCTCGAGCAGCAGTTCCAGGCCCGCCATGCCGAGCTGGAGCATGCCTACCAGGTGCGGCAGGCTGAACTGGAACAGCAGTACCGCAACCGTGCGAGCGCTATCGAACAGGAAGCCATGGCGCGCCGCAGCGAACTGGAAAACAGCCTCTCGCGTCTGCGCGCCGAACGCGCCCAGTTCCTCGCGCAGTACCGTGCGCTGCTGCAGGGCTTTGGGGAACTCGCCCGTCACCACGAGGCCGAGCTGAGTTCGGCCAACGAAACGCGGGGCCGTCTTGAACTGGGAGAGGCGGCGCCCAGTGCGGCCGCACTGGGCGCCGGGGAAGACCCGGGCGCGATGTCCGACCTCGATCCGGACGGCACGGCAGACGAACCCTCCACCGTACCCACGTTCTCGCATCAGCTGTAACAAGTGAGCGCCCCACGGGGTCTCTGCCGAGGTCGCGGCGCAGGTCCCGTGGGGCGCCCATCACGAAGCCGCGCGAGCAGCCGGTCATCGGTGCGCAACTTCGCCGCGTAACCTCGCGTAGGACCTTCGGAGGTCAACATGCTGCACATCGAACATCTGAGCAAGCGCTACGGCTCGTTTCATGCGTTGCGCGACGTGAGTTTTCAGGCCGGGGAAGGACAGGTCTTTGGTCTGCTGGGCCCCAACGGTGCAGGAAAGACCACGCTGCTGCGCATCCTGGCCACCCTGCTCTCGCCCACCGCCGGAAGCGCGCGGGTGGCAGGGTACGACGTGCGCCGCGACGCCGAACGGGTGAGAGGACTGATCGGGGTGGTGAACGGCGGTATGGGGCTGTACGACCGCCTGACGGGCCGCGAGATCCTGCGCTACTTCGGCGGATTTTATGGCCTCAGCGACGCCCGCACGGATCGGCGCATCGACGAGCTCGACGGTCTGCTCGACCTCGGCGAGACCCTGGGGCGTCGCAGCGGCGACTTCTCGACGGGCATGAAGCAGAAAATCGTCATCGCCCGCGCGGTGCTGCACGATCCGCAGGTCCTGATTCTCGACGAGGCCGCCAGCGGTCTCGACGTGCTGGCGCGCCGCTCTCTGCTCGATTTCGTGCTGCGTTACCGGGCGCCCGGCAAGCTGGTCCTGTACAGCACGCACGTCATGGCCGAAGTCGAGGAAGTGGCCGACCGGCTGGCCATCATCGAAGGCGGAGAACTGCTGACCGTGGATACGGTCGGGGGGCTGCTTCGCTCAACCGCGCAACCCAGCCTGGAGCGCGCCTTTTTTTCGCTGCTGCAAGACCGGGCCCGACAGGAACGGCGCGCTCCACAGAGTGTGGCCTGATGCGCGGCCACTTCATCTGGAAAGTCGCCTACAAGGAACTGGTCTCTACCCTGCGCGACCGGCGCACTCTGGTCAGCACCATCGTGATGCCCCTGATTTTTATTCCGCTGTTCACCATCGCGTTTCCGTTGCTGCTGTCGCGCACCTTCGGGGGTGAGCAGGAACGGCGCCAAACGGTGGGGGTCGTTGGACTGGCCAGTTTGCCCGAAGGGTTGCGTGAACGCCTGACCCGCAGCGAGCGTGCACCGGACGGAAGCGTTTTGCGCTCGGGGGTTGACCTTGTGGACGTACGCGAACCACTGCAGGCCGTGCAGAGCGGAAAGGCGCAGGCGGTTCTCGAGTTGCCCGCCCGGTTGCCCGGCGGGGCAGGTGAAGGCCAGGCGACCGTGAAGCTCTACAGCAAGTCCAGCGATCAGCGGATTCAGGCCGGGGCGGCGCAGAAGGTGCGTGACGCCCTGCGTGATTACAACGACACGCTCGTACGGGCGAAACTGCGCGAGCTGAGTTTCGACGAAACCTTTCTGGCACCCCTGCGCGTCGAAGCGGTCGACGCGGCCACGACACAGGAACGTTCGGGTGGACCGCTCGGCTTCATCATTCCGTACTTCCTGCTGCAGTTCATTCTGGCGGGCGCCATGGCCACGGCCATCGACTCGACTGCCGGAGAAAAGGAGCGTGGCACGCTGGAAGTACTGCTGGTCTCGCCGGTGCGGCGCTCGGAGGTGGTGGTGGGCAAACTGCTGGCCACAACACTCTTTGCCATGGCGAGCGCCGTTTTCGGGGTGGCGGGCTTCGCGCTGGCGGGGCCGCTGGGTCGCCTGGTGCTGCCCGAGCAGGTGGCTGGAGAGGCGTTCGCGAGCGCCCTGGGGGGAACCCTCGCCGTCGGGGCGGGTGAGCTGCTGATTCTGCTGGCCGTGGCGGTCAGTGCGGCCCTGCTGATTTCGGCGATCCTGCTGTCGATTGCTGTCTTCGCCCGCTCGTACAAGGAGGCACAGACGTACCTCACGCCCATTGCCATCGTGCTGATCATTCCGCTGTTCATGCTGCAGTTTTCGGACTTCCTCACCAAGACGCCCCTGCTGTACGCCATCCCGCTGGTCAACGGCGCGCTGGTGATTCTGGACATCATCAAGGGCGCATTGCTGCCCGCGAACGCCGTCACCGCGATCGTGTCGAATCTGGTGTACACCGTGCTCTTTACCTTGTTGGCCCTGCGGTCGTTCAGCCGCGAGCAGGTGATCTTCCGCAACTGAGCGCATCCACCTGCATTCAGAAGGGGTGAATCCGCCCGGCTTCACCCAGGCGCTCAGAGGGAGGGGTGTTTCCGGCCTCCTGAGCGCCTGCTGCTTCGATTCTGCAGTCAACGGGCCTGAGTCAGTGCGTTCAGCTGCTGCCCGAGCGTGGCCGTGTCACGGGCCGGCAGGTCGCAGGCGAAGTTGCGGCACACATACGCCACACCTTCGCCCGAGCGACCCTCCAGCACCGGCAGCCCACTGCCTGCCTCGCTGGGCGCGAGGGCAGCAAACGGCAGAAAATGCCGGGCGAGTTCGGCCTCGAAAGGCGCGCGTGCCTGCGAACTCCCCAGCACCGCAACCTCGACGTGCGGCGCCGTCAGCAGGGCGTGTGCCTGCCACAAACCACCGAAACCACTGGGCGCGGCCAGCATGTCGGCAGCGAAGGTGCCGATGGTCCGCGTCGCGAGTTCTTCTCCGCGCGGGTCGCCGTAATAGCGGCCCATCCACAGGCCCAGCAGGGCCGCCGCCGCGTTGTCGCTCATCACTGCCGAATCGAAAGCGTCCTTCTGACGGGTGATCAGCGTTTCCGCGCGCGCAGAGGTGCTCCAGAAGGCGCCGCCCTCCTGGTCCCAGAATTCGGTGGCGACCACGTTCCAGAGCTCTCGGGCCCATTCCAGGTGAGGCAGGTGGCCACTCGCCTGGTACAGCTCGATCAGTCCCAGCGCGTACAGGGCGTGGTCTTCGAGCAGGCCCTGTACCCTGGCCTGACCGTCCTTGTAGCTGTGACGCAGGGTCGCGTCCTCGCTTCGCAGATGCGAGCGTACGAAGTCCGCATTGCGTCGGGCCACGTCCAGAAAGCGTTCCTCGCGCAACACGCGCGCGGCCAGCGCAAAGGCGCCCAGGGCGAGTCCATTCCAGGAGGTCAGTACCTTGGTATCGGTGCCCGGGTGAACGCGCAACTCGCGCTCTTCCCACAGCCGCCGACGGGCGGCCTCCAGGCGGCGGCGCACGTCAGGCTCACTCAGACCGAACTGCTCGGCCAGTTCAGTCGGACTGGCCACCACCGACAGCACGCTGCGCCGCCCGAAGTCCGGGTGGTGCGGGTCCATGAAATTCCCCTCGGCCGTGACGCCCCAGAAGCGCGCGGCCAGCGCGGCGTCGTCACCCAGAATGGCCTGAAGTTCCTGGGGCGTCCAGACGAAGAATTTTCCTTCGATGCCTTCGCTGTCGGCGTCCTGCGCGCTGTAAAAGCCGCCTTCGGGTGACAGCATCTCGCGCTCCAGGTACTCCAGCGTTTCACGCGCGAACTGGGTGAAGGACGCCTCACCCGTCAGCTGATAGGCCTGCAGGTACACTCGCGCGAGTTGGGCGTTGTCGTAGAGCATCTTCTCGAAGTGCGGAACCAGCCAGCGCTCGTCGACACTGTAGCGGTGAAATCCACCTCCCAGCTGATCGTACAGGCCACCGGCGGCCATTTTTTGCAGGGTGGTCAGTGAGATGTCGCGCGCCTGCGGCTGGGTCAGCAGATACGCGAGCGTCGTGGGTGCGGGAAACTTGGGCGCCGAGCCAAAGCCTCCGTGACGGGCGTCGAAGAGCTTGCGCACCTGTGCCAGGCCGCGCGCAGTAAAGTCGGCGGGCAGGGCCTCGCTGCCTTCGCGCCTCCCGGCGCTTTGCAGGTGCTGTGTGAGCGTTTCGGCATTCTGCATCAGGTCCTGACGCCGCCCGTTCCAGGCCTGCGCAACTCCAGCGAGCACCCGCGAAAAGCTGGGCATGCCGTGCGCGTCTCGCGGTGGAAAGTAAGTACCGGCGTAAAACGGGCGACCCTGCGCATCGAGGAAGACGGTCATCGGCCAGCCACCCGAGCCAGTGGTGGCCTGCACGGCGCTCATGTACACCGCGTCCACGTCGGGCCGCTCCTCGCGGTCGACCTTGATGTTCACGAAATGGGTGTTCATGAATCCCGCGACCGTTTCGTCCTCGAAGCTTTCGTGGGCCATCACATGGCACCAGTGACAGGTCGAGTAGCCGATGGACAGCAGGATCGGCTTGTTTTCGTTCAGGGCCTTCTGAAAGGCCTCGGGTCCCCAAGGAAACCAGTCGACCGGATTGTCCTGGTGCTGCAGCAGGTACGGGCTCGTTTCGTGCGACAGGCGGTTCATGCGGGCAGCCTAATCCAGCGTGGTGGATGACAAGTAGGAAAGAGGTGGCGTTTTCTTAGGCTGTCGGGGCAGCGGATGGCTAAACACCGAACTTGCCCGGGCGAACGCCAAGTCGATGCCAGTCCGGTGGCGGGAGACTTGAAGACATTCGCAATAGCAGCCAGGACCTTCGGTGGTCAGTTCTCCAGCACATCATGACTGTACGCTTTTCGGCCAGGACTATTCGGGCAGCGGAGGGGCGTGCCAGTCAGATCCAGCCGGCAATTGATTTCCTGCTCCCGCGTCACACGGTACCGTGCCGGGTGGAATGGGTCGGGGCGTGAGAACATCCTGGGCGACGGCGCTCAGAATGACACTGAGTCAGCTGTGATGCTTGGTTGAGCATGGTGCCTCTGGCTACGGCCATGACCAAGCGCCTCGCGGAGCGATTTGCTTTGCGATCACGTTAAGAGTAAGGTCACGGTGCCGTCCAGACTCACCTTTTGTGGGCGCCACACTGCAGTTTCGTTTGATGTGACGTCAGTGCTGCTCTGCCTCGGGTCGGCCTGTGTGACTGGCCAAGCTCCTACCTTGGCGGTCCCCATCCGCCTCCCGGGCAATACTGGGCTGGCAAGACATTGCCGGAAATCCCTTTGGTGCTCGTAACATTCTTTCTGCCGTGTCAGGACGCGCTGACCTATCAAGGAGACACATGCTCACGACTGCCGCCGTTCTTCGCTTCATGGGCACACCGGGGCCGTATGCCACTTCGCGGCCCCTCAGCATCGAGACGGTGCGGCTCGATCCTCCGGGTGAAGGAGAAGTCCTTGTGGAAGTCGCCGCCGCGGGACTGTGCCACTCGGACCTCTCGGTGATCGAGGGCGTGAGGCCGCGTCCCCTGCCGATGCTGCTGGGTCACGAGGCCAGTGGCGTGGTCGTCTCGATCGGTCCAGGTGTCCGGAGCGTTGCGGCTGGCGACCACGTTGTCTGTACCTTCGTACCGTCATGTGGGCACTGTCTTCCTTGCGCGACCGGACGTCCGGCCCTCTGCGAGCCGGGCGCGCAAGCCAACGCGGCCGGAACCCTGCTGTCGGGGGTGCGGCGCATCCGCACCGACGATGGCCCACTGCATCACCATCTTGGCGTTTCGGGATTTGCCCGCCACGCCGTGCTGTCCGAACGCTCCGTGGTACGCATCGATCCGGACGTTCCGTTGCGCGAAGCCGCGCTCTTCGGGTGCGCCGTCCTGACCGGCGTGGGCGCGGTCATGAACACCGCCCGAATCGAACCCGGCATGAGCGCGGCCATCTTTGGCCTGGGAGGGGTGGGCCTGAGCGCGGTGATGGGCGCGGTGGCCAGCGGCGCCCACCCTGTCATTGCCGTGGACGTCGTGGAAGCGAAGCTTGACCTCGCCCGGCAGATGGGGGCCACCCACGTGGTTCACGCGGCCCAGGACGATCCGGTGCACGCTATTCGTGAGCTGACCGGTGGGGGCGCGCAGCATGTCGTCGAAACGGTGGGCAGCGAGCGGGTACTCGTCCAGGCTTATCAGGCCACCCGCCGTGGCGGCACCACCACCACCGTCGGGCTTCCGGCACCGGACCGGGCCTTCTCGATTCCGGCAGTGTCGCTGGTCGCCGAGGAGCGCACCGTCAAGGGCTCGTACATGGGCTCGACCGTGCCGAGCCGCGACATTCCGCGTTTTATTGCCTTGTGGGAGGCTGGACGGCTGCCCGTCGAGCGGCTGCTGACGGGCACGCTGGCGCTGCAGGACATCAACGCGGGTTTCGACGCCCTGGCCGCCGGTCAGGCAGTGCGCCAGCTGGTGACCTTCGAATAGTGCCCCGGTGCGGACGCCCAGGCTCCCGCGTTTTGGGCAGTACGTAGGCCCATCAGGACGCCTGCCCGCGCCGCTTCACCTTCTGGAGTTGCTGATCCAGAAGGTGAAACAGGCTCAGACGGATTCCTGGTGTGGTTCGTTGAACTCGACGGGTTTGCCCTTCCGGGTACGCAGGTTCAGCATCTCGACCAGGACCGAGAAGGCCATGGCGAAATAGATGTAGCCCTTGGGAACGTGGAAGTCCAGTCCTTCGGCAATCAGGGTCGTGCCGATGAGCAGCAGAAAGCTCAGTGCCAGCATCTTCACCGTCGGATGGCGGTTCACGAAAGCACTGATCGGTCCGGCTGCGGCCAGCATGACCGCAACCGTGACCAGCACGGCCGAGACCATCACGCCGATGTCATCGACCATGCCGACGGCGGTGATGATGCTGTCAAGTGAAAACACCATGTCCACCACCAGAATCTGCGCGATCACCGCCGCGAACGTCGGTGCTGCGCGCACCACTCCTGCGTGATCCTGGCCTTCGAGCTTTTCGTGAATTTCGCGCGTGGCCTTGTACAGCAAGAACAACCCACCTGCGATCAGTACCAGATCTCGTCCGCTGATCTCCTGGCCGAGCACGGTAAAGAGCGGCGTGGTCAGGCGGACGATAAAGGCGATGAAGACCAGCAGCAACAGGCGCATTCCGGCAGCCAGCAGCAGACCGATCGTGCGGGCGCGGGCTTGCAGGGCGGTGGGCAGTTTACCGGCCAGAATCGAGATGAAAATGATGTTATCAATGCCCAGAACGACTTCCAGCACGACGAGCGTAGCAAAGGCAATCCAGGCTTCGGGCGAGGAGATCCAGTTGAACAGTTCGAACATTGCGGTCCTTTCGTGACGGCCACCTGCAGGCAGCAGGCTGCCCGAAGCGGCGACTTGCGAGGCGCTGCCCGGAAAAAAGGTCGCGCGCTGAACAATCGAGCCGGTGTTCTGCAGGTTCAGGCAGCACCACTGTCGCCCGTGACATCGAAACCTCCAGCCCGGGTCTCACCTTATTCTGCAGGCACCGGGAAGTCGCCCATACCGTGCTGACGATGGGTGCACCTGTTCACGGGCGGTTGCTCTTCCAGCGCGGCCTTGTGCCTCCGGCTCCGGGTAGGCCAAATATATATGGCAGAAACCAGACGAGGAACGCGCGCCGACGATCACCGTCTGTTCAGCGAGGTTTCACAAGCTGGGACGCTTTACATTTCCGAGCGCCCCTGCATGACGAGTATGAAAGGCACCTATGCCAACAATTCGCTTGCGGAGGCCAGCTTGAACACCAATGAACTGCAGGTGACGGTGAACGGAACGCCTCAGCGTGCCCGTGCAGGTGAGCCTTTGCTCGAAGTGATCAACCGGGCCGGCCTGGAAATTCCTCAGGTCTGCTACCATCCGCAGCTGGGCCCGATTCAGACCTGCGATACCTGCCTGGTGGAGGTCAACGGTGAGCTGGTGCGCTCCTGCGGCACCCCGGTGACCGAAGGCCTCAGCGTACGCACCGAAACCGAGGCGGCACGGAGGTCACGCGCGGCAGCTTTCGACAAGATTCTCGGCAACCACCTGCTGTACTGCACGGTGTGCGACAACAACAACGGCAATTGCGTGGTGCACAACACCACCGCGCTGCTGCGCGTCGAGCATCAGGTCACGCCTTACCACCCCAAGCCCTACCCCAAAGACGAGAGCAATCCCTTTTACCGCTACGACCCTGATCAGTGCATTCTGTGCGGACGCTGCGTGGAAGCCTGCCAGAATTTGCAGGTCAACGAGACGCTCACGATCAACTGGGAAGACCCCAACCCGCGTGTGCTGTGGGACGGCGGACGGCCCATCGACGAGAGCAGCTGCGTCAGCTGCGGCCACTGCGTCACCGTCTGCCCGTGCAACGCCCTGATGGAAAAGAGCATGCTGGGCGAAGCGGGCCTGATGACCGACCTGCCGCTGCCGATCTTCAACTCGGCCGTGGACCTGGTGAAAGCCGCCGAGCCCAGCGTCGGATACGGCCCGATCCTGCGTCTGTCGGACACCGAGCACGCCATGCGCGAGGAGAGCATCAAGCGCACCAAGACGGTCTGCACCTACTGCGGTGTGGGGTGCAGCTTCGAGGTGTGGACCAAGGACCGACATATCCTCAAGGTCGAGCCCACCCACGGCCCGGCCAACGGCGTCTCGACCTGCATCAAGGGCAAGTTCGGCTGGGATTACGTCAACAGCGACCGGCGCGTCACGACTCCCTTGATCCGCGAAGGCAACACCTTCCGTGAAGCGTCGTGGGACGAGGCGCTGTCCTACATCGCGCGCCGCATGACCGAAATCAAGGCCGCGCATGGCCCCGACGCGCTGGCATTCATCGCCTCCTCGAAGTGCACCAACGAGGAGTCGTGGCTGATGCAGAAGCTCGCACGTTCGGTGATCGGCACCAACAACATGGACAACTGCTCGCGCTACTGCCAGTCGCCCGCCACCATGGGACTGTGGCGCACGGTGGGCTACGGCGGAGACAGCGGCAGCATCAGCGACATCGAGCAGGCCGGGCTGGTGATCGGCATCGGTACCAACACCGCCGAGTCGCACCCGGTGCTGGCCACGCGCGTCAAGCGCTCGCACAAGCTGCGTGGGCAGCGCTTGATCGTGGCCGACCTGCGTGAACACGAAATGGCACAGCGCGCTGACCTGTTCGTGCGCCCCAACCCCGGCACCGACTTCGTGTGGCTCAGCGCCGTGGCAAGATTCATTCTCGATGAGGGCCTGGAGGACAAGGAATTCCTGGCCCGGTGGGTCAACGACCTCGACGAATTTAGGGCGAGCATCGAGGAGTACACCCTGGAACGCGCCGAGGAGATCACCGGCATTTCACAGGATGTTTTGCGCCAGATCGCGCACGAAATCGTGAATGCCGACGGTACCTGCATCATGTGGGCCATGGGTGTCACGCAGCAGTGTGGCGGCTCGGAGACCTCCACCGCCATCAGCAACCTGCTGCTGGTGACCGGGAACTACATGCGCCCGGGCGCGGGCTCTTACCCGCTGCGCGGCCACAACAATGTGCAGGGCGCCAGCGACATGGGCGCCATGCCGAACTTCGTCGGCGGTTACCAGAGCATCAACGACGAAGGGGTGCGTGCCAAGTTTGCCGCGAAGTGGGGAACGGAGCTGCCCACCAACAAGGGACTCGACAACCACGAGATGGTGCACGGCATCCACGCGGGCACGATCAAGGCGGTGTACCTCAAGGGCGAGGAGATGGGCCTCGTCGACTCGAACATCAATTACGTCGATCAGGCCTTCGAGATGCTGGAATTCTTCGTGGTGCAGGAGGTGTTTTTCAGCCGCACGGCCGAGTTCGCCGACGTGGTGCTGCCGGCCAGCCCCAGCCTGGAGAAAGACGGCACCTTCACCAACACCGAGCGGCGCATTCAGCGCCTCTACCGCGCGCTCGAACCGCTCGGACAGAGCAAACCCGACTGGGAGATCATTCAGGCAGTCGCCAACGCGCTGGGCGCCGGTTGGAACTACCAGCACCCCAGCGAGATCATGGACGAGATCGCCAGCCTCGTTCCCCTGTATGCGGGCGTCACCTACGAGCGCCTGGAAGGCTTCAAATCGCTGCAGTGGCCGGTGTTGCCCGACGGCAGTGACACGCCGCTGCTCTTCACCGAAGGCTTTCCCTTCCCGGACGGCAAGGCGCGCCTGTACCCGGCGCAATTCATCGGGCGCTTTGAACCCCTCGACGAGGAGTACGACCTGCACCTCAACAACGGGCGCATGCTCGAACACTTCCACGAAGGCAACATGACCTACAAGTCGCCGGGCATCACCCACAAGGTGCCGGGCATGTTCATCGAAGTCTCCGAGGAACTCGCCCGCGAGCGCGGCCTGGAAAACGGGCGTTTTGTGCGGCTCGTGTCGCGGCACGGCGCCATCAAGGGCCGGGTTCTGGTGTCAGGACGGGTGTTCGGCAAGCAGGTATACGTGCCCATGAACACACAGGAGGCGCCGCACATGGTCAACCGCCTCACGGGCAGTCACACCGATCTCAGCACCCACACGCCCGCCTACAAGGACACCGCCGTGCGCCTGGAAGTCCTGCCCGACATGGGTGACAGCCCGCTGCCACGCTGGAACCACCGTTATGGGCAGCCGACTCCCCAGCGGGGTGTCGAGGTCGAACGCAAATGGCGCCGCGCCGATTATGTGTTTCCCGGTCACCTGCCGGGACGCATGCAGCTGGCCCGCCACGTTGCGCCTGAGCTGATCGGAGGTGATGACTGATGGCAAAAGCCCTGCAGTTCGATCCACGCGTGCTGCTGCCTACGCCTTCCGAACGCCTCGCCGAAGGCACTGCCGAGAGTGCGGACGCACTGGTCGAAGCCCTCGAACTGCTGCGTGAACTGCACGAGCACAAGGTGCTGCACACGCTCACCCGGCTCGTGCAGGGCGGCGAGGGCCTGAGTTTTCAGGCGCTGGAAATCCTGAACGAGCCGGGCAGCGTGCGCGCGCTGCGCAACGCGCTCGAACTGGTGAAGGTGCTGGGAAGCGTCGAACCCCAGGCGCTCAGTGCTGTCTCGGGCGCGCTGGCCGACGGCATGCGGGAAGGCGCGCGCCGCGTGCAGGAAGGCGAGCGGGCCGGGCTCGGTGAGCTGCTCTCGCTCGCCCGCGACCCGGATGTCGGCCTGGCCCTCGGCGCGCTGGTGGGTGTGCTGCGCGGTTTCGGCAAGAGCCTCAGGGCACGCTCGCAGCACGGCAATCCTCCTGAAGCAGACCACACCTGAGGACTCCGGCGTGACGTCGCCCCGCACTTCCCGCACCGTTCTGCGCTACAGACAGCAGACGCCCTGCTGCCATGAAGAACCTGACGAGGTCGTCACCGAGGAACCCCTTGAAATCCGCCTTGTGCAGGGTGACGAGGAGCATTCGGTGGCGCTCACCATGCGCACGCCCGGCGCCGACGAGGACCTGGTGCTAGGGCTGCTGCACGCCGAAGGCGCCATTCACAAGGCACGAGATGTCCTGAGCCTTGACGTGTGGCAGGAGGGCGAAGAGGTCAATCCGAACGTCGTGCGCATTCAGTTGCGCTCGGGATTTCAAGTCCTGCGCCGCCTCTCGCGCAACAGCTTCACCAGCAGCGCCTGCGGTGTGTGCGGCACCGGCAGCATCGAAATGCTGGCGCTGCGAGCCGCGCCTGCCGCTTGGAACGCGCCGCCGCTCGATCCCGAACTCCTCGGCGGGCTTCCGGAGAAACTGCGCAAGCGCCAGACGCTCTTTGAGTCCACGGGCGGCCTGCACGGCGCCGCCCTGTGTGATGCGCGCGGGCAGCTGCTCGCCGTGCGCGAGGACATCGGGCGCCACAACGCGGTCGACAAACTGATCGGTTGGGCGCTTCGTCAGGACCTGCTTCCCCTGAGCGACCATCTGCTGGTCGTCAGCAGCCGGGCGGGCTTTGAGATTTCCCAGAAGGCCGCGTTGGCCGGAATTCCGGTCATCGTGGCAGTCTCCGCGCCGTCCAGCTTGGCCATCGAGGTCGCCGAGAGTTTTGGGCAGACGCTGCTGGGGTTCGTGCGCGAAGGCCGCTTCAACGTGTACTGCGGTGCCGAGCGCTTGGCACTGACCTCCTCACGGGCTCTGGCGCCGAGCGCCACCTCGCCGCCCTAAAGCGTTTGTCCATTCCACCCTTGGAGGAAGACACTCCATCAATTCCATTGTCTTGGGCAGAACGGACGCCCATGAGGACGCCTGCCCGCTTCCAAACGCTCCTGGTCAAGGTCACTCGCTCCGCTCGATCAAAGACATTGATCAAAAACCTATCAATGTCTTTGACAACCGCTTTAAGGGCGGCCGACCGTAAAAGCCACCTGTCAACGCTCTCCCGGAGGTCCCTGATGTCCTTTCTAGACCGTGCACATTCCGTTGCCGAGCCCGGCTATAACCGCTGGCTCGTGCCACCCGCGGCGCTCGCCGTTCACCTTTCCATCGGCAGTATCTACGCCTACAGTGTCTTCAACGCACCCCTGAACGCGCACGGGGGCTGGAGCCTGCTGGCCATCGGCTGGATCTTCTCGATTGCGCTTGCCGTGCTGGGCGCTTCGGCGGCCATCTTCGGCAAGTGGGTCGAGCGCGTCGGCCCGCGTATGACCATGTTCACCTCCGCCGTGTGCTTTTGCGGTGGGTTTCTGCTGGCGGCGGTGGGGTACTACACCAAGCAGCTGTGGCTGATCTACCTGGGCAACGGTGTGCTGGGTGGCATCGGTCTGGGCCTCGGGTACATCTCACCGGTGTCCACCCTGATCAAATGGTTTCCCGACCGTCCGGGCGTGGCCACTGGCATGGCCATCATGGGCTTTGGCGGCGCCGCGCTCGTTGCCGCGCCGCTGTTCGTGTCCCTCATGAACTACTATGGTGGTGGCGTGCCCGCGCAGGGCATCGGGGCCACCTTCGTGACAATGGCCATCGCGTATTTCATCTTCATGATGTTCGGGGTGTTCACCGTGCGCGTGCCGCCTCCGGGCTGGAAGCCGGTCGGCTGGGTGCCCAAGACAACCGAGAACCGCATGATCACCACTGCCAATGTGGACGCCGACACGGCCATCCGTACCCCGCAGTTCTGGCTGCTCTTCGCGATTCTCTTCCTGAACGTGACCGCCGGCATCGGTGTTCTCGGCCAGGCGTCCGTGATGATTCAGGAAATGTTCTCCGCGGCCGCCGTCGGTGAGCGCGCCGCCGTGACCGCCGCCGCCGCCGGGGGATTTGTCGGCCTCCTGAGTCTCTTCAACATGGGGGGCCGCTTTCTGTGGTCCTCGCTCTCCGACAAGATCGGGCGCAAGAATACCTACTTCACGTTCTTTGCGCTGGGCGCCGTGCTGTACTTTCTGGTGCCCTACACCGGCCGGATCGGCAGCGTCGAACTCTTTGTGGTGGGCTTCGCGATCATCCTGACGATGTATGGGGGCGGCTTTGCGACGATTCCCGCTTACCTGCGTGACCTGTTTGGCACCTACCAGGTCGGCGCGATTCACGGCCGCCTGCTGCTCGCGTGGTCGCTGGCGGCGGTCGTGGGTCCCTTCCTGGTCAACTTCATCCGTCAGACGCAGATCGAGAGCGGTATTCCGCCCGCTCAGGCCTACTCGACCACCATGTACATCATGGCGGGACTGCTGGTTGTGGGCTTCATCTGTAACCTGATGGTCCGTCCGGTCAATCCGCGCTTCCACCGCATTCCGACGACCGACACCGAGCAGACCCCTCTGCTCCCCACCGGCACGAGCACGACTTCCAACCGCTGAGAAGACGAGGTAGGACATGAGCGACCAACGCGTGCACGACCCCGAAACCCAACACGTTCCCACCGGCAAACTGGCCTTCGCCTGGATTCTGGTGAGCATCCCGCTGCTGTGGGGCGTCTACCAGACGGTCCTGAAGTCGATTCCGCTGTTCATGCGCTGACGCCGTAACCGTCAGAAAAGGCCGCTCTTCCGGAGCGGCCTTTGATTTGAGCACTTCACCTTACTGGAGCACTTCAGAACGCTGCTTAAATGGACAGTCCGCCCGCGTGCGCGCTCACGCCGCGCAGCAGCTGCCCTGGTGGCAGATCGATGACTGCGCGGTTCTCCTCGAACTCGTCGTGCCAGCCCATCTCGTCGAGGACTTTCTTCCACTCGCCGATGCTCTCGTTCTTGTAGAGGCGGTAGGCGGCCATACCGATCTCGGCGCCACCCCGCGCGATGACGCTCTCCACCCAGGCCCACTTGGCGCTGACATTGCGCAGCTCGGCCACCGTGCGGAGCTCTTTCTGGATGCGCTTCAGGCGGCCTTCGATTACCTTGACACCCGCAAAGGCGTCGGCGAAGTGCGGGGTGTGCCGCTTGGGCACGAAAGGGGAGACCCCCAGCGCGATACGGTTGACCTTGGCGAGTTCTTTCGTGAAGGAAATCAGCTCGGTGATGTCCTCGTCGGTTTCCGGGCCGAGGCCGATCATCATGTAGACCTTGAGGCCCGAAAAGCCCAGGTTGCGGCTGATGTGGGCCGTCTTGAGCAGGTCCTCGGTGGTGATGCCCTTCTTGAGCCAGCGGCGCAGGCGCTCGCTCGGGGCGTCAGACGCGACCGTGAACGTCCGCAGGCCACCCGCCTTGAGAATCGCAGCGAGTTCCTCGTCGACGGTGTCGGCACGGATGCTCGAGACGCCCAACTTGACGCCGCGCTCCGTGAGGGTCCGGCCCACGTACTTGGTGTGCGGGAAATCGCTCAGCGCCGCGCCCACCAGCCCGACCTTGGTGGCCCAGTCCGGGATTCTCTCGAGCAGCTCGTCGCCGCCGTTGTTGCGGTTGGGACCGTACATGGTCCGCGCCAAGCAGAAGGTGCAGGGACGTGGGCAGCCGCGCTGCGCTTCGACCAGGAACATGTTGCTCAGTTCCGAGTGCGGTGTGACGATCTGGCTGTAGGCCGGCAGCAGTTCCTTGGGTGCGGTCGCCCACTTGGGCTCGTGCACGTGACGATGCGGCAGGAAGATGCCCGGCACGCCGTCGATCAGGTCAAAGAAATCCTCGCGCCCCGACGCTTCGCGCAGCGCCTCGCTGATGACCGGCACCAGCTGCTCACCGTCGCCGATGGCGATGATGTCCGCAAAGGGCGTCAGGGGATACGGGTTGCTGCTTGTGAAGGGCCCGCCGATCATCACGATCGGATCGCGCTCGTCACGCTCCTCGCGCAGTGGGGCAAGGCCCGCCACGTCGAGTGTACGAATGATGTTGGTGAGGTCGAGCTCGAAGGACACGCTCATCGCAAAGAGTTCGCAGTCCCCGGCGTTACGGCCCGTCTCGACGGTGGGCAGCGCGCCACGGAAGTTTTCGGGTTCGTCGGGTAGAAAGGCGCGTTCGCAGGCGACGCCTTCCTCGTTGTTGAACATGCGGTAGATGACCTGATACCCCAGGCTGGCCATACCGACGCTGTAGCGGTTCGGGAAGGCCAGCGTCACGCGGATCGGCGCCTGCTTGTGAATGGTGCCGGTCTCGTCGTCGAGCAGGGGTTTGAGTTGATCACGCCAGTAATTCAAACGCTCTCCAGGGGCGCGAAAAGCCCGGCAGAAATCGTGGCCGAGCCCCTCGTCGAAGGTGATTGATGTGAGGACCGCTGTCCGGTGTGCGAGCGTCGAACCGGACGCTTGGCAGGTGACGGGCGGTCATGAGAAAGGCGGCGGTACACGCCGCCAGGAATTCACTATAGCCCGGTTCGTGAGGCGCTTTCGTGGTTCAGTCGGGGTTCTCGCCCTGCGCCAGAGCGGTTACTGCTGTGCCTCGACGTCCGCCTGGGCGAAGGCCCGCGCCGTGCCTGAGAACAGCCGTTTCCAGGTGGCCTGGTCGACCACGCCGGTCACCGGCAGGCCGTTGGCTTGCTGAAATGCCCGCACGGTCGCCTGTGTACGTGGTCCGTACCAGCCGTCGCCACCGGATCCACGCGGCATTCCCGCCACATCTACCAGCCGGTTCTGAACCCGACGAACATCCTCTCCGTGCATGCGGGGCTCGCCCAGTGACAATTCCCGCACGAAATTATCCGGACCCCCGGTCGTTTCGGCAGGCGGCGCTGGTGACTCTGTCTTCGTTTCGGGCGGTTGTGCGTTCGTCTGGGGGGCTGGAGGAGTCTCGGCGGCCCGCACCGCGAAAGTCTGGGCCTGCTCGGAAAAGAGCCGCTCCCAGGTGGCGCGGTCCACGGTGCCCGTTGCGCTGAGGCCATTGGCCTCCTGAAATGCCCTGACCGTTCTTTCGGTGGTGGGGCCATACCAGCCGTCTCCCCCGGGACCACGCGCCATTCCTGCCACGTCCATGAGCCGGTTCTGGACGCGCCGGACATCTTCGCCGGTCAGACGCGGCTCGCTCAGCGACAAGGCGCGCGTGAACGTGTCTTCCGAAGGGCGGTCTGCCGGAGGGCGGAGCGTATCTGGCTGCGCCAGATTACCGCTGGCACTTTCCTGAGGTGCGGAACGCAAAGTGGCAGGTGGTGCGGGAAGCGCCTCGGGTGGGGGCAGCGGGGTCTCTGCTTCGCTGTCCTGTGGGGACGCCACAGCGGCATTCCTGGGGGAGGGTTTTGCTGGGGGAGGAGTTTCGACGGGTGGAGCAGGAGCCTGAACGGGCGACCGTGGTGTGGTAGGCGGCGCCGTGTCCGTGGAGCGAGGTGGCAGGGCGGGTTCGGGCGTCGGTCGGGGCGCCTGGGTGGTGGCAGGCTTGGGTGAATCCGGCGTTGTGCGCGGTGGGGTGGGCTCCGGCGCCGGGGTTGTGGCCGCGACCGGGGCCGCGTCGCGTGTGGCGAGCGGAGGAATAACCGGCAGTTCGCCTGTCTCACGATTCGGCGGCCTGTTCTGTTCGTGCCAGCCCACTTCGGCGGTGAGCGTACCGGCACCCTGCAGGCGCAGCAGCGTTCCTGCGGCCGCGCGTTCGGCGCTGACGCCCAGCAATTGCCCCTGATGCCGGAAGGCGTTGACGGGCACGTCGCGGTACTGCTCGGCACGCCATGACGTCGACCAGCGATTTCGCAGCGAAGTGTCCAGCTGTTCGACGACCTCGTAGGGCGCGCCGGGCGAACGCACACAGACCATTCGCTGCCTGCCCGAGCGTGCCGCAAGAAGCTGAGGCTCGCCTGACACTGCCGGTGTCGTACTCGGGCAAGGCGTGACCACGCCGCCGGTGGCGCGCGCCACGACAGAGGCGGCCTGATCGATCACCTGCTCGGGCGTGTCGGCGGTGAAACGCGGCAGCACCAGCGCCGCGAGAATGATCCCGGTACGTGCGCCCGTGAAAGCCGCCGGAGACCAGCGCAGAACTGCCATCGTTCCTTATTGTGCGCGGGCGTTTCCTGGGGCGCGTGATGAACCCCTAAAATTCCTCGGAGCGCCAGTTCATAACGAGTCACGCCAAAAAGGAGAGACTCCCAACGGTCACGGTCGGCGGTAGAGGCTGGCCATGAAGTACGTCAGTCCACCCAACAGCGCGGCAAGCAGCAGGTACCACACCAGCTTGGCCAGCACCAGGGCGCTGCCCGCCAGGAATACCCCCAAAAAGCCCAGCAACTGCCCGAACAGGTACAGGGCCGCAAGTGCGATGCCCGCGAGGAGCACCACGGCGAGGAGGCTGGTGAAAAGACGCCACATGCGCAGACAGTTTATCGGACTTTCACGCGGCGCGGCGACCATGGTCGCCGATTGCAAAAAGGCGGGCCACTGGCCCGCCTTTCACGAAGCTCTTCACCTGCGGTTTTACATGTTGGCAATGATGTGGTCGGCGAACTCGCTGGTCTTGACCTCGGTGGCGCCGGGCATGGCGCGCGCGAAGTCGTAGGTGACGTTTTTCTGCGAGATGGTCTTGTCGAGGCCCGCGACCACCAGATCGGCGGCCTCGTTCCAGCCGAGGTGGCGCAGCAGCATCTCGCCTGACAGGATCACGCTCGACGGGTTGATGACGTCCTTGCCGGCGTACTTGGGCGCGGTACCGTGGGTCGCTTCGAAGACGGCGTGGCCGGTGAGGTAGTTGATGTTGGCGCCGGGCGCAATGCCGATGCCGCCCACCTGCGCCGCGAGCGCGTCGGAGAGGTAATCGCCGTTGAGGTTCAAGGTGGCGATCACGTCGTAATCGGCAGGGCGCAGCAGGATCTGCTGCAGGAAGTTGTCGGCGATGATGTCCTTGATGATGATACCGCCCGGCAACTGGCACCAGGGTCCGCCGTCGATCTCGGTGGCGCCGAATTCGCGCTTGGCGAGCTCGTAACCCCAGTCGCGGAACGCGCCCTCGGTGAACTTCATGATGTTGCCCTTGTGCACCAGGCTGACGCTCTTGCGGCCGTTGTCGATGGCGTACTGAATGGCCGCGCGAATCAGGCGCTCACTGCCCTCCTTGGAGACGGGCTTGACGCCGAAGCTGCTGGAGTCGGGAAAGCGAATCTTGCTGACGCCCATCTCGTTGATCAGAAAGTCGCGCATTTTGGCGGCCTCGGGCGTGCCGGCTTTGTACTCGATGCCCGCATAGATGTCCTCGGTGTTTTCACGGAAGATGGTCATGTCGACCAGCTCGGGCTGCTTCATGGGGCTGGGCACGCCGTCGAAGTACTTCACGGGACGCACGCAGGCGTACAGATCGAGTTCCTGACGCAGCGCCACGTTGATCGAGCGGATGCCGCCGCCCACGGGCGTGGTGAGCGGACCCTTGATGCCGACCAGATACTCGCCAAAAGCGTCGATGGTGCCCTGGGGCAGCCAGATGGTCTCACCGTAGACCTCGTTGGCTTTTTCGCCCGCGTAGACTTCGAGCCACTCGATCTTGCGCTTGCCGCCGTAGGCCTTCTCGACGGCGGCGTCGAGCACCCGCACCGAGGCGCGCCAGATGTCGGGGCCGGTGCCGTCGCCTTCGACGAAGGGAATGATGGGCTGGTCCGGCACGTTCAGTTTGCCGTCCGTGAGGGTGATCTTTTCGCCTTGCGTCGGAATCTTGATCTTGTCGTCCATATCCCGACTACTTTACCCCGGAACTTTCAAGGGCGGTACTCTGCCACTTGCGCTGTTACACCTATCATGTTAAGTGTCACACAGTTGCAAGCTTGCAACTATTGCACAGTTTGCTGCATGAACGATCCTTCGGCTGCCCATTCGCAGGCCGCACTTGATCTGGGTCTGCGGGTCCGGCGCCTGCAGAAGTTGCTTGCTCCATACCTGATGAGTCAGATGGCCGGAGACATGCACGGCCACGAGCTTTCGTTCCGGCAGATGGGCAGCCTTTTTCAGCTGCGCGCTGCCGGTCAGCTCAGCGTCACCGCCCTGGCGCAGCGTGCGCACCTCAGCCTGCCGGCGGCAAGCCATCTCGTGAACCGGCTGGTGCGACGTGGACTGCTCGCACGGCGCGAGGACCCCGAGAATCGTCGCCAGAAAATCGTGATGCTCACACCCAAGGGCAGCCGGTTGCTCGAGCAGTTCGAGCGCATCAGCGCCCAGGCGTACGGCACGCTGCTCGCAGGAGTCCCGGACGCCGTCCTGGCCCGTGCACAGGACGCCCTGGACGAGCTGCTCGGTCACCTCGCCGGTGCCGGACACCCGTCGTGTCTTTTTAGCGAAAGAGACCCGCAATGACCAGACCGCCCGCAGCGCAAGCCACCAACTACGCCGAAGTGCTCGACTTTCCCACCAAACGCCTGATCCTGATCGGTGTGCTGCTCGGGCTGTTTCTCAGCGCCCTCGATCAGACCATTGTCTCCACGGCACTGCCCAAAATCGTCGCGGATCTGCAGGGGCTGAATCTGTATGCCTGGGTCACCACCGCCTACCTGCTGGTCAGTACTGCCCTGCTGCCGATCTACGGCAAGCTCAGCGACATCTATGGACGCAAGCCGGTCCTGATGTTCGGCATTGCCGTCTTTCTGATCGGATCGATGCTGTGTGGCGCTGCGGGCGAGCCCTTTCTGGGCAACCTGTTCGGCGGGGGCATGATGCAGCTGATTGTATTTCGTGGGCTGCAGGGTGTGGGCGCGGCGGCGCTGACCTCGATCGCTTTTGCCATCATCGCCGACCTTTTTGCGCCCGCCGACCGGGCGCGCTACCAAGGACTCTTCGGCGCGGTGTTCGGCCTTTCGAGCGTTATCGGTCCACTGCTGGGTGGATTCCTAACCGATAACATTTCCTGGCGCTGGGTGTTTTACGTCAATGTGCCGATTGGTCTGGTGGCGCTTTCCTTCATCGCCACTCGTATGCCCATTCTGGCGAGCGGCCTCAAGCCGAAAATTGATCTCCTGGGCAGCGTGCTGATCGTACTGTTCTCCGTGCCGCTGCTGCTGGCGCTGACCTGGGGTTCGGACTCGGTCTACAGCTGGACCAGCCCGACCATTTTGGGTCTGTTCGCCCTCAGTGCCGCGTCGCTGGTGGCCTTTCTGTTTGCCGAGGCGCGCCATGAGAGTCCGGTGCTGCCGCTGACCCTGTTCAGAAATCCGACCTTCACCTGGAGCGTGATTGCGCGCTTTCTGATCGGTGCGGGTTTTCTGGGCGCCATTCTGTTTCTCAGCCTGTACCTCGTGAACGTCAAGGGCGTCACGGCGACGGCAGCCGGCACCGCCACCATTCCGCTGACCATGGGCATCATCGCGGGCGCCATCGGTTCAGGTCAGGTGGCGTCGCGCGTCGGTTACTACAAGTTCCTGATGCTGGGTGGTCTCGCGGTGGCCACCGTAGCTTTCTGGTGGCTGAGCACCATGAACGTCGATACCCCCTACTGGGCGGTGGTGGCCCGCATGGTCGCGCTGGGTCTGGGTCTGGGCCCCGCGCTGCCGCTCTATACCCTGGCGCTGCAGAACGCCGTGAAGCCTTATGAGATCGGCGTCGCGACCTCCAGCGGCACCTTTTTTCAGCAGATGGGCAGCACGATGGGCGCGGCCGTGTTCGGCGCGATTCTGACCGCCGGCCTGACGAGCGAGTTCAAGGCGAATCTCGCCGAGGTGCAGCGCAGCGCTCCCTTCGCCCTGCAAAGTCAGATTGCGCCTTTCGGTCAGGCCGAGGGCGGAACCCGCCCGGGATTCGATCCCGCAACCGTGCGCGCCCAAGCAGAAGCGGGCGTGCGCGAGGCCTTCGGCCGGCAGCGTGACTTGGTCACCCGTGCCCTGCGGGAGCGGGACCCGGCGGCCATCGCCCGACTGCGCGAAGACGAGCGCACGCCGGAGAACGTTCGCGGCCTGCTTTCCCAGCTGAGCGCTGCCGGGCAGGTTCCTGCGGGCTCGGAAACAGCCAACGCCGCTTCCGAGCAGGCCTTGCGGGGCGCGCTGGCCAGCCTCAGCCAGGCCGAGACCCAGGCCCTCGCGCAGACCGGCACCACCATCGACCGGATTTCGCGCGCTGTTAAGGTCAGCTTTGCCAACGCCATCAGCCGTATCTACCTGATCAGCATTCTGATCGGTCTGGCCGCCTTTCTGGTCACGTTGGCCCTGCCCAACCTGCGTCTGCCCAAGCGCGGTGAGAAGTCGGGCGAGGACCGCCCCCAGGTACCCGTGGCCGAAGTTTAGCGCCCGCAGAGCGCCGAGAGCAGAGCGCCCCTGCGCGCTTCGGAACAAGAGAAAACGAACGAGGAAACCAGCATCAAGCCGGATTCCTCGTTCGTTTTGCTGCTTATCTTTACGTTTCCTCAGCGCACCTTGGTTCCGCTGGGAAGGTCCATTCCGGTTCCCACGAGGTCGAGGTTGCCTTCGGCGTCTTCGGCGGCCAGAACCATGCCCTGACTCAAAATGCCGCGCAGTTTGACCGGCTTGAGGTTGGCCACCAGCACCACCTTGCGTCCTACGAGGTCTTCCGGAGCGAACCACTTGCGAATTCCCGAGACGACCGTACGCTCCTCGTCGCCCAGCCTGACGGTGAGCTTGAGCAGCTTGTCGGCCTTCTCAACCGCCTGCGCCGCGATCACCTGGGCGATGCGCAGATCCAGACGCGCAAAGTCGTCGATGCTGATTTCAGGCAGGGTCTCCTGGGGCGCAACCTCGGGCGTCCGCGCAGCAGCGGGATTGGCCGGAGCTGCTGGGCCAGGGGTGGGTGCAGTGGAAGTGGCCGGGGGCTTCTTGCCCGCGTCCTCGCCCTTTTTCAGGTCTGCGTCGGCTTTGGGGAACAGAATCGGCCCACTCTGCACGGTCGTGCCAGCCGGCGTGAGTCCCCAGGCGCCTTGCAGAGGGTAGTTTTGTCCACCCAGGCCGAGCTGTTCGCGCAGGGCAACCGCCTTGTTGGGGATGGCGCTTTCCAGCAGCACGCTCGCGACCCGCAGGCCCTCGATGGCGGTGTAGAGCACGGTATCGAGCTGTGCAGCCTGCTCTTCCTTCTTGGCGAGATCCCAGGGCTTGCTTTCGGCAATGTAGCGGTTGAGGTCACGTACGAATTCCATGCTGGCCTCAAGGGCCTGGCTGAGACGCAGTTCGCGCACCAGTCCCATGATTTCCGCTGGCAGGGCCTGCGCGCGCGCGATGATGCCTTCCTCGCGCAGACCTTGCGGACCGGAAGCGGGCACGACGCCGCCCCGGTACTTCTGGACCATGCTGGTCGTGCGGGAAAGCAGGTTCCCGAGGTCGTTGGCGAGGTCGCTTTCCAGACGGTTTTTGAGGATGTTCTCACCGTAGGGGCTGTCGCTGCCCAGCGTGGTTTCACGCAGCAGCGTGTAGCGCACGGCGTCCGCGCCGAAGTCGGCGAGCAGCTTGACCGGGTCGATGGCGTTCCCGAGGCTCTTGCCCATCTTGCGTCCGTCCTCGGCCAGGATATGGGCGTGCACGACCAGCTTTTCGTAGAGCGGCAGACCCGCGGCCCGGAGCATGGTCGGCCAGAACACCGCGTGCGGTTTCAGGATGTCCTTGCCGATCACGTGCCATGCTTTCGGAAAGAGGTCGGTCCTGCCGACGTCTTCCAGGGCCGAGACGTAATTCAGCAGGGCGTCGAACCAGACGTACGTGACGTGCTCCGGGTCCCAGGGCAGCTCGATGCCCCACGGCACGCGGGCTCTGGGCCGCGAGATCGACAGGTCGCCGATGGGCTCACGCAGCATCTCCAGCACTTCATTGCGGTAACCGCTCGGCTGGATGAACTGCGGATTTTGCTGCAAATGCTCGAGCAGCCAGGCCTGGTACTTTTCCATCCGGAAAAAGTAATTGGCTTCGCGCCGAAGCTCGGGCGGTTCCTTGTCGCCGGGCAGGACGCCGTTGACCAGTTCCTTTTCGGTCACGAAGCGTTCGGCGCCGAGTGAGTACAACCCCTCGTACTCGGCGTAATAGATGTCGCCCGTGTCGTACACCCGTTGCAGGACTTCCTGCACGTAGCGCTTGTGCCGCTCCTGCGTGGTGCGGATAAAGTCGTCGTAACTGACGTTCAGGGTATCGTAGGTTTTGCGAAAGGCATTGTTCGACAGTTCGTCCGCGAACGCCTGGGGAGTCATTCCGGCCTCACGGGCCAGTTTCAGGATACGCTCGCCGTGTTCGTCGGTGCCGGTCAGGAAATAGGTGTCGTATCCGGCGGCGCGGTGGTAGCGCGCGAGCGCGTCGGTGAGTACCTTTTCAAAGACGTGGCCGATGTGTGGTGGACCGGTCAGGTAATCAATGGCCGTCGTGACGTAAAAAGTGCGTTTTTCCTCGGTCATGCGTTCTCCTCGGCTTGGGGGTACCTCGGTCCAAAAGTTCAGGGGCGCACCATAATGCGCCCCCGTGCGATGTCGCTTTCGCTACTCGCCCGGGGTGCCTCGCATCATTCGCGCCCACATCATCTCGGGAGTATACACGAGGGGCAGCCCGAGAGCGGCGCCCCACCACCTGAGATTGGCCCTGCCAGCCCGAGGACAGGCGCGCCGTGTATGGTAAGCCGCGCCCGTCGGCGACGGGACCGATCACCGCCCGGTATTCAGGACGAGACCACCACGCCGCTCCTGAGCCCATCTCCGATGCGGAAAAGATACTGTGCGTCCGCTCGGCGGGGAATGTCGTGATGCGACGCGGGCCAGTCGAAGGCCAGACGCCCGATGAAGGGAAACTGCCCGAACAGCACCTCCGCTACGCCGTGCCCCTCACTGCCGGGCAACCACGCGGCTACCAGCGCGTCCCACTGCGGTATCTGCTCTGTGATGATCAGGGGCCGGCCCGACAGCAGTACCACGACCAGCCGCTCGCAGCGTCCACGTACCCGCTCGATCAGCGCCAGTTGCTCGCCGGACAGCGACAGATCGGCACGGTCGCCCATTCCCTCGGCGTACGGCTCTTCGGCCACCACGACCACACCAACCGGGTAGTGGCGCTCCACTTCACCGTCAGCACTGAAATGCACCTTGCCAGGCGCCGCCTGCTGAAAACCCTCCAGGATGCTGGTGCCCGGGGTGACGTTGCCGTGTCCACCCATCCAGCTGATCGTCCAGCCGCCACACTGCGCCCCGATGTCATCGGCCGCCGCGCCGGCCACCAGAATCTCCGGACCGTCCGCCCGCAGGGGAAGCACGTCACCTTCGTTCTTGAGCAACACCAGTGACTTGCGCACGGCTTCGCGGGCGAGGTGCCGGTGCGCCTCGCTGCCCACCGCTTCCAGCAGGGCGGGGTCGGTGTACGGCTGCTCAAAGAGGCCCAGAGCGTGCTTGGCCGTCAGGATGCGCCGCACCGCGTCGTCAATTCGCGCTTCAAGAACCTCACCGGTCTGGACCGCTCGCTTCAGGCTGGCGATGAAGCGCTCGTAGTCGAAGGGCACCATCACCATGTCGATGCCAGCATTGATGGACAGGACCACCGCACGGTCGAAGTCCTCGTGCACCTGATCGATGGCTTCCCAGTCGCTCACGACGAAGCCCTGAAAGCCCAGTTCCTGTTTGAGCACGTCGGTCAGCAGGTATTGGTGAGCGTGCATCTTGAGGCCGTTCCAGCTGCTGTAAGACGCCATCACGTTCAGGGCGCCCGCGTCGATGGCCGCCTTGTACGGCGGCAGGTGCACTTCACGCAGGGTCGCTTCGTCGATCAGCGCGTCGCCCTGATCGATCTGCCAGGCGCCCTGATCGAGCAGTTCGACAAAGCCCTGACCCATTTTGGCAATCGCCAGCGTGCGGTCCAGACTCAGCGCCTGACGGTCGACGCGTTTCGAGGTGCCCCAGGTCGCGGCTGCGTCGGCCACGAAATGCTTGACGCTGGGCAGCACCGAGGTCGGGCTGTTCCAGGCTTCACCCCGCAGTCCTTCGATGTACGCCACCGCAAGTTCGGACACGACCTGCGGGTCCTGGCTGTACCCCTCGTAGGTCCGGCCCCAGCGGATGTCCTGCGGAATGCTCACGGCCGGCGCGAAGTCCCAGCGTACACCGGTGGCTGCCACTTCGAGCGCGGTGGCCCGCCCGATGCGACGCACCAGATCGGCGTCGCGGGTGGCGCCGAGCGCAATATTGTGAGGAAAGATAGTGGTGCCCACCACGTTGTTGTGTCCGTGTACGGCGTCGACGCCGTAGAGCAGCGGAATTTTCAGGCGGGACTGCAGTGCTTCCTGCTGAAAGCCCTCCACCATCGCGCGCCAGGCCATGGGGGTGTTCGGCTCGGGATTGCCGCCGCCACCGCTGAGGACGCTGCCCAGCGACAGACGGGCGATGTCGCCGGCTTTGACGCTGTTCTTTTCAGGTTGCGTCATCTGGCCGATCTTTTCGTCCAGCGTCATGGACGAAAGAAGGGACGCGACAAACTGCTGGCCGGTGGCCGAAAGGGGCTGGGTCATTTCAGAAATCTCCTTGGGATCTGGACGCGTCAGGTCAGGCGACCGGTTGAGGACTGGGATGCAGGGGAGGCTGGGTGGCCAGAACCGGATCGTGCAGAATGCAGCGCGACTGATGTTCCGGTCCGACTTCGTACAGGCGCGGCAAGCTGTCACGGCATACCGGTCGGGCGTAAGGGCAGCGCGGCTCGAAAGGACAGCCGGGCGGCAGGTTCTTCAGGTCCGGCACCTCGCCGCGCGCTTCGAGCGGCCCGGACCGGAGTGCGGCCTCAGGATTTGGCGCGGCGCTTTTCAGGAGCTGCGTGTAAGGCATTTGCGGACGGTTGATGACCTGATCTGCGGGACCGATTTCCACCAGGTGCCCAGCGTACATTACCGCGACGCGGTCGCTCATGTAACGTGCGCCCGCCAGGTCGTGGGTGATGAACAGCATGGCGAGGCTTTCCTGATCGCGCAGATCGAGCAGCAAATTCATGATGTCGAGCCGGATCGACACGTCGAGCGCGCTGGTCGGCTCGTCGGCGAGAATCAGTTGCGGCTTCGCGGCAAGCGCCCGCGCGATCACCACGCGCTGACGCTGACCGCCCGAAAGTTCATGCGGCTTTTTGGCGGCGTAACTCGCGCCGGGAGACAACCCGACCCGTTCGAGCAACGCGTTCACCTGCGTCCGTATCTCAGCGCCGCGAGCCAGTCCGTGAATCCTCAGGGGCCGCGAGAGAATGTACCCCACGGTGTGCAGCGGATTGAGGCTCGCGAAAGGGTCCTGAAAAATCATCTGCACGTGCCGGCGGAACTGCCTCAGTGCGGCTCCGTGCAGGGCGCGTGGAACCTCCCTCCCGGTTACCGTCAGTTGACCTGAGGTGGGTTCGTGCAGGTGCGCGATGAGGCGCGCGACCGTGCTTTTGCCGCTGCCGCTCTCGCCGACCAGCCCGAGCACCTCGCCGCGTTTGATGCTCAGCGTGAGGTTATTGACGGCGGTGACAGGCTGCTGGGACCGCCCGACCCTGAACACCTTGGTCAGGCCGCGCAGTTCAAGGGCACTTGAGGTGTCCGCAACGATACTCGTCGCGGCCATTTCAGTCGCTGGCAAGCGCTTCATGCTGCTCCTTGCGTTGGGGATCGACCGTGGGATCGTAGAGAAAGCACGCAACGGAATGCCCGGTCGCTTCGTCGAACTTCTGCAGCGGCTTTTCGTTGCACACGCCGGGCATCCGGCTGGGGCAGCGCTCGAAGAAGGGACAGCCCTGAATTGACTGGGACAGGGCGGGGGGCCGTCCCGGAATGCCCGCGCGGCGTTCCCGAGGACCTTCCAGCGGCGGAAAGGCGCTCATGAGCTTGCGGGTGTAGGGGTGTTTGGGGTGGGTGTAAATGGCGCTGGCACTCGCTTCCTCCACGACTTCGCCCGCATACATGATGGCGATGCGGTCGCTCATCTCGACCAGCAGGCTGAGGTCGTGGGTGATAAACACGATGCTGATGCCCAGCCGGCGCCGGACGGCGTCGATTTCCTGCAGAATCTGGCGTTGTACGACAACATCGAGGGCTGTGGTCGGTTCGTCCATCACGACCAGTTTCGGCTCCAGCGCCAGGGCGATGGCGATGACCACGCGCTGCTTCATGCCGCCCGAGAGCTGGTGGGGGTAGGCACTCAGGTAATCCTCGCGGATGCCCACCAGCTGAAACAGTTCACGCGCGCGCGCTTCCAGTTTGGCCTGGTCCTGTATCCCGTGCGCCTGCATGGCGTCATAGACTTGCTCGCGCACTTTCAGCACCGGATTGAGGATGTTCATGCTGGCCTGGAACACCAGACTGTAGTCTTTCCAGCGCACCCGCCGCAGCTCCTCAGGGGAGAGTCCCAGCAGATCCTTTCCAGCCAGCCGGGCTTCGCCGCCGAACACCACGCCCGGCGCGTCGAGCAGGCGGGTGGCAGCAAAGGCCAGCGTGCTCTTGCCGCAGCCGGATTCTCCGGCCAGGCCCAAGAATTCTCCCGGCGCCACGTCGAGGCTCACGTCCCGCACCGCGCGGACGTTGCCGCCGGGAGTCACGTATCCGGCGTCGAGGTTGCGGATGGCCAGCAGGGATTGGGCGCTGCCCGGCGAGGCCAGCGGCGCGGCATTCGCGTGTTTCCGCCGCAGTACGCGCGTGGCCTTGTTGGCGTGCATGACCCTGGGATTGGTGACTTCGTCAATGCCGAAGTTGATCAGGGCGAAGGCCGTCCCCAGCAGCGCGATGCACAGTCCCGGCGCGGCCACCCACCACCACGCGCCCTGCAGCAGCGAGCCCTTGGCCTGCGCCCAGTACAGCATGGTGCCCCAGGTCACCTGGCTCACGTCACCCATGCCCAGGAACGCCAGGCCCGCTTCACTCAGCACGGCGTACAGCGCCGTGCCAAAGAAGTTGGCGGCAATCAGTCCCGCCAGGTTGGGCAGCATCTCGGCGAAGATGATGCGCCCCGCGCCTTCACCGCTGGCCACGGCGGCCTGTACGAAATCACGGTTGCGCAGCGCCAGCGCCTGCGAGCGCAGCACGCGCGCTCCCCAGGCCCAGCCGGTCAGGGAAATCACCAGAATAATTGACCACACGCCGCCGCCCCGCAGGAAAGCGCTGGCGATGATCAGGAGGGGGAGGCCCGGCAGCACCAGAAACACGTTCAGCAGCACGTTGATGGCTTCGTCAGTTTTGCCGCCGAAATAGGCAGCGGCCAGGCCCATGGCGGTCGCAATGGCGGTGGCGACCAGACCGACAGCGAAACCGATCAGCAGCGTCAGCCGCGCGCCGTACAGCAACTGTGCCCAGATGTCTTGTCCCAGCGCGGTGGTGCCCAGCAGGTGTGCGCCGCCCGGCTTCAGCCAGGTGCCGTATGCCTGTGAGGTGGGGCTGTGCGCTGTGAAGGCGGGCGCCAGCAAGGCCAGCAGCACCAGGGTGACCAGGATGCCCAGGCCCAGCGAGGCGCGTGGTGAACGCCTCAGAATCGTGATGACGCCGTTCATGCCGTCTTTCCATCACGCACGCGCGGATCAAGCACCGCGTACAAGGCGTCCACGAAGAAGTTGGCGATCAATACCGCCAGTGCGATGAATAGAAAAATCGCCTGCATCAAGGGATAGTCGAGCGTGGTGACGGCGTTGAACAATTGCAAGCCCAATCCGGGGTAGGAAAACACCACCTCGGTGAGAATCGAGCCGCCCACCACAAAACCGAGCGCCATGCCGAAGGCCGTGAAGCTGGGCAGCAAGGCGTTGCGCAGGACGTAACGGTTCAGCAGCCTGCTCTCGCTGAGCCCCTTGGCCCGCGCAAAGGCGATGTAGTCCTCGCTCATCACGCTCATCACGTTGTTGCGCATGGTGATCAGCCAGCCCCCCGCTGCCGTCACGATGATGGTGAGCGCCGGCAGCACCGCGTGGCGCAGCAGCGAGGACCACCACTCGGCGCTGTACGGCGTCAGAAAGGGATCGAGACTGCCGCTGAGGGGAAAGAAGCTGTACTTGAAGGCCAGCAGGTACAGCAGCAGCAGTGCAAACCAGAAGTAGGGCATGCTGTTCAGAAACAGCGCGAGCGGCGGTAGGGCGTCAGCCAGCCTGCTGCCCCGGCGCCAGGCGCTGTAGAGCCCCAGGGCGCTGCCCAGCAAAAAGGACAGCACCGTGCAGACCCCGATCAGTCCGATGGTCCAGGGTGCTGCCTGCGCCACGATGTCCCACACCGGCGTGGGGAACTGCCCGATAGAGCGCCCGAAGTCGCCGCGCACGGTCTTGCCCAGGTACGTGAAGTACTGGCTGACCACGCTGCCCTGGTCGTTGAGGCCGTAGGCGATCTTGAGGGCGTCCACGGCGCTGGGATCGAGCCTGCCCTGATACTTGGCGAGCATGGCACCGATCGGGTCGCCGGGCACCAGGCGCGGCAGAATGAAATTGAGGGTCACCGCCACCCACAGGGTAAACAGCAGAATCCCGAACTTGCGTAGAAGGTAGGGCATGATCACTCCAATACGTGGGGGAGAGCTCCGTCAGGAGCTCTCCCCCACGCAGGTATTACTGCTTGGGCTTGACGTTGAGGTACATCAGGCGTGCAGCGGCCACGTCGTCGGCCTCACCGGCGGTGTAGGGATTTTGCTTGGTGGGCATGCCGGTGAACTTCGCGGTGTTGTACAGCGAGAAGTTGAAGCGGTCGGTCAGCGGCAGCCAGGGCATGTCCTGCATGACCGTGGTGATGACGGTGCCCATCAGCTTCTTCTGCTGGGCGGTGTCGCTGGTGCCCTTGAACGCCGTGAGCGCCTTGGTGACGGCGGGATTGGTGTAGCGCGAGAGGTTCGAAGCCGCCGTTTTGCCGACCGGCGCGCTGTACTCGGGCGCGAAGGTCTGGTTGTACAGGTAATACGGGTTAGGACCGCCGCCCCAACCCCAGCTGATGCCCATGTCGTACGTGCCGGTCTGCAGACCACCCGCGTACGAGCTCCACGCTTGCTGGTCGATCTGGGTGTTCACGCCGACCTTCTTGAGGTCTTCACCGATGACCTGCGCCATGGTGATGAAGTCGGTCCAGCCGGCACCCACCAGGATCTTGAAGGAAGGCAGCACCTTGCCGTCCTTGCCCAGGCGGCGGCCCTGAGCGTTCTTCTTGTAGCCCGCCTTGGTGAGGGCAGTGTCGGCGGCTACGGCGTCGAACTTCACTTCCAGATTCTTGGCGCTGGCGGGCAGCCACTGCTGTTGCTGCGCCGGGATGACCCCGCTGCTGTGGGCCGCGTCGGCCACACCCGCGTAGGCTTTCTCGGCCACGTTCTTGGTATTGATGGCCTGGGAGATGGCGCGGCGGAAGGCGGGATCGTTGAAGGGTGCCTTGGCGGTGTTGAAGTACAGGTAGTTGTCCCCCGTCACCGGCCAGTAGTAGCTGAGGTTCTCGCCTTTCTTGGCGTACTGGCCTTCGGGGTCGGACACGCCCACGTAGCCGTAGTCCGCTTCGCCCTTGAGCAGTTTGAGCAGCGCCGCGTCGTTGCCGTTGGTGGCGTACCACACGACGGCGTCCACATAGGGCTGTCCCTTCATCCAGTAGTTGGGATTCTTGAGGACACGCAGCGCCTGCTGGCTGTAGCTGTCGAAGGTGAAGGGACCGGTGGCGACGGGCTTGGTATTGGTCTCGGTCACCGGATCCTTGATTGCGCTCCACACGTGCTCGGGCACGATCATCTGCCCGGCCAGGTACTGGAAGATGGGCGTGTTGGGCTTGTCGAAGGCGAAGGTGAGGGTGTTGCTACCCGTGGCCTTCACGCTGGTGAGGCCATTCTTCCAGATGCCCGAGGTGTCCAGGGCCGGGAACTGCTTGAGGTAATTGAAGGTGAAGGCCGCGTCGCCCGCGCTGAAGGGCTTGCCGTCGTTCCATTTCACGCCGTCGCGGGTGGTGATGGTGAGGGTCTTGTTGTCCTTGCTCCAGTTGTACTTGGTGCCCAGGACCGGCGTGGCCTTGCCGTCAAGCGGGTTGACATAAAATAGCGACTCGTAGATGGCGCTGTTGGTGGGCGGCAGGTGCTGGTCGCCGGGCGCGAAGGGATTGAGGTTCTGGGCGCCCCACTGGCTGGAGCGAACGACAGTGAAGACGTTCTTGGGTTGCTGCGCGACAGCCGTGGCGGTCAGGGTGGCGGTCAGCAGGGTCATGACGGACAAAGCGGTTCGTTTCATGGGTTTACCTCTGAAAGTCCGGCGCTTGCCGGAGCGGATGCTGCGCGTTGGCCGGCGCGGGCTTCTTGCGTAAGCAAGACGCACCGTCGTGTGGGCCGAGGTGGACAGTACGGGCGAGTTACTGGGTTGGGCCGACCGGCCGCGGGATTCAGGGGCTCACGCGGACCTCCTGGTGCGCTCTGGGCACGGCCGTCGATTGACGGACGACCAGGCTGGCAGGGAAGAGGACGTGCTGTTCGACGCCGGTTTCGCCGCGCATCAAATCGATCAGTACGCGAGCGGCTTTTTCCCCCATCTGCTGCAGGGGCTGACGCACGGTGGTGAGCGGTGGATCGGTGTAGGCCGCAGCATGAATATCATCGAAACCAACGACCGAAAGGTCGTGCGGAACCCGTAATCCCAGCTGTGCGGCGGCCTCCATCACCCCGATGGCCGAGCGGTCATTGGCCGCGAAGATGGCCGTAGGTGCGTCCGGCAGGGTCAGCAGGGCGTGAGCAGCACGCCGGCCGCCTTCTTCGGAGAACTCGCCGTCCTGCAGGTAGCCCGGGAGAACGTCCAGTCCAGCTTCCTCAAGCGCGCTGACAAAGCCTTGTTCGCGTTCTGCAGCGTCGCGCAAATCGTTGTGCTGTCCGTGGACGTGAGCGATGCGGGTGTGGCCGAGCTCGATCAGGTGCCGCACGGCCAGACGGGCTCCTTCGAAGTTGTCGACCTTGACGGTACGCTCGCCGTACGCGCCGAGTGTCACGACAGGCACGACATTGCCGAACACCTGATGTTCGTCGGCGGAAGGAATGACCAGCAGCACGCCGTCTGCGAGCGTCCGCAGCAACATGGCCCGTTCGCGCTCCAGGGTCGGGTTGGAAGCGGTGGTGAAAATCGCCAGGTTGAGCCCCTCGGCTTCGGCGACGGTGCTGGCGCTCTGGAGAATTTCGGTGACGAACGGCCAGTTGAGGCGCGGGGTCAGAACCCCGATCATGTTGGCGCGCTTGCCGGTCAGCAGGCGCGCCGCAGCATTCGACACGTACCCGGTGGCTTCGATGGCACGCTGCACCCGAAGGCGGGTTTCTTCGGACATGCCGGGTTTGTTGTTGATGACATTGGACACGGTCATTTTTGAGACACCCGCGCTGCGGGCGACGTCAGCCAGAGTCACCGGGGTAGGAAGGCTCGTCACAGGGAATCCTTTCAGCGGGTACTTTAGCGGTAAATGTATTTACCGCTAAAGTACCCGCTGCAGGAGCATTCTGTCAAGAGTGGCGCACGACGATCCTCGACCCATTCGGTGCCGGGACTACGCCGGGCGTTATTGTCTGGCGTACATCAGCATGAGGATGGCGCAATCGGTATCGGGCCGGTGCAAGTAGGAGAAGGTGCCGCACGAAGGGCCGAAGGCTCAGCGGGTGGTCGGATTGGTCACGAAGACATTCTGAACGGGACTTTCGAAGCGCTGGGCCAGTCCCATGGTCGGCATGACCCAGACCTGTCCGGTGCCACGGAACACGTGGACCAGGCCTTCTCCGCTGCGGTGCGTGTTGAGCACGCCACGCTGGGATTTTTCGATGCGGAATTCCAGTGATGCGCTGAAGGCAAGGGCCAGGTCGCCGTCGAGAATCAGCTGGTCGTTGTGCAGATCGATGATGTCAAGTTCGCTTGCTGGAACTGGACTTTCCAGCACGAACGCTCCCTGCCCACTGATTTTCGGCTGAATCAGGCCTTCGCCGCCGAGCATTCCCTGCGCGATGTTGCGGTTGACGTGCGCTTCGACCTTGATGCTGTCCTCAGCGGCGTAGAAAGCGCGGTCGTCGAGCAGCAGGGCGTCGGCGGGGCTGTCCAGCGTGGCCACCACCAGGTGCTGAAAGGTCGGCTCGGTCCAGATCGTTCCGTGCCCGCTGAAACGGTTGCGAAACGAGCTTTCACCGGTTCCGGCGCTGGTGACTGCCCGCCGCAGGAATCCACCCACGCCGCCTCCACCGCCCACGGTTTCCATCTGAACCGCACCCCTGACGTATTGCATGGCGCCGGGCTGCAACTGCACTGCACCTCCCGAGAGCTCAATGGCCAGCTGGTACAGAACCATGCCCGTTTCGCGGGCGTAGTGCACGTTTTTTGCGCCGCCCAGGGTGTTGGCGGCGATGCGCTCGTAGGCGTACACATCAAACTGCATTCCCTGCCCTGGCTGCGACTGATCAAGCTTTCTGAATTCCATGTGAACCCATCGTGCCACAGCGCACCGAGTTTGCCGCGCCAAGTGCGCGGGCCGGGCCGTTCGCCGTTGGAAAGACAGAAAAGACCTTCGCGTCAGGCGCGAAGGTCTTTGGAGGAAGCTGAATTCCTGATTCTGTTATTTGGGTTCGTCGGCCACCTGGCCGGTCACGCCCGGTACGACCCACTGCATGTTGTTCAGTTCGGCCGGAGTCATCACCTTGCCGGCAGGGACGCGGGTAACGCCGTTGCGGTCCTTGATCGGACCGGTGAACGGATCAAAGGTGGGTTTGGCGCTCGTGAGGTTCTTGCTCAGTTCCATCACGTGGTCGTAGACGCTGACGGTCTTGCCGTTCACCTTCATCTTTGCGGCCTTGAGTTGCGGTACCCACTTGGGGTTGATGGCCATGCCGTTTTGCGTTCCGAGCTCCACGGCGCCTTCCTTCATCAGCCACCAGTAGTCGACGTTCTGCAGATTTTTGGTGGTGTACTCACCGCTCTTGACCTTTTTCAGGAAGTCCACGTAGATCTTGTCCCAATGGACCAGTTGGCCTGAGACGACGTAGTCGGGGGCAAATTTGTACATGGGCGAGTAGTGCGCGAAGCTGGGCACCTTGCGCCGCGCCGCTGTCTGGACCACCGTGGCGGTGTCTTCAGTGAAGGCCAGCACGTCGTTCTTCTGCGCGATGAGCGCTTCGCTTGCTTCACGCGCCTTGGCCGGGTCGAACCAGGCGTTGATCCATTTGACGTTGACCTTGGCGTTGGGGTTCGCGGCGCGTGCGCCGAGGGCGAACGCGCTGATGTGGCGCTTGAGTTCGGGAATGGGGAAGGCGGCGACGTAACCGATGTTGCCGGTCTTGGTGAGGGCGCCGGCCATCAGGCCGTTGAGGTAGTACACCTGGTAAAAGTCGGCCATGTACGTGGCCATGTTCGGCGCGCGTTTGAAGCCCGACGCGTGCGCGAAAATAACGTTCGGATATTTCTTGGCTGCTTCGAGGGTCTGGTCCATGAAGCCGAAGCTGGTCGTGAAGATGACCTTGCAGTTCTCGGCGACCAGGCGGTCGATGACCGGTGTGGCGTTGCCTTCCGGAACGGATTCCACGTATTTGGTTTCGAGCCAGGGAAGCTGTTTCTCGGCAGCGCGGCGCGCTTCGTCGTGCGCGTATGTCCAGCCGATGTCGCCGACGGGCCCAACGTAGATGAAGCAGGCTTTGAGCTTGTCGCTCTGTGCGCCGGCCATGCTCGCGGTAAGCGCCAGCGTCGTGGCCAACCAGGTCATTTTCTTCATAGCTTCCTCCTGCACTGCTATCAGAAAGATAAAGGATTTGATAAGGCCGTGGTGAAGTCCTGTATGTGTATTACCGCTCGCCACGGGTGTAGGGTCGCCCCAGCGCTTCGGGCGCTGCTCCCTGCTGTCCGCGCAGTCCGGCAAAGGCCAGCACCACCACCACCAGGACGTACGGCATGGCCGCGAACACCTCGGTCGGAATGGGCGAGTTGCCCTGCAGGCTGAATTGCAGGTAGAAGAGCAGCCCGAAGAACACCGCGCCGAACACGGCGCGCAGCGGATTCCATCCGACAAAGATCACCAGCGCCACCGCGATCCAGCCGAGCCCGGCGGACATGTTGTCGGTCCAGGTCTGCCGGTAGACCAGTGACAGGTACGCGCCGCCCATGCCGGCGAGCGCGCCGCCAAACGCCACGGCGAGGTAGCGGACCCGGGCGACACTCAAGCCCAGCACGTCGGCCGAGGCCGGATTTTCGCCCACCGAACGCAGCACCAGCCCTGGGCGGGTCATGTGCAAAAACACCGACAGCAGCACGGCAAGCGCGATGGCGAACAGCGTAAAGGGCCACTCGCGCGGCTCGGGATCCAGAAAGAGCGGCATGCCCTCGAACCGTTTTCCCAGCAGTCCGGCCATGCCGACTCCCACCATGGTGAGCGCCAGCCCCGAAACGAACTGGTTGGCGCGCAAGGTGATCGTCACGAAGGCGTGGAGCAGGGACGCCAGCGCGCCCGCCAGCATCCCGGCGCCCACCGCGGTCCAGAGATTGGCACCGTCGTACGCCACGGCGAATCCGGCCAGCGCGCCCAGCGCGAGCATGCCTTCGACGCCGAGGTTCACGACGCCCGCACGCTCGTTGATGACCGCGCCCAGGCTGGCGAGCAGCAGGGGAGTGCCAAACGACAAGGCACGCAGCAGCGCGCCGAGAATTTCTTCCACTATTTCCCCCTCACGACTTGCCCCACCGGACGCGGTGACGCACGAAGATTTCCGACGCGATCAGGCAGAACAGCATCACGCCGCTGAAGACATCCACGATCCGGAAGGGCAGGTTCAGGCTGATCTTCAGGACGTCGCCACCTGCCAGGATGATGCCCATCAGGGGCGCCGTCACGAGACACAGTGCGGGATTTCCCCGCGCCAGCCAGGCCACGATGACTGCCGTGAAGCCGTATCCCAGGCTGATCTGCGCGGGTTCCAGCAGGCGGTGGTGGATGCCGGCCACCTCGCCCGCGCCCGCGAGCCCGGCCGCACCCCCGGTGATCAGGGCCATCAGCAGCACTGTCTTCGTCACGCTGATTCCCGCGTAGCGTGCCGCGCCGGGGTTCTCGCCAACCACACGCAATTCGAATCCGCGCGTCGAGCGTGTCAGCAGAAACTGCAGTGCGACTGCTGCCGCCACTCCCAGCAGCAGGGTCGGCCAGTGCACCAGGGTGCCGGGCAGGACCGCCGTCGACGCTGCCGGGGGAAACGTGTCGGTGTAGATGAAGCCCCGCACATCCCGGCCCTTCCACGGACCGGCGATCAGGTAGATCAGCATGTACGCCGCGACGTAGTTGAGCATCAAGGTGCTGAGAATTTCGTTGACGCTGAGCCGCAGGCGCAGCCAGCCTGCCAGCAGCGCCCACAGGCCGCCTCCCAGCGCCCCGGCCAGAAACATCGTGGGCAGCAGCAGTGGGCCGGGAATCGGCACGAACAGTGCCACGCCGCCCGCGAAGATCGCGCCGATCAACAGTTGCCCTTCTGCGCCGATGTTGAAGAACTGCGCCCGGAATGCCAAAGTCAGGCCCACGCCGATCAGCAGCAGCGGAATGGTGCGCCTGAGCACTTCGGCCCAGCCGCGCGCGTCGGTGATGGTTCCGCGCAGCATCGTGCCGTACGCTTCAAGCGGATTCACACCGGAAAACGCGATCACCACGCCGCTGATGAGGAGTGCCAGCAGAACCGCCGCAAGCGTCACCAGGACCGTCCGGGCAGGAGCGGGGGCCAGCAGCGGAACAAAGCGCATCACACGTGGCTCCTGCTTGGAACGTGCGGAGGTTCACTCAGGGTTCCTCCGGCCATCAGCAGACCAAGCTCTTCCCGGGTAACCGAGCGGGCGTCGAATGGCCCACGCAATTCTCCGTGGTAAAGCACGGCAATGCGGTCCGAGAGCGACATCAGCTCATCGAGGTCCTCACTGACGAGCAGCACGGCGGCGCCCCCGTAGGTGCGCTGCAACAAGACGTTGTGCACCTGCTCCGTCGCGCCGATGTCCAGCCCGTAGGTGGGATGCGAGGCCAGAATCAATCGGGCATTTTCGGACAGTTCGCGGGCCAGGATCACCTTCTGAATGTTTCCGCCTGACAGCAGCCGCGAGGGTGTATCCACACCCGGCGTGGCGATCTGGAAGGTGCTGATCATCTCACGTGCACGCTGCCCGTACGCACTGACGTTACGAACGAAGCCGCGGGCCAGTGGCGTCTTTTCATATTCGCGCAAGGCGAGATTCTCGGAGACACTCATGCTCGGGACGGTGCCCATGTGAATGCGGTCTTCGGGAATGTGCGCAACCCCGGCCTCAAAGAGGCGCTTGGGGCCGCCGCTCAGGGGCCGCCCGGCCAGCGTGATTTCGCCACCCTCAGCCGGACGCAAGCCGGACAGCACCTCGACCAGCTCACTCTGCCCGTTGCCCGCGACGCCCGCAATTCCCATGACCTCGCCGGCGCGCAACTGCACGCTGACGCTCCTCAGGGCCGGCAGTCCACGGCTTGACCGGGCGCTCAGGTTGCGAACGTCCAGCAGGACCTCGCCCAGCCTTGGTTCCTGACGTTTGCGGGTGAACGAGACGGCGCGTCCCACCATCATCTCTGCCAGGCTCGCCTTCGACACCTCGGCAATGGGTGCCTCGCCGACCATTTTTCCTTTGCGCAGCACCGCCACGCGGTTGCTGATGGCCAGCACCTCGTCGAGCTTGTGGGAAATGAAGATCAGCGATTTTCCGTCCACACGCAGCTCACGCATCACCTCAAACAGCGACTCGGCTTCCTGCGGGGTGAGGACGCTGGTCGGTTCATCGAGAATCAGAATGTTCGCGCCGCGCATGAGGGCACGCACGATCTCCACCCGCTGCTTTTCGCCGGGCGAGAGGGTGTTCACCCGCGCGTTCGGGTCGAGGGCCAGGCCGTACCGGCGTTCGGTGTCGCGAATCACGTGTGATACCCGCCGCGCCGGCTGCAGAAAGCTCGAAGCGCCCAGGGCCAGGTTCTCGGCGACCGTGTGCCGACCTACCAGCACCGGGTGCTGCGGCACCAGGCCGATGCCGAGTTTCAGGGCGTGCGCGGGCGAGGCAATGGCGACACGCCGACCTTGCAGGCGCACTTCGCCATCGTCGGGTTGGTACAGGCCGTACAGAATGCTGATCAGGGTGCTTTTTCCGGCGCCGTTTTCGCCCAGCAGTGCCAGGACTTCGCCGGGGTAGACGTCGAGGTTCACGTCATCGTTCGCCGTGACTCCTGGGAATCGTTTGGTGATGTGCAGTAACTGCAACGCGGGCTCAGGCATGGGTGACCTCTTGAAGACTTGGTTGCGCTTCGAGCAGCTGCAGAAGCTGGGCTGCCACGGCAATGGCGATCACCTCGGGTGACTTTCCACGAATTCCGGGAACGCCGATCGGCGAAGTCACCCTGCTGAGGCTTTCTTCCGTGTGCCCCGCCGTCCGAAGTTGCTGCTGAAAACGCAACCACTTCACTTTAGAGCCGATCAGGCCGATGTATCCCAGGTCCGCCCGGTACAGCGCGGCGTCCATCAGCATCAGGTCTTCGGCATGGTCGTGCGTCATGACCAGCACCAGGGAATTGGCAGGCAATCCGCGCAGCACCACCTCGGGAAGAGGGGCATGGTGAAGCGTGAGGCGTGCGTTCTCACCCTGGAGGTATTCGAAGCGCGCGTCCTCGGCGTGCGCCGCGCGCGAATCGACCAGGTGCAGATTGACCGGCAGGGGCGCGAGCGCCCGCGCGATGGCGGCGCCGACGTGACCCAAGCCGAAGATGGCGATGGTACGCTGCTGCGGATAGAACGGTTCGAGCAGCAGCGTGATTTCACCGCCGCAACACTGACGCGCGAACTCGACCGGCGCGCTGTCGGTCAGGCGCAGTTCCAGCAGGGCCGCTTCAGGTTCGCGCCGTTCCAGGATCGTGCGGGCGCGCCGGATGGCGGTGATCTCCAGGTTGCCGCCGCCGACCGAGCCAGACGTGCCTTGTGCGGTCACGATCATCTTGGCGCCTGGTTCGCGGGGCGCGTGCCCCCGGACGCGCAGCAGCGTCACGACCACCGCGGGCACACCCTGTTCGGTGAGCCGCTGCAGTTCGGAAAGCCAGCGCATGTCAATCGGCGGCCACCGGCGCGGGCGTGCGGGCGCGCTCGATGGCCCAGAAGACGGCCTCCGGGGTGGCGGGTGAAGCGAGGAGCGTCACGCCGTTGGCCTGCCCAAAGGCCCGCACGGCGTCACGCAACGCTTCGCGGGCGCTGATCGCCAGCATCAGCGGCGGTTCGCCGACGGCCTTGCTGCCGTAAATCACGCCCGTTTCGGTGGCTTTTTTCATCAAGCGGACATTGAAGACGTCGGGCATCTCCGAGAAACTGGGCAGCTTGTACGTCGAGGCGCTGCGCGTGGCCAGCCGCCCCTGAACGTCCCACCGCAGGTCCTCGAGCGTCAGCCACCCCAGGCCCTGCACGAAGCCACCTTCGATCTGCCCGATGTCGATCAAGGGTGAGAGCGAGTCTCCCACGTCATGCAGGATGTCGACCCGTGGAAAGCGGTAGGCGCCCGTGAAACCGTCCACTTCCACTTCCGTCACGGCCGCGCCGTACGAGAAGTACTTGAAGGGCTCGCCCTGCATGCGCTCGCGGTCCCAGTGGAGGCCCGGGGTGCGGTAAAAGCCGCTGGCCCACAAGGCGGTGCGGGCGTGGTAGGCGTCGTGGACGAGCTCCTGAAATGAGATGCCGCGCTCGGCGTGACCGATGGGAAACACCCGGCCTGCCTCGAAGCGCACGTCGTCCGGGTGAAGGTTGCTGCCGAAGCGACCGGCGGCCACCGCAGCGAGGCGCGCCTTGATCTGGTCGCAGGCGTCCTTGATCGCGGCGCCGTTGAGGTCCGCGCCACTCGATGCGGCAGTGGCCGACGTGTTGGGGACCTTGTCGGTGCGGGTGGGTGCGAGACGGACACAGCCCAGCGGAACGCCGAGCGCTGAGGCGGCCACCTGCAGCATCTTGGTGTGCAGTCCCTGGCCCATCTCGGTGCCCCCGTGGTTGACCAGCACCGAGCCGTCCCGGTAGACGTGCACCAGGGCGCCTGCCTGGTTGTAGGCGGTGAAGTTGAATGAGATACCGAACTTCACGGGCGTGATGGCCAGCCCGCGTTTGGTGTGGCGTTGCGCGGCGTTGAAGGCGGCCACTTCAGCCCGGCGGGCGTGAAAGTCACTGTGGGCCAGCAGGTCCGCCCAGATCTGCCCGATGCGTCCGGCATCCTTGACGCCCTGGCCATACGGCGTGCTCTGCCCAGACTGGTAGAAATTCCGGGCGCGCAGTTCCTCGGGAGTGAGGCCCAACAAAGGTGCGACACGGCCCAGGATGTCCTCGATCACCAGCATCCCCTGGGGTCCACCGAAGCCGCGAAAGGCCGTCTGGGAAGTCTTGTTGGTCTTGCACACCCGGCCCATCACGTCTACGTGAGGAATATGGTAGGCGTTGTCGATGTGGCACAGGGCGCGCGCCATGACCGGCTCGCTGAGGTCAAGGCTCCAGCCACCGTCCGAGTACAGTTCGGCAGCCAGCGCGCACAGGGTGCCGTCGTGGTGAAAGCCGACTTTCCAGCGGGCCAGGAAGGGATGGCGCTTGCCGGTAATGGTCATGTCCTGCGTGCGGTTCAGCCGCAGCCTGACCGGACGTCCGGTCAGGGTCGCCCCGAGGGCCGCGACTGCCGCGAAGCCATGCGGCTGCATTTCCTTGCCTCCGAAGGCGCCGCCCATGCGCAGGCTCTGCACGGTCACCTGATGACTCGCGATACCCAGCACGTGCGCGACGATCTCCTGGGTTTCGGTGGGGTGCTGGGTGCTCGACTGCACGAACAGCTGACCGCCCTCGTCGATGTACGCCAACGAGACGTGCGTTTCGAGGTAGAAGTGTTCCTGACCGCCCATCTCCAGCTCACCCTCGAAAACATGGGCCGCTTCCATGAATGCCGCCTGCACGTCACCGCGTCTGAGGTGCAGCGCCGTGCCCTGAAAGGACTGTTGCTCGACTGCATCCTGCAGCGTCAGCACCGCGCCCAACGCTTCGTATTCGACCCGCACCAGGTTCGCGCCGTGCCGCGCCGCGTCAAGGGTTTCACCCAGCACCCAGCAGACCGGGTGGCCCCAGTACTGCACTTCATCCGGAAAGAGCGGCTCGTCGTGCTTGACTCCCGCGTCGTTTACGCCCGGCACGTCCTGCGCGCTCAGCACCCGCACCACGCCGGGCACCTCATAAGCGGGCGTCGGATCAAGCCGCACGATACGCGCGCGTGCATACAGCGACTGCACCGGCCAGGCGTGCAGGGTTCCCGCGTGCCGGATGCCGAGGTCATCGGTGTAGAGTGCCTGCCCGGTAACGTGCAGCTCGGCGCTTTCGTGCACCAGTGCCGCCCCGACGCCACTCGGCCTGCCGCTCACCCCTCCACCTCCACCCGTTGATCGGTCGTCTGCTCGTAGAATTTCAGCAGAAGCTGCTCCAACATGGCTTTGCGGTATGCCTCGCTGGCCCGCAGGTCTCCCAGCGGGGTGCCTTCGCAGCTCATCAGACGCGCGGCGTCACGGACCGTCTGCTCGTTCCAGGGTTGGCCGTTCAGGAAAGCTTCGGTGGCTGCCGCGCGCAGCGGTGTGGCTGCCACGCCGCCCAAACCGATCCGGATGCGGCGCACCGCCCCGCCGTCGAGGTCGAGCGCGAAGGCCGCCGCGACGCTGCTGATGTCGTCGAGCCGCCGCTTGGTGACTTTGTAGAACCGCGCGTGCATCGGGTGGGGAAGGGGAACGCGCACCGCGCGAATCAGCTCACCGTGTTGCAGCACCGTCTCGCGGTAGCGCACGAAGAAGTCCTTCAGCGCCACCGTGCGTTCTCGCGCAGCACTCTGCAGGACCACCGAGGCGTTCAGGGCCAGCAGCACCGGAGCGCTGTCTCCGATGGGGGAGGCCGTACCCAGATTGCCGCCCAGGGTGGCTCGGTTTCGAATCAGGCGCGAGGCGAACTGCGGTGTCCAGTCGTGCAGCAGGGGAAGCCTGCCGTTCAGCTGGCTTTCGATTTCTGAGAGCGTCAGGGCTGCTCCGATCTCGACGTACTCTGGAGTCCAGTGCACGGCCCGCAGTTCCTCGTGGTGGTCGATCGCCAGGGTCAGCGGAGCGCGCGCGTGGCGCAGGTTGACATCGACACTCCAGTCGGTTCCTCCGGCGAGCAGTTTCGCGCTTGGGTTCTCGGCCAGCACGGCGAGGGTCTGCGGCAACGTCTCACAGCGGCGCAGTTCACCGTGTTCGCTTGTCAGCACCGTGGGACACGTGAGAGGAGCGCCTTGTGCCAACCGGAGGGACCATTGGTCGTGCTCGTCAGGCTGGCCCAGCGCCCGTGCCGCGTCGCGGATGGGCCGGTAGCCGGTGCAGCGGCACAGGTTGCCGCTCAGTGCCTCCAGATCGAAGGCTGAGCGCTCATCACGGTAGTACTCGGCAGCCATGCTCATGACAAAACCCGGGGTGCAGTAGCCGCACTGCGAGCCGCCCCGCTCAGCGAGGCTCTTCTGTACCGGGTGCAGCCTTCCTGGAGTGCCCAAGCCCTCGACGGTGACGACTTCCTGCCCGTTCAAGGCGCCGACGAGCAGCAGGCAGCTGTTGGTCGCCACGTACTGTGCCTGGCCCCGAGCGTCCGCGCGGACCAGCAGCACGGCACACGCGCCGCACTCGCCTTCCGCGCAGCCTTCCTTGCTGCCGGTAAGTCCTTCCAGGCGCAACCATTCGAGTAGGGTGGTGTGTGCGTGAACCTGGCCCACCTCGCGGTGCTGGCCGTTCAGGGTGAGGGTAAGTCTTTCCACGTCGTCCTCCCGCAGGTATCGAGCGCAACCGTGTCTGGCCGGTTTTGTGGTCCTGATACTCTACAGTCAAGTGCTTTCCATGTGCGAACGCAAGTCCACCCACCGTGGGCACTTCAGTTCAGAACGGAGCTTCGTCGATGCAGCTGCCTGACCTCAATGCCCTGGACCGCGCCGAGTTTGTGGCGTATTTCGGTCGCGTACTCGAACATTCCCCGCGCTACGCCGAGCGTGTCTGGCAGGCGCGGCCTTTCCATAGGCTGGAGTCTTTGCAAGACGCCTTCAAAGAGGCCATCGTGCAAAGTGACCCTGGTGAGCAGCTGGCCCTGATCCGCGCGCACCCGGACCTGGCCGGCAAGGTCGCCCTGGCCGGTCAATTGACTGCAGAATCGAGCCGCGAGCAATCTTCGGTCGGGCTCGACCGGCTCACACCCGAGGAGTACGCGCGCTTCGAGCGCGTCAACACGGCGTATCACGAGAAGTTCGCGATGCCCTTTGTCATCTGCGTGCGCGAGCACACCAAGGAGTCGATTCTCGACGCGGCCGAGCGGCGGCTGCATCACCTGCCTCACGAGGAAATCGCAGAGGCCCTCGTCGAAATTTCCAAGATTGCCGGCTTGCGACTGGCAGATCTCGTTCAGGCCACGGCGGAAGTCACCGTGGGGAGGAAAGTGTGACCGAGTCAAGCACCGGCGTCAGAACCAGAATCGTTTTGGGACAGAACAATTACGGCAAGTCCGACGTGCGGCTCTTCAAGGTTTTTCGGGAAGGTGAGCGGCACGACATCCGGGACGTTCGTGTGGACGTCGCGCTTACCGGCGACTTCGAAGCGGCGCACACGCGCGGGGATAACAGTGCGCTGCTGGCGACGGACACCATGCGAAATACGGTCTACGCCCTGGCAAAAGAGCAGTTGACGGGCAGCGTCGAGGAGTTTGGAAAGCGTTTGGTTCGTCATTTCGTCAAGGCGGGTCCGACCGTTGCTTCTGCCCGCATCACCTTCACCCAGCATTGCTGGGAGCGCATCAAGGTGCAGGGGCAGGAGCACGGCCACGCGTTCTCACGACAGGTCCCCAAGCACACGGCGGTCGTCGAGGGAGATGGACGGCAGTTCAAGGTCACCTCGGGTATCGATGAGCTGTACGTGCTGAAAACCACCCGTTCCGGCTGGGAAGGTTTTCTGCGCGAGCAGTTCACGGCACTGCCCGAAACGAACGACCGCATCATGGCGACCGTGGTCACTGCCCGGTGGGAATACAACACCGACGAGCTTGATTACGACGCCGTGTGGAGCGAAGTCTATCAGCAGATTCTGGAGACCTTCACCGATCATTACAGCCCGTCCGTGCAGTTCACGCTGCACCAGATGGGACAGGCAGTACTGACGCGCTGCCCGGTCATCGAGCGCATCCATTTTTCTTTTCCCAACAAACACCACGTCCCGTACAACCTCGAACGCTTCGGAATACAGAATGACAACGAGATCTTTCACGTGGATCCCGAGCCTTACGGCCTCATCGAGGGCTGGGTGGAGCGCGCACGGTGAGCGGAGCGGGCAGACTCACCACCCACGTGCTCGATACTGCCCGGGGCGTGCCGGCCGCTGGGGTCAAAATCGAACTGTATGCCGTGATCGATGAGCAGCGTTCCTGGCTCAAAACCGTCGTGACCAATGCGGACGGCCGCACCGACGAACCGCTGATTTTCGGGGGATCGCTGGAAACGGGACAGTACGAACTGGTGTTTCACGTGGGCGACTATTTTGGTGAACAGGGCGGGTTGGCCGGTCGCACCACGGTGCCCTTTCTGAATCAGGTGCCGGTGCGTTTTGGCGTCGCTGACCAGTCGGGGCATTACCACGTACCGCTTCTCGTCTCACCCTGGTCGTACAGCACCTACCGGGGAAGCTGAGCGCGTCGCTCCGCTGCACGAAGCAGGATCACCGATCCTGCCGGGACCAATTCAGGCACTCTCGAGGGCGAGTTTTCCTTGGTGGGTCAGGTGGTACTTCGCCCGTTCGATGCCGCCTGGCAGACGGCAGACACGCTTCAGGATCAGCCCGGCGTCGACCATTGCGCACAGGATGGGGAACAGGTCCCCGCGTTTGAACCTGAACTGGGGGCCAAGCTGGCGTTGCAGGTACTCGATGCTGGTCAGCAGCTCGAGCCCGGTCAGGGCGTCGTGACCGAGCAACTCCAGGACGGCGAACTCGACGTCCCCTATGACCACTGTGGTTCCAGTGTGCACAGCAGGAATGACCGGCGTGACAGGAGCAGGGTAGTGGAACATGCTTATCCTTTCGGCGGCCCAGCCAGCCACGTGGGCTCTGGAGCTTTGCGTCACCACTTCACAGTGGTTTTGCCATGGTCGATCTGAGACAGCGCTTGTCCGAGCCTGAGCGTACATGAAGTTGTATGTGAGTGCGATTAAATTCTTCACGGTGTCACGGGCCGTTGCTTATGACGGGCCGACAGAATTCTGTAAGGGCCGGTGTGGCAGCGTGACGCATGGCACTGACCAACGAAGAGCGACGGAAAGTCCGCGAGCTGGTGTGGCTTCTGGCCCACGAGGGCCGCTTGACAGACGGCAGGCTTTTCCGGTGCAGGCCGGCCACAGAGCAGTCGAGGTCTGCTCACAATGCTGCTGCGTACGCGCGTTCTTCAGCACCTCGCATCTGCAACTGACGCGCGTTAAGTCAATGACACCCGAGGTCGGGAAGCCATCGGGTGCAGCGCCATGAACGCGTCCGGGTGGCCGTAAGACTTCTGTGAGGTGCGTTGCGCTAGCAAAGAGAAGCCGCGCGGCGTGCCGGACATCAAGGTTTCACTTTTCGCGGTCGGCGCAAAGAGCAGCGGTTGAGGCTCTGTATCGCTCCGGAGCCCGGCCACCACCGTTCGGCACTATCATCCCTGTTTCGCGAGCCCTTCGCCCGGAGATCTTACATGGCCAGTTTCGACGATCTGCTCACTTACTTTGTCAACATCAAAGCCAGCGACATCCACCTGCGGGCGGGCGCGCCGCCCATGGGCCGCATCAACGGTGAAATCAAACGCATCGGCAGCAAAATGCTGTCTCCGGCCGACCTCGAAAAAATGTGCCGTGCCATCATGAAACGCCCCGGAATGTTCGAGGAATTTGCTGCGCGACGCGAAGCTGACTTCGCATATGGCCTGCCCGAAGTGGCCCGCTTTCGGGTCAATGCCATGTACCAGCGTGACTCGATTGCACTGATCATGCGAATTCAGGAACACCGGCCCAATCTGCCCACCTTTGAAGACCTCGGCCTGCCCAGTGGGATTTTCGGAGAGCTTTCCAGCAAGGAGCGGGGTCTGATCCTCGTAACAGGGCCGACGGGCAGCGGAAAGACGACGACGCTCGCTTCGATGCTCGACCATATCAACGCCACTTCGGCCAGTACGGTCGTCACCATCGAAGATCCCATCGAGATTCTTCACAAGGACAAGCAGGCGACCTTTTACCAGCGTGAGATTGGCACGGACACCCTGGACTTCAAGTTGGCCTTGCGCGCCGCGATGCGCCAGGATCCGGATGTCATTTTGATCGGTGAGATGCGCGACAAGGAAACCGTCGAGGCGGCCCTCAGTGCCGCGCAGACCGGTCACCTGGTGTTTTCGACCCTGCACACGCTGGACGCGCCGCGCACCGTGACGCGAATCCTGGATTTTTTCGCACCGCACGAGCGCGACCAGATTCGCAAGGGCCTCTCGGAATCACTGGTGGGCGTCATTAGCCAGCGGCTGCTGCCACGCAAAGGGGGAGGCCGCGTGCTGGGCCTGGAACTCATGATCGGCACCGCCACCGTGCGTGACTGCATTGCCGACGAGGACAAGTTCGCCAACCTCAAGGAAGCCATTCAGGACGGCTTTGAACAGTACGGTATGCACACCTTCGACCAGCACCTCGCCCGCCTGGTCAAAGAGGACGCGATGACCCCTGAAGACGCCATTCAGGCCGCGACCACCCCCACGGATCTCAAGATGATGCTGATGCGAAACGCCGTGTACTGAGCGCCCAGTGCGCGTGGGGCGCCGACGTCGATACGACGTCGGCGCTTTTGCTGTTTTCGGCGGCTCAGTCGGGTGGACCTCTGCCTGGTGGACTGAGCGCGCACTGACTTGACCGCGGCGAGCGGGTTTACTCCGGACCGACCACGATCCAGCTGCCTGTGGCAGAAGCCTGCTCCCAGGCTTCCTGCAGGCACTGCAAGCGCAGGCCCACCCCGAACCCGGGAAGGTCGGCTTCGCGGCCATGAATGGCCGCCGCCAGGTGATCGAGCAGCTTGCCCTGGGTCGTGTCGGCTTCGAGGGCCAGCGCCTTCGGGATGTCCTGGTCCGCCGAGTACACCGGCTGGGTCCAGCGTTCCAGGCCCAGCGTGCCGTTGGCTCCGTACACCGTCAGTGCCACGGTCTCGGGCCGCTGAACATGACACAGCAAACTCACGCCTACCCGCAGTCCCGATTCGAGCTCCAGCACGCCGTGCGCGCTTTCCTCGCTGCTCACGCCGTCGACGGGGTAGACCACGTCGGCACGCAGACGCGCGACCCGCCCGAGGCTGCGTTCGATCACCTCGAACAGGTGGGGCGTGCACTCACGGATCGGGCCGCCCTGCTCGCGCCGACCGATCCAGGGATTCATCTGCCATGCGCGAGGCCATTCGGGAAACACCAGGGTGAGGTCCGCGCGGCGCAGATCACCGAGGGTGCCGCTGTGCAGACGCTCGGCGAAGACGCGCACGCCGGGCGAATGGTAGAGCGGAAGCTGCATGGCGTGCACCCTGCCTGCCGCGCGCGCTGCGCCCAGCATGGCCCGCGCTTCCTCGGTGCTCACCGCCAGCGGCTTTTCGCACAGCACGTGCTTGCCGCTTTTCAGGGCGGCCAGGGTCAGGTCGAAGTGCGCGCTCGGCGGTACGGCGATGTACACCAGATCGACGTCTGAGGCGAGCAGCTCCGTCGAAGTCGCGCAGGCCACCGCGCCTGTCTCGCGCGCTGCTTCCTCGCTTCGTGCGGCGTCCGAGTCGTGCAGGTGCGTGACCTGAAAAGCGTCATGAGCCTGAAATTCGCGCAACAGGCGCCCGCCGATGGCGCCGAGTCCGATGATGCCAACGCGAATAGTAGAGTCAGTGTGGTTCATGTACTCCGCACAATACCGGACGCCCGCACCAAGACGCGGATACGTCTTTGTCGTACGGAAGCGTCAGGCTGTCCGCCGCTTCCCCAAGAGAAAGGGGAGACCAGCGGTCTCCCCCGAAAACGCCTGCCCCAGGCCGTCTTCAGTTCGGCAGCTGGCTCGCGCCCAGCAAAAAGGTGTCGATGGCCCGCGCGGCCTGCCGACCCTCGCGGATCGCCCACACCACCAGTGACTGCCCCCGGCGCACGTCACCCGCCGCAAACACCCGTGGGTTGCTCGTGCGGTAACCGTCGGTCACGTCAGTGCTTGCTCGCGCGTTGCCCCGCGAGTCCTTTTCCACCTTGAAGGCGTCGAGCAGCGCGGCGATGGGGCTCACGAAGCCCATCGCCAGCAGCACCAGATCGGCTTTCATGATCTGCTCGCTGCCGGGGACCTCGGTCATGGTGCCGCCCTGCCACTCCAGACGCACCGTCTTGATGGCCGTGACCCTGCCGCTTTCGCCCAGGAATTCCTTGGTGCCAATGGCAAACTCGCGCTCGGCGCCTTCCTCGTGGCTGGTGGAGGTGCGCAGCTTGTGCGGCCAGTAAGGCCAGACGAGCGGCTTGTTCTCCTGCTCGGGCGGCATGGGAAGCAGCTCGAACTGGTGTACGCTCGCAGCGCCGTGGCGGTTGCTGGTGCCCACGCAGTCGGAACCGGTGTCGCCCCCACCGATGACGATCACGTGCTTGCCGTCGGCGCGCAGCTGGTCTTTGACCTGATCGCCCGCGTTGACTCGGTTCTGCTGGGGCAGAAACTCCATCGCGAAGTGCACGCCACGCAGGTCGCGCCCGGGAACGGGCAGGTCACGCGGCTGCTCGGCCCCGCCGGCCAGCAGCACCGCGTCGAAGTCTTCCATCAGCTTCTCGGCGGAGAGGGTTTCCCGCGACAGGTTGGTTACCTTCGATCCACGCGGCAGCTTGCCGATCAGGACGCCTGTACGGAAGGTCACCCCCTCGGCTTCCATCTGCTGCACCCGGCGGTCGATCAGGTGCTTTTCCATCTTGAAGTCGGGAATGCCGTAGCGCAGCAGACCGCCCACCCGATCGTTTTTCTCGAACACCGTGACGTCATGGCCCGCGCGGGCCAGCTGCTGCGCGGCAGCCAGACCCGCCGGACCGGAGCCCACGACGGCGACCCGTTTACCGCTCTTGTGCGTGGGCGGTTGGGGCGCGACCCAGCCTTCTTTCCAGGCCCGGTCGATGATGGCGCGTTCGATGGACTTGATCCCCACGGCCTCATCGGTGAGGTTGAGGGTGCAGGCCGCTTCGCAGGGCGCGGGACAGATGCGGCCCGTGAACTCGGGGAAATTGTTGGTCGCGTGCAGTACGTCAATCGCGGCACGCCACTCGTTGTTGTAGATCAGGTCGTTGAAGTCGGGAATGATGTTGTTGACCGGGCAGCCGTTGTTGCAGAAGGGAACGCCGCAGTCCATGCAGCGCGCGGCCTGAACCTGCGCCTGCTCGACCTTGAGTTCGACCACGAACTCCTTGTAGTGCCTGAGGCGCGCGTCGATCGGCTCAGCGCTTTCTTTGACGCGCTGATACTCCAGGAAACCGGTGACTTTACCCATGTTGACTCCGTAGAACCTGTGGTGATGACTGTTGAAGATCAGCGGCCATGCGTGGCTCCCTTGAGTTCTCGCTCGGCGGCAACGCTGTTTCGCTTGCCGTTCAGTTCACCCAGGGCGCGCTCGTACTCGCGCGGGAACACCTTGACGAACTTCGGCAGCGAGGCCGCCCAGTTATCGAGAATTTCGCGTGCGCGCAGCGAGCCGGTCCACTGGTGGTGATCCTCGATGAGCTTGCGCAGCAGCTCCTCGTCACGCTGACCCTGATGCCAGTAGGCCTTGTCGGTGATGGCTTCCTGCTCGCCTGCCGTCAGCACCCGGTCGAGGGTGACCATGGCGGTGTTGCAACGGCGCGCGAACTGGCCGTCCTCGTCGTACACGTAGGCGATGCCGCCCGACATACCGGCGGCAAAATTACGCCCCGTCTGTCCGAGCACTACTACCGTGCCGCCGGTCATGTACTCGCAGCCGTGATCCCCGGTGCCCTCCACCACTGCCGTGGCCCCCGACAGGCGCACGCCGAAGCGCTCGCCCGCCACCCCGCGGAAAAAGGCCTCACCTTCGGTCGCGCCGTACAGCACGGTGTTGCCGACGATGATGTTCTTGGTCGAGTCGCCGCGGAAGTCGATGCTGGGCCGCACGACTACCCTCCCGCCTGATAGGCCCTTGCCGGTGTAGTCGTTGGCGTCGCCGATCAGGTAGAGCGTGATGCCTTTGGCCAGAAAGGCGCCGAAGCTCTGACCGCCCGTGCCTTCCATCTGAATGAAGATGGTCTGGTCGGGCAGACCCTCGGGGCGCTGCTTGACCAGCTCGCCCGAGAGCATCGCACCGACGCTGCGGTTGACGTTGCGCGCCACTTCGAGCAGTTTGACCTTCTTGCCGCGTTCGATGGCGGGCAGGCACTTGGCGATCAGCTCGACGTCGAGCGCGTTCTGAAGCCCGTGGTCCTGGGCATTGACGTGCGAGCGCGCCAGGCCCTGCTGGGCCACCTGGTAAAAGACCCGGCTGAAGTCCAGCCCGCGGGCCTTCCAGTGCTCGACACCCGCGCGGGTGTCGAGCAGGTCGCTGCGGCCGATCAGTTCCTCGAAGGTGCGCAGGCCCAGCTGGGCCATCAGCTCGCGCACTTCCTCGGCAACAAAGAAAAAGTAGTTGATGACGTGCTCGGGCTTGCCCTGGAATTTGGCGCGCAGCTCGGGGTCCTGGGTGGCCACGCCCACCGGGCAGGTGTTCAGGTGGCACTTGCGCATCATAATGCAGCCCTCCGCCACCAGGGGCGCGGTCGCGAAGCCGAACTCGTCGGCGCCCAGCAGCGCGCCGATGACCACGTCACGCCCGGTCTTCATCTGACCGTCGGCCTGCACCCGGATGCGGTCACGCAGGCGGTTGAGCACCAGGGTCTGCTGTGTTTCGGCGAGACCCAGTTCCCAGGGGGTGCCCGCGTGCTTGATCGAAGACCAGGGCGAGGCGCCCGTGCCGCCGTCGTGCCCGGCGATGACCACGTGATCGGCCTTGGCCTTGGCCACACCCGCCGCGATGGTGCCGACGCCCACTTCCGAGACCAGCTTGACCGAGACATCGGCGGCCGGGTTGACGTTCTTGAGGTCGTGAATCAGCTGTGCCAGGTCCTCGATCGAGTAGATGTCGTGGTGCGGTGGGGGAGAGATCAGGCCCACGCCCGGCACCGAGTGGCGGAGCATGCCGATGTACTCCGAGACCTTGCTGCCGGGGAGTTGCCCGCCCTCGCCGGGCTTGGCGCCCTGGGCCATCTTGATCTGAATCTGGTCCGCGGACACCAGGTACTCGGTGGTGACCCCGAAGCGACCTGAGGCGACCTGCTTGATCTTCGAGCGCAGGCTGTCGTTCTCGGCGAGCTCGTAGTCGGCGGCGATGCGGCCCGACCCCAGAATGTCGCTGAGTTTCGTTCCGGCCTTGACGCTGACACCGCGCAGCTCGTCCCGGTAACGCGCCGGGTCCTCGCCGCCCTCGCCGGTATTGGACTTGCCGCCAATACGGTTCATGGCGAGCGCCAGGGTGGTGTGCGCCTCGGTGCTGATCGACCCGAGCGACATGGCCCCCGTCGCAAAGCGTTTGACGATCTCGGCGGCGCTCTCGACTTCCTCGAGCGCAATGGCTTTTTCAGGATCGATCTTGAAGTCGAACAGACCACGCAGGGTCATGTGGCGCCGCGACTGGTCGTTGATGATCTGCGCGTACTCCCGGTACGTCTCGATACGCCCGGAGCGGGCCGCGTGCTGCAGCTTGGCAATGGCGTCGGGCGTCCACATGTGCTCCTCGCCGCGCGCACGCCAGGCGTACTCGCCGCCGGTTTCGAGCATGTTCAGCAGCAGGAGATCCTCGCTGAAGGCCGCGCGGTGCGTGCGGATGGCTTCCTCGGCCACCTCGAACACGCCGATGCCGCCCACCTGGGTGGAGGTGCCGCGAAAGTACTTCTCGATGATCTCGGCGTTCAGGCCGATCGCCTCGAAGATCTGGGCGCCGCAGTACGACATGTAGGTGCTGATGCCCATCTTGGACATGATCTTCGAGAGACCCTTGCCGATTCCCTTGACGTAGTTGTAGATGGCCTTCTCGGGCGTCACGTTGCCGGGGCGGACCCGGTGCAGTTCCGCGATGGTCTCCATGGCGAGGTAGGGGTGAATCGCTTCGGCGCCGTAACCGGCCAGCACCGCGAAGTGGTGTACCTCGCGCGCCGAGCCCGTCTCGACGACCAGCCCGGCCGTGGTGCGCAGGCCACGCTGGACCAGATGTTGGTGGATGGCCGAGAGGGCCAGCAACGCCGGAATCGCGACCCGGTCACGGTCCACACAGCGGTCGCTGATGATCAGGATGTTGTGACCGCTCTTGATGGCGTCCACGGCCTCGGCGCGCAGTGACGCGAGGCGCGCCTCGACGCCCTCGCTGCCCCACTCCAGGGGGTAGCAGATGTCGATCTCGTAGGGCTTGAACTTGCCGCCGGTGTGCTGCTCGATCGCGCGCAGCCGGGCCATGTCGTCGAAATCCAGAATCGGCTGGCTGACCTCGAGGCGCATGGGTGGGTTCACCGCGTTGATATCGAGCAGGTTGGGCTTGGGACCGATAAAGGACGCCAGCGACATCACGATCGATTCCCGGATCGGGTCGATGGGCGGGTTGGTGACCTGCGCGAACAGCTGGCGGAAGTAGTTGTACAGCGGCTTGTTCTTGTTGGACAGCACCGCGAGCGGCGAGTCGTTGCCCATCGAGCCGATGGCTTCCTCGCCCGCAGCGGCCATGGGGCTCAGCAGGAACTTGACGTCTTCCTGCGTGAAGCCAAACGCCTGCTGGCGGTCGAGCAGCGACTCGCGGTACGTCTGGGGCTGCGCCTCTACCTTGACGGCGTCGAGCCGGATGCGGACGTTCTCGATCCACTGGCGGTACGGCTTGGCAAAGGCCACCTGTGCCTTGAGTTCCTCGTCGTTCACGATCCGGCCCTGGTCGAGGTCGATCAGGAACATGCGCCCGGGCTGCAGGCGCCACTTCTTGACGATCCGGTTCTCGGGAATGGGCAGCACACCTGTCTCGGAGGCCATGACCACCAGGTCGTCGTTGGTGACGATGTAGCGCGCCGGGCGCAAACCGTTGCGGTCAAGGGTCGCGCCGATCTGGCGCCCGTCGGTGAAGACCATCGCAGCGGGACCGTCCCAGGGTTCCATCATCGCGGCGTGATACTCGTAAAAGGCGCCCCGGCGGTCATCCATCATGCTGTGCTGTTCCCAGGCTTCCGGGATCAGCATCATCGCGGCGTGCGCGAGCGGATAGCCGGCCATGGTGAGCAGTTCGAGCGCGTTGTCGAAGGTGGCCGTGTCCGACTGGCCCTCGAAGCTGATGGGGTAGAGCTTGGGCAGGTCGTCGCCCAGCACAGGAGACTTCATGACGCCTTCGCGGGCGCGCATCCAGTTGAAGTTGCCCTTGACGGTGTTGATCTCGCCGTTGTGCGCGACCATCCGGTAAGGGTGCGCGAGCGGCCACTCCGGAAAGGTGTTGGTCGAAAAGCGCTGGTGAACGAGGGCGAGCGCCGACACCAGACGGGGGTCCTGGAGATCCTTGTAGTAGGTGCCCACCTGGGTCGCGAGCAGCAGCCCCTTGTAGATCACCGTGCGGCACGACATGCTGGGCACGTAATACTCGCCGCTGTGCGTGAGCTTGAGGGCCTGGATGGCGCTCGACGCGGTCTTGCGGATCACGTAGAGCTTGCGCTCCAGCGCGTCTGGCACGATCAGGTCCGGTCCGCGGCCGATGAAGACCTGACGGATGACCGGTTCCTTGGCGCGGACCGCGGGTGACATCGGCATTTCACGGTCCACCGGAACGTCACGCCAGCCCAGCAGCACCTGCCCTTCGGCGCGAATGGCGCGCTCCAGTTCCTGTTCGCACGCCAGGCGCGAGGCGTGCTCTTTGGGCAAAAAGATCATCCCGACGCCGTATTCGCCGGGCGGGGGCAGCGTCACACCCAGCGCGGCCATTTCGGCACGGTAGAACTCATCGGGAATCTGTATTAATATTCCCGCTCCATCGCCCATCAGCTCATCGGCACCAACGGCGCCCCGGTGATCGAGGTTTTCCAGAATTTTGAGTCCCTGCGCGACGATGTCATGCGATTTGTTGCCTTTGATATGGGCGACGAAGCCCACCCCGCAGGCGTCATGCTCGTTTTCGCGGCGATACAGACCGTGCTGGCCGACGGATGCAACTTCTTGTGGTGTGGGCCCAGAGATTCGATTTCGGTCCATATGGGTACTCCTGTCTCGAAACTACGCGGGTAGCGTATCCTGAGAGCATACAGACGAAGCCTCACCTTCTGGCGATGTTGTCCATGCATTGCCGCCGTGAAATGTTGCGCATCGGTGAATAACTTTGAGCGTTCGCGCGTATCGGTACGTGCCGACGAAGCGGAGAGACACTGAGTGCAGTGCTCCACCAGTGCTCCACGGTGGCGCAGTCGCCGGTCGCAGCGGAGGACTCGGGCTTAAAGCGGTTGTCAAAGACATGGATCGGTTTTTGATCAATGTTTTTGACCGAGCGGAGAGCGCGCAGTGCCCGAAACCGCTTTTGGGCACGCTGTCAGCGCGGGGAGCAAGTGACCTTGACCAGGAGCGTTTGGAAGCGGGCAGGCGTCCTCATGGGCGTCCGTTCTGCCCAAGAAGCGGGCAGGCGTCCTGAAGGGCGTCCGTTCTGGCCAAGAAGCGGGCAGGCGTCCTCATGGGCGTCCGTTCTGCCCAAGCGGCCAGGCTTGCTCATGCGAGTCCGTTCTGGCCAAGACGCGGCCAGGCTTGCTCGTGCGAGTCCGTTCTGGCCAAGAAGACGCGGGCCGGCGTCCTTCAGGGCGTCTTGCGCAGGACAGCCCTCAAAGCGGTTTGAGGGCTTGCGCGCGTCCGTTCTGTTCTGCCCAAGACAATGGAATTGATGGCGTGTCTTCCTCCAAGGGTGGAATGGACAAACGCTTTACGGGTCTCCCGAACGTTCTGGGTGCCACGTTCAAGGCTGACGCGGGCAGCGCTGGCGAGGTGTCATGGGCGGGGCGATCACGACCGTGCGGTTTTGTCAGGTGGGACGCGAAGTGTTGACATACGGTTGGCTGAGGCTCACACCAACGCGAGCAAGCGAAGGTACAGTATGAGCGACTCTCATGCCTAACCTCGCCGTCGCCTACTATCAGACGTATTCCTCAACACACGTGGGCAAAACGTCCATGGAGGTTCGCAAAGCTGCGCTGGAATCGTTTGCCGAACATCACGGCCTGACCATTTTCCGAAGCTTTGAAGGCCCATCAGGAAGCGACGTCTTCACGCAGGCTGTGTCACTGTCGAGTGAGATTGACGGACTGCTGCTGGTCACCAACGATTCCACTGACGAGGACGATGTCCGTCTGATGGTGAACTTGACGGCGCAGGGCATTCGCTTCATCGCCGTGAATCTGTTCGGGACCGGAAAAAACTCGTTGCGCGAGAATTGATGAGGCCAGGGTCTTCAGACCGGTTTGCCAAAACTGAACAACGCCTGGTTTGCGGATTGTGCTGATACGAAATTGACTCCTTCGGCCACCAGTTGATCGATGGTTTCTTTCAGGTCATCCACGTGGTTCAGCAGCACGAACGCTCCGCGCGTTTTCGCCTCTCTGGCCGCTTCGTGGAGCTGCTCGAAGCTTTCTTCGGTGATTTCGAGATAGCGCGCGACCTCACGGATGTCGTGGCGTGCCATAAAGCCAAGGATGTGCTCCTGCTGCTGCTCCAGCGATGCCATTGCCTGCCGGGCACTTGTTTGCGTACTGCGTAGATACACGACAGCCTCACGCGGACTGAATGACGTCATAGCCACCACTTCGTGTTTTGTGGGGAGGTGGGTGTCGCGGTTCTGTTGAAGGACAGCCAGAACGATTTGAGGCTCAGCACCACCTCCTGAAAGTCACTGAATCGGGATGGTTTGACAACGTAACCGTTGGCGCCATGCCGGTAGCAGGCCTCGATGTCGCTGCTGGCACTGGAAGTCGTGAGCATCACTACGGGAGTCAGGGAAAACAGCGGGTCACTCTTGATGTGTCTGAGCAGATCGAGTCCGCTGCCACCGGGCATATTCAGATCGAGCAGAATCAGTGTCGGGTCAGCGGTCCGGCGCTCGGAATGGCGACCTCGGCGCTGCAGATACTCAAGCGCTTCCTCCAGTGAATGTGCCGTGTCGAGCAGTGTGATTCCAGCCAGTCCGAATGCCTGCGCGGCAATTTCGAGGTCGGCCGGATTATCGTCCACCAGCAGGATGCGTTTACGTATCGGCATGAAATTCTGTCACTCTCCTCAGCTCTCTCAGATTAACGTGGTCTTGAGGTTGGCAGCATTAAGACTTGGCCGACGGTCCGCCGCTCCAGCCTCAAGGGAAGATGAGTCTCGACTCCAGATGTGATGTGAGAGACGACGCCGATACGTCAGGTTTACTCGCTACACTCCCCAAAGAACGCCATGCCGAAAGACACATTGGCAATTCTTCTGATCGACGACAGCAGCGAAGATTGTTTCCTGATCGCCCAGGCTTTCAAGGAGCTGGGTCTGCCGCACTCACTGAATGCGGTGCATGACGGTGTCGAGGCGCTTTCCTATCTGCATACCCGACCGGTGCCGGATTTGATTCTGCTCGACCTCCACATGCCGCGCATGGGCGGTCTGGAAGTGCTGCGCAGCATCAGAAATCATCAGGACTGGCGTACCATTCCTGTCATCGTCCTGACGATCTCGAACGCGGAGCATGACATCCGGGAGAGTTACCGTCGTCAGGCCAACGCGTACATCCGTAAGCCCTCGTCGCCGGACGAATTCGTGAATCGACTGCGTCACCTTCAGGCGTTCTGGACTGTTGTGGCGCTCGTGGCATCAAAGTCGCCGTTCCGGTGAAACGGCGCGGTGATCACCTGCCCGCTTCCCTCATTCGATGATGTACAACACTGCTCCAGCTTCAGGCCGGGCCTGCAAATCAGGCCGCAAACATGAAGGCATGGTCGGCCTGGCCTTTGACGACCTCAGCAAGTCGCCCTTTCGCGTGTAATACCCTGGATTCAATGTTCATTCCTCATAAGATTTCCGTGACCGGCCATCACGTCCCGTCGAACCCGCTGGAGCGTTTTGCGTCATGAGTGGCGGCCTCGTCGCTTTACTCGATGACGTTGCTTTGATCGCCCGGCTCGCCGCTGCCTCGGTGGATGACATTGGTGCCGCCGCCGGCAGGGCAGGCGTGAAAGCCATTGGGGTGGTCGTCGACGACACGGCCGTGACGCCCCGGTACGTGACCGGATTCACGCCGCAACGGGAGCTGCCCGTCATCTGGCGCATCGCCCGGGGATCGCTGCGCAACAAAGTCGTATTCATCTTGCCGGCAGCGCTGCTGATCAGCCAATTCGTGCCGTGGGCCATGGCCCCCCTGTTGATGCTCGGTGGTGCTTACCTGTGCTTTGAAGGAGCCGAAAAGATCTACGAAGCCTTCGCCGGTCATGCACACACCCCTCGTGACGACGCAGAGAAACTCGGTACTGCCGTTCACGAACAGCAAATGATCGCCGGGGCAGTGCGCACGGATTTCATTCTCTCGGCGGAAATCATGGCGATCTCTCTGGCCGAAGTCGCGGGTGAACCCTTCTTTTCCCGCGCATTGATTCTGCTGGTCGTCGCGCTGGCGATCACTGCACTCGTGTACGGACTGGTGGCTCTGATTGTCAAGGCGGACGACCTCGGATTGAAACTTGCCAGCTCCCGCTCACCGATGCTGCAGACGCTGGGTCGTGGCCTGGTGAAAGGGATGCCGGGTGTGCTGTCCGTGCTGGGAGTGGTGGGCATCGTCGCGATGCTCTGGGTGGGAGGCCACATCATCCTCGACGGGCTTGCACAATTTGGCCTGGCCGGGCCTGCCCACGCGTTACATGACCTCGCATTGGGCATTGGGCACGCCGTTCCGTTCGCGCAGCACTTCCTGGAGTGGCTGACCGAAACGCTGGGGTCCGCTCTGGCTGGGCTGCTGATTGGCGGCGTGATCGTGTTGGCGTTGCACGCACGAGCTGGCCGGAGTAGTGCGAGCGGCGGGCACTGAGAAAAAAACTTGCAGCGTACCGTCAGGCCTCGGGGTTCCAGCGCGCTCCAAAGGTCCGCTGGAGTTCCTCGATCTGATGCGCGTCCAGCGTGCGGATCGGGTGTCCCTGCAATGCCAGGAAGATGCGTGCGGTTTCTTCGAGTTCTTCGGCTGCGCTGACAGCGTCCTCGAGGCTCGGGGCGGACACCACCGGTCCGTGATTGGCCAGCAACACCGCCGAATGGGTGGGCGCGAGCCGGGCCACCTCGTCGCCAAGGCGTTGGTCGCCCGGCCGGTGGTACGGCACGAGTGGTAGATTTCCGATGCGCATCACGAAGTACGGCGTGAGCGGCGGCAGACAACTGTGAGGATTCAAGTGGGCCAGGCAGGATAGTGCCACCGCGAAGGTGGAGTGCAGATGCACGACAGCGTGGGTTTCTGGCCGGAAGCGATAGTAGGCGAGATGCAGAAACGATTCCTTGCTGGGCGGTGAGCCGCCCAGTAAAGTTCCGTCCCAGTCGAGGTGACTGATGTTGTCTGCGGTGAGCTCGCCGAGGCAGGAGTTGGTCGGGGTAAGCAGCCATCCGGCGTTCCCTTCCAGCCGGACGCTGAGATTCCCGCTCGTGCCAGGGCTGAGCCCCCGCTCATAGAGGCGCCGGCCCAACCGAACAAGTTGATGACGTTCACGCGTTGGAATCATGCGATCAGCTCCCAGGCGGCGGTGAACAGGTCCACCGGTCCGAAGTTGCCGGATTTCAGTACCAGGTGCAGCGCCCGTTTGGGGCTGTAAGTCCAGGGCACCCCGGGTGACACTTCGGGGCCGATGCGCAGGACCTGAACACCGAGTGCCTGGGTCACCGCGCCCGAGGTTTCGCCGCCCGCGATGATCAGCTGACGCGCGCCGAGTTCCGTGAGCCGCACGGCGAGTTGTGCGAGCGCGCCTTCGATCAGGGCTCCGGAATGCTCCCGGCCAAGCTGTTCTTGCACGGTGTGTATCTCTTCGGGCGTGCCACTGGCGTAAATCAAAATGGGTGTCACCCCCAGGTACGGGCGGGCCCACTGCACCACTTGCTGGAGCGCGCGGTCGTACGCCGAGGTCAGCTCGAAGGCATCGAGCTTCAAGGTCGGCAGGAAGGCGCGGGCGTGTTCGATCTGCGCGTGGGTTGCGCGGGAGGCACTGCCCGCCAGAACGACCTGCGCACCGCGGGCGCGGGGGAGTTGGCTGGTCGTCAAGGACGTGTCACCTGCCGGGGCAGGCAAGCCGAGCGCGAGGCCGGATCCTCCCGTGATGAGGATGTCGTCGCGTGTGGCGAGCGCCAGGGTGCGCAGATGATCGTTGTCGAGCGTGTCACACAGCACCAGTTGATGTCCGGTGGACTGCAAGGCGTGCAGCTGCTCGCGGGTGGCCGTGGGCCCTTGTTGGAGGTGATGGTAGGACAGCAGGCCCACGCGCGAAGGAGTCTGGGCCTGCAGGACCCGCACGAGATTCGGATCGCGCATGGGCGTGAGCGGATGGTGCTGCATGCCGCTTTCGCTCAGCAGGGCGTCATGCACGAACAGGTGACCACGATAGACGGTGCGGCCTCCATCCGGGAAGGCGGGGCAGAGGATGGTGCCGTGCGCGTTCAGTGCCTTCACCAGTGCGTCTGTCACGGGTCCGATGTTGCCGTGCGCGGTAGAGTCGAACGTGGAGCAGTACTTGAAGTAAAAGCGCCTGCAGGACAGTTCCTGCAGGTAACGCAGCGCGGCGAGGGACTGGTGCACGGCCTGAGGAGCAGAAACGGTGCGGGACTTGAGGGCGATGACGACCGCGTCGACTTCATCCAAGGCCACCTGGGAGTGGCTGGGGAGGCCAAGGATCAGGGTGGTCCGGAAACCCTGACGGGTCAGGTTGTTCGCGAGGTCCGCGGCTCCGGTGTAATCATCGGCAATACAACCAAGCGTGGGCATTCATCCTCCGGCGCACAGATGCTGGCGAGTGGGAACCGGCCATGCCGTCATGGCGTGCGCCAAGTCAGGGCACTTCACGCGAAGTCTTCCTCGAGGAAATTGACTTCACGAAACGTGCCGCTTTGAGTTACGCGCAAGGTTTTGATTTCGTGCGGCCTGACGGTAACGGACAGCGTGGTGTGGATGAGCGGCAGTGTGACACACACGTGTGCGGTGCGGTGATGGGGTTCGTAGAGTCGGAGAATCAGGTCGTCGCCTTCTTCTGCGTTTTTGAGGGCGGTGACGATCACCGCCCCCGGAGGTTCGACGTTCAGGTACGACTGCACGGGCGGCAGATCTCCGGCATGCGCGTACTCCCGAACGAAGCTGAGTGGTTCGTTGAAGTCCTGCGCGGCCTGCACGACCATGTGCTCCTGCCAGCCACCCTGGTGTGGTATGAGAGCCCAGCGGGTGCGGGTCACGCCCTGATCGAGGTACTCATCGACGGGCCGGGGACGTTCGGGACGGTCGCCGCCCCCGTAAATCGGGCTGCGCACAATGGACAGCCGCAGTTCACCACCCTGTACGTCCGCGCCGTACTTGCCGTCATTCAGCAGCGCCACACCGTAGGGTAGGGCGGACGCAGGTGCGTCCTGCATGGACGCCGTTTCATCGCCGAGCTGGTGCACGTTTGCCTGGGTGTGGCGGCCCATATCGGCGAGACTCCCCTTCACGTTCAGCCAGGCCTGCGAGGGTTCTTCCTGTCCACCGGCGGGACGCTCGGTATGCCCGAACGGCACGGAAAAGGTCGCTTGAGCATTTTCCAGTGCGAACGGAAAGGCGAGTTTCACCATGCGGTACTCTTCGTGCCAGTCGAGCTGCAGACGGCCGTGAATGGCAGGAATGTCGCGGTAGAGGGTGAAGTCATGCTGCGCTGTAGACTGGCCCCAGCGGGTCGTGACGCGGATGGTCGCGCGGACAGGTCCGCTTTCGAGCAGGCTCAGCTCGGGCTGGCCAAACACGCCCGCGAGGTGGCGGAAGTACGCGCCCTTGCCCCAGGGATTGCTGGGGTCTTCGATGACGAGCAGCTGCGCGCCTGCACCCGAGAGCAGTTCACGGCCCAGCTGCTGGTCGCGCAGGCTGCGCAGGGCGCCCGTGCGGGCGTCGAACTCCAGCCGCCACCAGGAGTTCTCGAGGACCGTGGGCGCGACATTCAGCGGCCTGGCGTCCGGGCCAGGTTGGTGTGGGGGCTCATCGGTGACGCGGTACAACCGGTAACCCAGCGGAGGCACTTCGGCGAGAAACGCCACACGCTTGCGGGGCGGTCCTGCTTCACCGTGCGCAAATTGATGCACGACGGGTCGCTGTTGTTCGTCCTGAACGCGCAGGTCCATGATGTGCCAGTCATTGAGTTCCACATCGATGACTTCACGCCGTGGGCAGGGGCTGGAATTGAAGACCACCACCGGTACGCCGTCGCCCAGATCGGCGACCGCGTTACCCGCTCCCGTGCGCACGCGCCGCATGGTTTCCTCGATCGTCACCTCCGGACTGCTGCGCGTGTCGATGCGCTGGGCGATGACCTGCTGCGCCGCGTGCGTGACCCGTCGCGCGGTGCCGATGGCTTCGCTCATCTCGAAGCGGACGTCGTCGTACGCGCGGGGAATGCTGGTGCCGCAGATGATGTCGTGAAACTGGTTGAAGAGCAGGTGCTTCCAGGCACGCTCGAGTGCCTCCGTCGGATACGGCTGACCGTAGACCCGCGCGATGGTGGACCATTTCTCAGCCATGGCGAGGATGTGTTCCGCCTGGCGGTTGAGCTGCTTCACCTGGCTGTGAGAGGTATAACAGCCTCGGAAGGTGTGCTGCAGCGCCGCGTCGAAGGTGGGATGGTCGCGCGTGCGGGCGCGTTCGAAGAAGCCCTCCAGGGTACCGAGCTGCAAGGTGGGCCAGTCGGGTGAGGTCATCAGGTCACGCAGGTGGGAGAGGGCTTTTCTGGTGGGGCCGCCGCCGTGATTGCCAACACCGTACACGACCAGCCATTCCGGACTGTCCACTGGACGCCAGGGAATGGCGGCGTTCAGGGAGTCGGTGAGGTCGCGCGGATTGGAGTTGTAGCTTTCCAGGCGGGCACTGAGGATGCGCGAGCCGTCGCGTCCCTGCCACCAGAAGAGGTTGGAGGGAAGCTCGACTTCGTGCGGGTGGGGACGCCAGAAGACAAAGGATGTCAGGGCGCAGTGCCTGAGGATCTGTGGGAGGGTGTGTGGATGTCCGAAGGAGTCCGGGAGGAAGGCGACGCTGCAGTGTTGGCCGAACGCCTGCCGAAAGAAGCGCTGACCGTAGAGGCCCTGCCGGGCAAGGGCTTCACCGGAAGGGATGTTCACGTCCGGTTCCACCCAGAATCCCCCGCTGAGTTCCCACTGGCCACGCCGGACAGCGTCACGGATCTCATCCATCAGCTGCGGGTGAATCTGCATCCAGGCGTACTGGGCGGCGGAGGTGTGCGTAAAGACCAGATCGGGGTTTTCCTTGATGCGGTCAAGCGCGCTGCGAAAGGTGGCCTTGACCGTTTCGATGCCTTCCTGCTGGTCCCACAGCCAGACAGGATCGAGGTGGGCGTGTCCGGTCAGGGTGAAGGTCAGGTCCTTGTGGCGTGGGTTGGTCATGAAACCTCCGAACGCGGGTTATTTAAAATCTTTAAAAAACAGGGTAGTGTGTCAGGTACAGCCTGACAAGACGTTCGCGCCTCGCCGGGGACGCGGCCTCTTCAGGCTGCACGGCACACGCCCGATCCTGACCTTTGCCAACTACCACGATCATGAAAATCACCCTGAGCGGCAGCGACTGGCAGTTCAAACACTACCTGGGAGACGACTGGGTATGGCGTCACGCGGAAAAACCCACTTCCCGCGACGTCCTGCACTGGCATCCGGCCAACGTGCCGGGCAGCGTGCACCACGACCTGCTGCGGGCGGGGCTCATTTCCGATCCGTACAGCGATCAGCAGAGTTTGCAGGCGGAATGGGCCGCACAACGCACCTGGATTTACAAGAAGACCTTCCCTGCACCCGAGCTCACGCCCGGAGAGCGCCTGACGCTGCACTTCGAAGGCATCGACTATGCAGCAGAAATCTACCTGAACGGCGAATTGCTCGGCCGGCACCAGAGCATGTTTACCCCAGCCGAGTTCGATGTCACCCGGCGTGTCACGCCCGGCCAGGACAGTCTGCTGGCCGTCGTCCTTCACCGCGCGCCCGACGAAGAGTCCCAGGTCGGCCGCTCGGAGCGCGTACGGACCCACAAGAGCCGCATGACGTACGGCTGGGACTTCTGTCCGCGCCTCATCCACCTGGGCCTCTGGGACGACGTGTACCTCGAGCGGACGGGCTCTGTGCGCGTCACGGACCTGCACGCTCGGGCGCGGTTGAGTTCGGATTTTACCCAGGCCGACCTGCAGGTGACCGGTACGTTTGACGCCAGCGTGCCCGCCGACGTGCAGCTGGACCTGACCATTCGCGGGAACGACGGTGTGATCGCGAAGGAGCGCATAAGCTGCGCGCTCGCGGCCGGTGAGTCAGCGCAGACGTTCTGCGTGCGGATCGAACGACCGCACTTGTGGTGGCCCAATGGGCATGGCGAGCAGCCGCTTTACGAAGCGATCTTGGACGTTGTCTGTTCGGACGGGTTGTCCTGCCAGCGTCAGGTGGAGTTCGGAATCCGGCAGATCGACGCGCGGCGCAACGAAGGTGCAGGCGAGGACGCCCTGCCTTATACCCTCGTCGTGAACGGCAGGCGGGAGTACCTGAACGGCTGGAACTGGGTGCCTCTCGACGTGATGTACGGCGTCGAGCGCTCGGCCAAGCTCGAGCGGCTGATACAGCTCGCCGTGCAGGCCAACGTCAACCTGCTGCGCGTATGGGGCGGCGGGCTGATCGAGAAAGAAGCCTTCTACCGACTGTGTGACCGCCACGGCCTGATGGTCTGGCAGGAATTCAACCAGTCGAGTTCGGGCATCAGCAATACGCCCCCCGATGACGGGGCATTCACTCAGATGATGACGCGCGAGGCCGAAGGAATCATTCCACAAAGGCGCAACCATCCGTCCCTGGTGATCTGGTGCGGTGGGAATGAACTGATGCATGAAGGCAATGTGCCCCTCACGGGTGACGAAGGGGTGCTCCGTGCCCTGCGGAGCGTCGTGAAGCGTCTGGACCCCGACCGGCACTGGCTGCCGACTTCTCCCTCCGGACCCGCCGCGAGCAACTCACTGAGCGTCATCGGCAACAACCCCGCCGGTCAGCACGACGTGCACGGCCCCTGGGAACACCAGGGCCTGCAGGCGCAATACACGCTCTACAACAGCGCCACCTCGATGCTGCACAGTGAGTTCGGCGCCGAGGGCCTCTCCAATCTGCCTTTGCTGCGGGGCACCATCTCCCAGGAGCACCGCTGGCCCGCCGGTCGTGACAACCCGATGTACGCTCACCGGGGCGCCTGGTGGATCAACGAACCTCTTGTGCAGGAGCTGTTCGGGGGTGTTCACGATCTCGACACGCTGTCGCGTGCCAGTCAGCTCTTGCAGCACGAAGCGCTCCGTTACGCCCTGGAAGCCAACCGGCGACGGCAATGGCACAACAGCGGCTCAATTCCCTGGCAGTTCAACGAAAGCTTCCCAAACGCCTGGAGCACCAGCGCCGTCGATTACGACGCCGAAACCAAGAGCGGGTACTGGGCCGTCCGGAAGGCCTATGACGCTTTGGCCGTCACGGCCCGCTTTGCCGCGCAGATGCTGAGTCAACGCACGCATTTCGAAGCAGAGGTGTTCGTGGCCCATCAGCACGCACGGCCATTGGGTGAATTCAGCGTGCAGGTGAGTGTCATCGGCGCCTCGGGAAAGGTGGCCCTGAGCCGCACGCGCGCCATCATGTTGCCGGGCAACGACGCCGTACGCGTGGATGAGGTCTGCCTGTCACGCGCCGCGATCACGGACGAGGTGTTCTTTCTCGACCTGAAAATTCTCGATGCCGCAACGGCAATTGTCGCGGAAAATCGCTACCTGTTCGTGAAAGGAGAAACGCTTCGTCCCGTACTGCACTCTCTCTGCACTACCCTGCGCGTTGATGTCCCGCGACCCGGGGTACTGCAAATCACCAACGGCGGCAGTTTCGTCGCGCTTGACGTGCGTCTGGAACCTCAGCGTGAACGGGGAGCGCCCGGTTGGGCGTATTTCAGCAGCAATCATTTTCACCTGCTGCCCGGTGAACGACGTGAGGTGCACGTCAGCTGGTCGCCTGAAGCCGAAGATCGGCGGGTACGAATTCAAGCCATCAATTCAGAGGTGACCCTTTGTGAATGACCTCGAAGTGCACGGCGGTGAACTGCGGATCGGAACGCACCTGCGCAGCCGGGCGCTGGTCGAACTGCTGTTCCCGGGAGCGCAGGGTGACGTGGTGCGGACGGTGCCCATCGATGTCTCCCAACGGCTCGATGACGGCGGCTGGCGTCTGCGGGGCGCCGCGCATGACTTTGAGGTCACGGCCACCTGGGCGCTTCAACAGGGCCAGCACTGTGCGTACACGAACGTCGAGCTGGTGGTGCGGAGCACCGCAGCGTCCGTGCAGGCCTGCGCCGTGCGGGTGCGCTTCGAACTGACCGGTATGGGCACACCCACCTGGCTGATTCCCGGCGCGTTCTACAAGGAAAACCGTCTGGCGCACTGCACCAGAATTTACCCACGGTACGACCCTGAGGGTGGTGACGCGCAGCAGCTGGTGTCCGCTTCGTGGTCGTTTCGCTCTGACCGCGCGGCATTACCGGCCGTGTTCGCCTGGACCACCGAAGGGTGCGCGGCGCTTGCCACCACCGAGGAGTCTGCGGTGGGCATGACCGGCGTGGGCTTTGCCGGAAGCGCGAACGAACGGGCCATCTGGCTGAACTTCCCATACCGTGAGGAACCGGTGGTCTTCCTCGCTCCGGATACGCCCGGCCCGCCGGAACGTCCTGTCTTTCACTTCCAAAGGGACGCGCCCATGACGCTGCATTTCCGGGTCTACCTCGCCGGACCGGACCTGCACGCCTACAATCCACTGGTGCGGGAACTGTACGAACTGGAGCGCCACGATCATCCGCTCAATCCCTGGATGAACACCCGCGAAGCCGCGGAGCTGACCGCGCACGGACTGTTCACCTGGCATTACCATCCCGAAGAGGCGCTGCTCTACGAAACAGCCGCTTTCGACCGGGAAGGCGGTAAAGCCGACCGTCCCAACATGCACGTCGGCTGGGTGAGTGGGGCGCCCTACGCGCACGCGCTGCTCACGTACGGGCGAGCGCACAACCGGCCTGAATACACGCAGGCTGCCATCAGCGTGCTCGACAAGATCAGCACGGGCGTCGCGCCTGCTGGGATGTTCTGGGGTGAATGGCGCCACGACCGAGGATGGAGTCACGGCTGGACACCCCACAAAGGCTGGATTCAGGCACGGACCATCTCTGAATGCACCCTGTTCATGCTGCACGCCCTGGCAGCCGAAAAAAACCTCGGGGTTCAGCATGACCACTGGCGTTGGGCGGTGCAGTCCAACCTCGATTACGTGCTGTCGATTCAGCGCGCGGACGGTTCGTTCGGGCAGTACTACGCGGCAGAGAGCGGTGAGGTGATGGAATGGGAAGGCGCGGGCGGCCTGCTGTGGATCAGCGCGCTCCTGCACGCCGCGCGCTCGTTTGATGTTCCCTCCTACCGCGCGGCTGCCGTTCGTGCGGGTGAGTACTATCGCGCGTTCGTCGAGGACGAATTCATCTACGGCGCTCCTGAGGACGTGCACCTCTGTCCGACCTCGGAGGACGGTTACAACGCCGTGATGGCGTTCGTGCACCTCTACGAGGACACGAGGGATGAACGGTGGCTGAAACTCGCGTGTCGCGCGGCCGACTGGACCATGACTTTCCGCTGGACGTACAACCTGCGCTTTCCGGAGCGCTCGTTCCTCAAGCAGTTCGCCTTCGCTTCCAGGGGTGCCGATCAGGCCTCACCCTCAAATCAGCACCTGCACAACTACGGCCTGATCTGCCTGCCCGAGATGCTGAGGCTCTGGACGCACACCAAGGACGCCTATTACCTGGAGCGCACCCGCGACAACCTCGCGTGTTTCCTGCAGTTCGTCGCGCGCGAGGACGGCGACTTCAACGCGTACAAGGGTATGGTGACCGAGCGCTACTACAACACCAACTGCTTTCAGTCCAAGGGCATGCTGCTCACGCAATCCCACGCCTGGAGTGTCGGGGCGGTGCTGTACGCCTGCCAAGCAGTGGAGGGGTGGCCCGGGACGTCTACGCCTGACGACCTCAAGGTCATTGCCCGCGCAGGGGAAAGCGTGTGACGCTGCGCTTGGCTGGCTGGAGTGGAGTGTGACGTCCGCGGCGCCGAGTTGTCGGGCAGGAATGCGCTGGATTTCCGGAGGCGAATTCCGGATGGGATGCTCGCTGACCACCCGCAGGAACGTCCAGAGCGCACAGTGCGTGTGAAAGACTTCCGGATAATTATCGAGCCCGTGACGAGCGCAGCTTTTCAGTTGTTCACCCAGGCGACCGGGCGCAGCAGGTTCGCCAAACGGCCTCCTGATCCGGCCGGTTACCCGCCGATTCCGCGTCACCTTCTGAAGGCAGGCTCGCTGGTCTTTCAACCTGCACGGAAACCGGTTTCCGTGCAGGATCACGCGCTGGTAGGGGTACCTCTCCGGTCGGTGCTGGCATCAACCGGAAGGCCTCACCAGCAGCATTTCGGGTCGAGCACGCCGAAAAACTTTCATGGGCAACACGGACACGGCTGTTAAGCTGGAGGCCAGTGAGCCGTTTTAGTGTGCGTGTGCTGAACACGTACAGCTGCCCAGGCGGACTGAACGCGCCATATGGACCGCCTGGCCTACCATGCCCGGACCGTGCATCCTTCAGGGCTGCTCTTTCATGGTTTCTGGCTATCGCCAAACTTCTTTGCCGCTATTCCCCAAGGTGAAACTGCATGACCCATCCTGATGCTCTGCTTGCTGCGTCGCAGCCCTTCCCAATTCTTCCGGACACTGCCACCCTGATGGAGGTGCTGCCGCACATCGTCTGGATCAGTGACTCGGATGGCTGGCCGACTTACTTCAACCGCCCGTGGTACGACTACACCGGTCTGAGCGTTGAGGCCACGCAAGGGCGTGGCTGGGAGGTGGTGTTGCATCCCGAGGACCGCGAGCGGTACCTGGCCCGGCGCCTGGAAGCGGTCAGGACCGGCGAGCCGTACGTCATTGAAACCCGCTTCCGGGCGGCGGACTTCAGCTACCGCTGGCACCTGGGCCGCGCCGGACCTGTCCGGTCGCCGGAAGGCCAGATTATTCACTGGGTCGGCACCTGCACGGACATCCATGAGCAGAAGCGGGCCACCATCGAGGCTGATGAAGGCGAACTGCGCTTCAAGTCCCTGGCATCCAACGTGCCCGGCGTGGTGTACCGCTGCGCACTCGATGAGCACTGGACCATGGTGTTCATTTCGGAGCGCGTTCTTGAACTGACCGGTTACCCGGCCGGGGATTTCATGGGGACCACTCCCCGCAGTTACGCCAGCCTGATTCACCCTGAGGACGCCGAGGACGTCGAGCGGAACGTGATTCGCGCGGTGCAGTCCGACGAGACGTTCGAACTCGAATACCGGGTCATTCACATGAACGGCGAGGTGCGCTGGGTGCATGAGCGTGGCCAAGCGGTCAAGTCCTCGAGGGGAACAGTGGAATGGCTGGACGGCGTGATCCTGGACATCACCCACCGCCACCAGGCGCAGCAGGAGCGCGCGGCGCTGCTCGAGCAGGTGCAGGCCGAGCGGACGCTGCTGTTCAATGTCCTCGAGCAAATGCCGAGCGCCGTCTGGCTCGCCGAAGCGCCTTCCGGGCGTCTGTTGCTCGGCAATGAGGGTGTGCGGCGCTTGTGGGGTCACGGCTTTCTGCCTGCGGCAGAAATAAAGGAATACGCCTACTACAAAGGATTTCATCCGGACGGCCGGGCGGTCGAGGCGCACGAGTGGCCGCTCGCGCGCGCCGTCAAGGATGGTGAAGTCGTTCATGAGCAGGAAATTGATGTGCTGCGTGCGGATGGGAGTTTGCGGCGTGCTACCTTTTCTGCCGCGCCCATTCACAACGCGGAAGGGGCGCGGGTCGCGGCGGTCGTGACGGGTACCGACATCAGTGAGCGCAAGCGTGCGGAGCAGGCGATTCGCGCGTTGAATGCCGACCTCGAACATCGGGTCGAAGCGCGCACGCGCAGCCTGAAGGAAAGCCAGTCGGCCCTGCAGGCGTTCGCGCGGCAGCTGGAGTTCAGCAACCGTGAACTGCAGGATTTCGCGTCGGTCGCCTCGCACGACCTGCAAGAACCACTGCGCAAGGTGCAGGCGTTCGCCGACCGGCTCAAAAGCCGTTATGCTGCTGAGCTTGGCGATGATGGCCGTGATTACCTGGATCGTATGCAAGCCGCCGCGTTCCGTATGCAGGCGCTGATCAACGATTTGCTGAGCTTGTCGCGCGTCACGTCACGTGCCCAGCCGTTCGGGCCGGTCGACCTCGCGGACATCGTGCAGGCCGTTGTGTGTGACCTGGAGGTGACCATTGAACGTCAGGGGGCGCAACTTCGCGTGGGCGCGCTTCCGGTGCTGCCAGGAGACGCCACGCAACTGCGGCAGCTGATGCAGAACCTCATCGGCAACGCCTTGAAGTACCACCGTGACACTCCTCAGGTGATCGAGGTCCGCGCTGAGGTGAACGGCGACAGCTGCGTGATCGAGGTGCAGGATCAGGGGCTGGGGTTCGACGAGAAATACCTCGACCGGATCTTCACGCCATTCCAGCGTCTGCACGGTCGAGGCAAGTACGAAGGAACCGGAATGGGACTGGCCATCGTGCGCAAGATCGTGGAGCGTCATGGTGGGACCATTACCGCCCGCAGCACGCCCGGGGAGGGTTCGACGTTTATAGTGAGCCTGCCCATGACGTATCAGACAGGACCAGGAGAAAGGCATGACTAACAAGCACGACGCCAGGCTGGAGAAGCAGACGCGTCAGCTCATCACCATCCTGATGGCCGACGATGACGAGGATGACCGGATGTTTGCGCAGGACGCCTTGGTGGAAAGCCGGGTGTTGAATAACTTTCGATGCGTCCAAGATGGTGAGGAACTGCTCGATTACCTTAAACGGCGCGGGAAGTACGCCGCGCCGGGCAGCGCCCCCCGACCTGGCCTGATCCTGCTGGATCTGAACATGCCTCGCAAGGACGGCCGTGAAGCGCTCGCGGAAATCAAGAGTGACCCGGCGCTGCGCTCTATTCCGGTGATCGTGCTGACCACCTCCGCAGCGCAGGAGGACATCGTGCGAAGTTACGATCTGGGCGTCAATTCCTTTGTGACGAAACCGGTCACCTTTGCAGCGCTGGTGGACGTGATGCGTGACCTCGGCCGCTACTGGATCGAAATCGTGCAGCTGCCCGATCCGCCCGCAGAAAGCTGATCATGGCGGAAACGACGCTGAGGGTGTTGATCGTCGACGACGACGAAGATGATTTCGTCTTGTCACGCGAACTGCTGCGTGAGCTTCAAGGGTGGACCTGCCAGGTGCGTTGGGTTCAGAGTGTGGAAGCGGCCAAAGCTGAGATGGCTTTCGCGGAGTATGACCTGTATCTCGTGGATTACCGGCTGGGTGGCCAGAGCGGTCTCGACGTTCTCGAATGGCTGCGCCAGCATGATCGGGCGACACCGGCGCTGCTGCTGACAGGCGTGAATGACCGTGAAGTTGACGAAGCCGCCATGCGCCTGGGTGCTGCAGATTACCTTGTTAAAAGCGAATTGAGTGCCGTGTTACTCGAGCGGGCATTGCGTTACGCCCTGGAGCGCGCTCGCCTGCTGTTCGAAGTCGAGCAGGGACGCCGGGAGGTGGAAGTGCTCTACCGGCTGTCCTCAGCGTTGGAGCAGTCCGGCGACGCGCACGACATCATGCGTGATGCCATGACGTTGCTGGCGGAACTGACGGGCGTGAGTTCCTTGCTGCTGTGGGAACTTCGCTCGGACGTGGCGTACCTCCGGCACGTACAGGGTGCCTTGCAGGCGAGTATCCTGCAGGGCTTTCAGGACGGTTTACCCCGCTCAGCAGCGCCTCTCTGGCAGGCTCAGGCGCAGCACGTGCCCGTGTACATCGAGGATGCCATGAGTCATTCCGGGGTGCTGACGGTGTTCAAGCTGCATGGTTGCCGCAGTCTCGCGCACATTCCGCTGGATGTCAGCGGCACAACGTTCGTGCTGTCGTCCCTGCGGACACAAGCGGTGGGTTGGACACCACGCGACCGTCGGCTGCTGGAAGCCGGCGCCCGGAGCGTCAGTGTAGCCCTGGAACGACAACGTCACCTCGAACTGCTGGCGGCGGCGGCCTTGACCGATACCCTCACGGGTCTCGGGAACCGCCGGGCCTTTGACGCTGCGTTGGATGAAGCCCTCAACAGCGCGCGGCGCCACGCGTATCCCGTCAGTGTGGTGTCATTTGACCTCGATGGATTGAAGTCGGTCAATGACGGTGAAGGGCACGCGCGAGGCGACGAGTTTCTGCAAGAATTCGCTCAGCAGATGAAGAAGACCTTGCGGCAGGAAGATCAGCTCTTCCGGTTGGGTGGAGATGAATTCGCGGCCATCCTGCGGCACACCGGCATACCCGGATTCAAGGTGCTGCACGAGCGCGTGAGGTTCGCCGTCGCCAACCTGCGCGCTGCTGGATTTTCCGAAGCTGACGTGAGTACGGGCATCGCCGCCTTTCCGGACGAAGCCCGCAGCTCCGGTGACCTGATGCGCCTGAGTGACGAACGGATGTACCAGGAGAAGCTACGGCACCGTCAGGAGCGTCTCGTAGACCCTGCGGACGTGTAACGCTTCTGATCAGGCACGAAGGCGGCGCCTTTCGCAGCGTGTCGGTCTTTGCCGAAGGGTACTCTGGCCCCGGGTATCTGCCTTCGCCGAAGGGCAGTTCACCCGGAATCGCAGCGCCGAAGCACCAAACACAAGCCGCTCAGGACATGGCGCGGGGGTACAGCCGCGAGGCGTCACGAACTGACTGGTACTTCCAGGCATTCGGGGCTCGCGTGGCCGCTACGATCAGCAGCCGTTCCTGCTGACTGCGCAGAATGCGCTCACGCAAGGCGTTCACGTCAAGTCCGGCCAGCAGCTCGTCTTGCAGTGCCGTGACCACGGGCTGGTACTGCTCCTGAAAAGCGACGTCGTGCAGCTCGAGCGGGTCGTGTTGAAGATCGAACAGCAGGGGAGGATACTGGTGCACGTACACGAACTTGTAGCGTTCGGTGCGCAGCAGCAGCATCGGTTCGACTGTGCCTTCCGAGTAGTACTCCGAAATCACGCGCTGACTCCAGGCTCCGTCCGCCGTTTCCAGCAGGGGCCGCAGGCTGTTTCCGGCCAGGCGCTCGATGTGCGCGTGAGCGTCGGGAACATCGCCGTATTCGAGCAGGGTCGCCGTGAGGTCCACCAGTGACACGGCTTCGGGACGGATGACATTCTGGCGCACGCTGGGGTGCGAGATGATCAGTGGAACCTTCACGGCGCCGTCGTAGAAGGTGCGCTTGAACCACATGCCGTGCTCACCGAGCATTTCACCGTGATCGCTGGTAAAGATGACCATGGTGTCATCGAGGTCCAGGCGGGACAGTTCGGCGAGCAGCTGCCCCACGAGTTCATCGACGTAGGTGACCGCCGCGTAATAGGCTCGCCGGGCCTGAAGGGTCTCTGCGGGGGAGAGGGGAAAGCGGTCGATTTCGTGGTGTTTCTGAATCCACTGGCTGTAGGGATGCAGTGACCCCGGGTCCTCAGCAGGTGTGCTCGGCAGCGGGATGTCACGCTGCGCGTAAGCGTCCCAGTAGGACTGGGGCACCAGAAAGGGGTCGTGTGGATGGCTGAACGACACGCACATGAAAAATGGCGGTGTTTCCTCGCGCAGCTGGCGCAGGCGTACGAGCGCGCTGTGCAGGACCTCGTCATCGTAGGAGAGCTGCAGACTCCAGGGCCGAACTGGTGGGTAGCGCAGGCGGTTGACACTGGTTCCTTCGTTCGCCACAGGCCCCTGAGTCCAGTCGGGCGTCAGTTCGAAGCCGCAAGGCGAGATGTCCGCCGTGAGCCTTTCCTGAAAGCCGTGCAGCTGGTCCGGGCCGACAAAGTGCATCTTGCCCGACAGGATGGTGGTGTACCCCGCGCGGTTGAGGTGATGGGCGAAGGTCGGAATGCTCGCCGGGAACTCCGAGCCGTTGTCAAAGGCGCCGTTGTCCCGGACGAGCAGGCCGGTCATCAGCGCGGTCCGTGACGATACGCAGATGGGTGAGTTGCAATGGGCGCTGGTGAAGGTGACTCCGCGGGTGACGAGCGCGTTGAGGTGTGGAGTGAGCACAGCTGGGTGACCGAGCCGCGCGATCACGTCGTGCGCCATCTGATCGACCACGATGAGCAGGATGTTCGGTCTGATCATGTTTTCCTTTCCGGCAGAGAGAAGCGCGAGGTGAGACGTGTCTGTATTGACGGCGCGGATCGTGAGCTTCGGAAAACAGCAGATCCGCGAATTGCTCTATTATTTTAAGCTATTAAATAATAGAGTACTCTTAATTTACTGGCGGACAGCCGCTCCACATGCCGTTCTGAAGACGCCCGCGTCGCAAGGATGGGCCCTGGCAACCAACCTGGCCAAGGCTGGTCCGCACGACCTCATCACCTTTCCCTGCCATGAGGACCATAAGCGAAACACAGGAGGAACTCGTGGACGCGTTCTGGATTGAAAATGTCCGTGTCGTGACGGAAGCAGGCCTGCTCGAAGACGCCTCCCTGCAGCTGAGGGAAGGTCGCGTCGCTCAGCTGCAAGAGGGACGCGCACCCGCAACTGAACGGATGCACGTGCTCGACGGCGAACGTCACCTGCTGATTCCTGGCATGATCGACGTCCACATACATGGCGCCAGCGGGCACGACATGATGGACGGCACCCGCGAAAGCATCGAACAGGTTTCACGCGCGTGCGCCGCGACCGGATGCACTTCCTTTCTGGTCACGTCCGTCAGCTCGGCCCTCGAACCGTTGCTGCACCTGATCGACCGCGTGCGGGAAACCATCGGTGTCGAGCCCGGAGCGCTCATCGCTGGAATTCACGCCGAAGGACCGTACCTGAACGCCAAACGCAAGGGCATGCAGAACGAAGCGTCCCTGCGGCATCCTGATCTGCAGGAGATGCAGCTGATCCTCGAACGGGCGGGCCCGTTGCTGAAGATGGTTACGCTGGCACCAGAGCTGCCGGGCGGGCTGGAGCTGACCCGCTTTCTGCGCGAGCGAGGTGTGATCGTCGCGGTCGCTCACTCGGACGCGACGTACGAGGAAGCACTCGCAGCCTTCCGGCATGGTGCGACGCACATCACCCACTGCTTCAACGGGATGCGCCCCATCCACCACCGCGACCCCGGCCTGATCGTCGCGGCGTTCGAGCAGCCGCAGGTCAGCGTGCAGGCGATCGTGGATCACGTGCACCTGCACCCGGCCATCGTGCGGCTGATGCACAAACTGAAAGGCCCTCAGGGCATGGTGCTGATCACTGACGCGCTCCAGGCAATGGGGCTTGGCGACGGGGTATACCAATTCGGCGGTCATACCGTCACAGTAGAGGCTGGCGTCGCGCGCCTGACCGACGGGACCCTGGCGTCGAGCACCGTCACCATGAACGAGGCCCTGCGCAACACGGTCGAGCTGGGTATCTCGCTCACCGACGCCGTCACCATGGCCGCCACCACGCCTGCTACGCTGCTCGGACTGCCGAACAAGGGCAGGATCGCTGTTGGAGCGGACGCCGATCTGGTGCTGCTCGATCGCAACTTCAGCGTCATCTGGACCATGATCAGGGGACGCAAAGTCTTCTCCGCAGCATGAAAGAACAATTTCCAACTCGGACTGAACCGCGCGAGCAGGTCAAGCGGCGGGCCACTGGACCTGGCCGGGCCGACTGAGAGGATCGATCGGGGCTTTGCAGGGCTGAGAACCTGCTCTTCCCGGCTGCTTGCCATTTCACCCAGTGCGGCACCACTCTGAAGAGGTCATGACGAACGTGCAGCACTTGCATCTGCTTCTTGAAGCCGTCGAACGCCTCATCCCAGGAACACACCCGCGCCTGAACGGCCCCGCTGCCCAGCACGACCTGATTCAGCTTGAAGAACTGATCGGCGCTCCCTTGCCTGCTGATGTTCGCGCAATCTACGAAGTGAACGACGGTGAAGCCGACAACTTCGTTCCAGGCATTATCTTCAACCTCAAGTTCCTGCCTGTTCGTGAAGTTCAGCGGCTCGTGCGTGAATTCCGGGAATTACGCAAATCGGGGATCCACCCGACAGAGGACGTCCCTGACGATCAACGATTGAAGACACAATTTCCGAGTGTCACCTTGGCGTCTGGGTACCGAATGAAGAAGCGGAAATTCAGTACTGGTGGAGTCAGCCCGTCCGGCAGATCACCACGGACCGTCCGGACCTCGCAATACAAGCCCAGCACTTCCTGGGCAATACCGAGAGCGTCATGTAAACCCTGCGTCAGGAATGACAGGCGCTGGACGATGATCACCCGACACGTGAACTCGGGTGCGGAAGGTCACTGACGACGAACATGCCGGGCACGCCTGCTCAGCATGCCCGGGGTTGATCCTGGGCTCGCGATGGCGCTGCCCGCCATGCTCCCAGGGTTGGGCCGCGTGTGACGTCGGCAAGCGGGGCACGAGTCGGTGTCGCGCCGGTGAATGTGGAGGGCGTGAAACCATGGCGGACTGAGCATCAGGAGTTGGGGATGATCGCTCCGGGCTCCGAGCCATCGTTTCTCTTCAGCTTCAGCAACTTACACCCGGCTTGGCCGTTCGCTGGCCGGTTCGGAGCGTTCGAGATCCTCGAGCAGTTGGGTCAGCAGCTGGGCCTTGATCGCCGAGAAGTCCGGATCGTGGAAGCGGTTGCTGTGCTCGTGCGGATCACGGTTCAGGTCGTACAGTTCGCCAAAGGACTCACCAGGGTAGACCACCAGCTTGTAATGCGTGGTGATCCAGGCCTTATACCGCAAGCGGTCGGGTTCTTCCTTGTATTCGACGCGTACGCCTGGGCGGGAAGGCGCAGGGCCGCCGTGCAGATAAGACCGTAGGTCGATGCCGTCGACACGTGGGCATGGCACACCCGCATACCCCAGCAGTGTCGGATACACATCGACCAGCGACACCGGATGCTCAAGGGCACGCAACTCGACGTGGCCGGGGTAGCGCAGGAGCAGGGGAACGCGCAGGACGCTTTCGTACGCCAGGGGTCCTTTCTGGCCGATGTCATGGTCTCCCAGCATGTCCCCGTGATCGGAGGTGAAGACCACGATGGTGTCACGCTCGTATTCCAAGGCCTTTAAGGCGTTCAGGATGATCCCGAGTTGCTGATCGATCAGGTTGACGAGCGAGTAGTAATGCGCCCGCGTGGCGCGCTCGCGCGCCGGATCGGAGAAGTACGCCTGCCAGTCGTGGGTACCGCTATTCCCGGCAATCTCGAAGGGCCCGCGGTAACGGCTGCTGTTGATGTGGCCCGAGCGCAGCAGCTGTACCGGCTCTGGTACGTCCGTGTCCGTCTCGCTGGAGATGGTGCCTGGCAGCTGATCCTGGTCGACCCTTGCTTCGAAGTCAAACGGTACGGCGTGCGGGTGGTGAGGATCCTGAAAGCCAAGGTTCAGGAAGAATGGTTGCCTGTGGTCGTGACGCTCCAGAAAATCGGTGGTGCGTTCGGCGATCCAGGCGCTACTGTGGTTTGCACTCGGCATTCCCCAAGTGCCGGTTTCGTTGGGATCCTGCGCGAACAGGGGCGTGATCTGGTTGAGTTCACGGCGTGGAATGCCTCGTCGTTCAAGCCAGCGGGCGTAATGTCCTGTGACGCCCCAGGTCACGTGCCCGGTGGTCAGTTCGGCTGTGTCAAAGCCCACGAAGTCTCGCCACGGTGTGCCGTGCTCGTCGACGGGCGCTTTTTCCGGGCTGCTGTCGTTCCAGGGGTGCCAGTGGGCTTTGCCAATATGGTGCGTGCGGTACCCGGCGGCGCGCAGCATGACGCTCAGAAACCGTGTTTTGTCGATTGCCGTGCAGCCGATGTTGTAGCCGCCGTGCCGGGAAAGGAACGTTCCGGTCATCAACGACAGCCGCGAAGGAGTACAGACGGCGTTGGGGCAGTACGTACGTTGAAACGTCACGCCTTCGTGGGCGAGCGAGTCGAGGTGCGGGGTGGTGAGGAAAGGGCTGCCGTGAGCACCGACGGCGTCGTAGCGTTGTTGATCGGAAGTGATCAGCAGGATGTTCGGTCGGGTCACGAAGCCTTTCTGGCCCCTCGGCCCCGATCAAGGTCGAGGGGCGTCTTGCAGGAGAGTAGTCCATCCGATCGCTCAGGGGTGCTGCCAAAGGCAGCACCCCTCACAAGCGGAGCCGTGCAAACTGTTCTTCGGGCACACCGAGCGCGTTCATATGCGTCCGCAGGCGCTCTTCGAGCGAGCGAAGCTGTGCAGGGTGGGTGTCGCTCAGGTCATGCTGCTGCTCCAGGTCACTGGCCCGGTACAGCAGGTCCGCCCGGGGCGCGTGCAGGTTTCGGATCTCGCCGGAACGGGCGGGCATCCGCCAGTGGGGCGTCGCGACGCCCGGGATAAAATGCCCTGGGGTGAGTTCGGGATACGATGTGGGTCGTTCGTAGCGGGCGGGGTAACTGCGGGTGTCGAGCTGTCCGACCTGCAGTGAGTACCAGTGCGCGGGGCCGCACTGTGGGTCGTGGTCGCGCAGCAGCGTCCACTGACCGTCGGTCACGCCGACGCGAGCACTCGCGTACCCGTAAACGGCCAGCTCACGGTGCGTGTTGGTGTTGCCCAGCAGCACGGGTAGAAAGCTGCACGAGTGTGTGGCTGCTGACGGCAGGCCCAGCAGGTTGAGCACCGTGGCATGCAGGTCCACGGTTTGTGTGATGGCCTGGACACGCCGCGCGGCCTGGCCGGGATGCCACACCAGCAACGGAATGTGGGTGAGGGTGTTCCACAGAGGACTGGCGGGTTTGCCGATGCGGCCGTGCTCGCCGAGATAATGCCCGTGGTCGGTGGTGATGATGACCGTCGTGCCCTGCCACAGGTCGTGTTTCGTGAGGGTGTCGAAGACGCGCCCGAGCCAGGTGTCGACCATGCTGAGCTTGCCGGCGAACTGGGCGCGCACCCATTGCAGTTCGCGCTGAGTGAGCGCGAGGTCGCCTTCGTCGCTGCGGCCGTAGCGGGGCCAGGGATTGAATTCATCCGGGTCTTCATCGGTGTACTGATGCAGGTAGGGTTCGGGAACGTGAAAAGGTTCGTGGACGTCGAAGCTGTCGATGTGCAGGAAAAAACGCTCATGGGTGTGGTTGCGCTCGATCCATTCGGCGGCGGCGCGCATTACCTTCGGCGCGAAGTAGTCCTCCTCCCGCTTGAAGGCCGCGACGTTGCGCAGGTAGATTCGTGCGGACTCGCCGTGTTCGCTCACCATCCGCCTGGCCCAGGGGGGCACCTGTAGCAGCGGCGCGGTGACGCGGTTGTCGTGCTCGTGACCGCGAATGAATTCGTACCCGGCGAAGTCATGATGGTAGCTGTGCGCGCCCCACTCGAAAAAGTGGTAGTGATCGGTGATCAGCTGCGTGATGATCCCGGCGCGGTTGGCGTGATAGGCGATGGGTTCGTCCCAGGGTTCCAGCGGTCCCCAGGGGCGCCACCAGAATTCCTCAGTCCCGGCCCAGATTTCCCGGCGGGCGGGCATGCAGGGAAGGGAACCGGTGAAATGCTGCTCGAACACGATGGCCCGTTCGGCGAAGGCGTCAAGGTTGGGGGTATTCACCCAGGAGTTGCCGTACGTTCTCAGAAAGTGCCGGTTGAGTGAATCGATTTGAATCAGGATGACATTTCGGGGCATCGCGGTCATGTTGGCCACCAAAACAGAGAAGCGGCGGTGGGCCGCAACCCACCACCGCTTCTCTGTTCGCTTGACTGGAGCGTGATTCGTTTAGCGGGTCGCGTCGCGTTTGCCGTCGGCGACCAGTTTCTCCACCGCGGCCTGCGCTTCGTCGAGGGCCGGTTTGACGGCCTGGCCACGCAGCAGCACGTCGTCGACGGCCTTGGCGACAGCCCGGTCGTAGTTCGGAGCAAAGACGGGCGAGACGCTGATGAAGGTGTGTTTCAGGTTGTTGGCCTGCTTCAGGAACTCCGGGTTTTTGTTGGCCAGACGGGCGACCTGGTACCCAGGCAGGTCGTTTTGTTCGGCTGCCCAGACTTTGGCGCCTTCTGTGGCGAGGTACTTCGCGAAGGCGAAGGCTTCTTTGGGGTGCTTGGTGCCGGCGGGAATTTCGATGTTGAAGCCGCCGCCCCAGGACGTCGATTCGTGTTGCTTGCCGTCTTCGGTGGGTACGGGAACAAAGCCGTACTGGAGGTCCGGGGCATTGCGTTTGAGGGTCGTGAGGTAGTTACCGTTCTTGACGACCATGGGCACTTTGCCGGACATGAACTCGTCCTGCGCGCCGCCACCGAAGGACGCCCGGAAGCTGGCGACGTTGTTCGCGCCGTACTTGTCGGTCCACTTCTTGATCCAGTCGAGGGCCTTGACGGCGTCAGGGCTGTTCACGCGGGGATTTTCGTAGTTCTTGTCCCACAGCGACCCACCGGTGTTGGTCACCCAGCCTTCGTATCCAAAGTCACCGAACATCGGGTGGAAGCCCATGCGGCTGAAGCGGTTGCCGTCTTTCTTGTCAAGTTTCTCGGCGTAGCTCCAGAGCTCGGCCCAGGTCTTGGGGGGCTTGTTCGGATCGAGACCGACTTCCTTGAAGGCGGCTTTGCTGTAGAACAGCAGGCGGGTGTCGGTCACGAAGGGCAGGGCGTACTGTTTGCCGTTGTAGGTGCCGGTTTCCCAGAGGTTGGGGAAGAAGCCGCTCTTGAGCTGGTCGGCACCCAGGGCGCTCATGTTGACGTTCTGGTTTTTTGCGGCGCGTTGCTTGGCCGTGCGGATATCGATGACGACGACGTCGGGTGCGTTGCCTGCGGCCACACCGGCGACGGTTTTGGTGATGATCTGATCGAACGGCACGCCGATGTACTCAACCTGAATGTTGGGGTTTCGTTTGTTCCAGGTCTCGACGATGCTGTTGATGGTGGGTCGCCGCTGCTCACTGAGCCAGTGAGCGGAGAACTTGAGATTGACCTTCTGCTGGGCAGCCGCAGGAGCGCTGAGCGCGTTCAGGCCAAGCAGCATGCCGGTGACAATGAGGACCTTTCGTTTCATACTTCCTCCTGGATCGCACTCAAGCGATTTATTGCGTTTTATTTTCTTTATTTTATTAAGAAATTCATGCTCCGTCAACCCCTGAGAATGAGAGCCGGGCTACATCCGCAGGCGTTGCCCGACTGCCACGCGCGCTCACAGGCCGCGTGCACCGAACGTCAACCAAGACGGCTCAGGCGAGCCACGTGAGTCCACCAGGGAATCGATCAGCCTCAGTGGCACATCCCGCTCGCCGGCCACATCGCCTGAAGGCCCGGCAGCCACAAGCAAAAGACACCCAGTTTGCGCCTCAGGCCGCTGTGCCGGTAGGCTGCGCGTTGACGCGATCGAAGGAGACTCTATGCGGCGACTTCGAATCCTGACCTGGCCGGTTCACGGCAGCTGCATGTACTACGTGTCGCACGCACCTGATGACTGCTATCTGCCGGTGAGCGAGGACGAATCCGGTGGGAGCGGCGGGCGCGGCACCAACTTCTGGTTGGATGACAATGTGCACGACATTCCCCTGGAAGAGGTAGGGTGCACAACGTTTGACGTCATCCTCTTTCAGGCGCGCCGACCGTACGAAGCCGACCAGCATCGGATTCTCAGCGAGGCGCAGCGCTCCATACCGCGCATCTACCTCGAGCACGACCCGCCACGCGAATCACCCACCGACACGCAGCACCCGGTCGATGATGCCACCATGCTGTTGGTGCACGTCACGCACTTCAACGACCTCATGTGGGATTCTGGCCGCACACCCACCCGGGTGATCGAGCACGGCGTGACCGTACCCCATGAGGCACACGACACCGGCGAACTCGAGCGAGGCCTGGTGGTGATCAACAACATCCATCAGCGCGGAAGACGCCTGGGGGCTGACGTCTTCGAGCGGACCCGCCGGGAGTTGCCCCTTGACCTGGCCGGCATGGACGCCGAACGCTACGGCGGCTGGTCGCTGGGCCTGGAAGAGCTGCACCTGATGCAGGGCCGCGACCGCTTTTTATTCAACCCCATTCGTTACACCAGCCTGGGCGTGGCCATCTGCGAAGCCATGATGATCGGCATGCCGGTCGTCGGGCTCGCCATAACCGAAATGGTCAGCACCATCCGAAACAGCACGAACGGTTTTGTCGGGACTGACCTTCGCAAAGTCATCGGGTACGCCTCGCACCTGCTTCGTAACCCAGGCCTTGCCCGCGAGCTCGGTGCGGGGGGGCGCCGCACGGCCTGCGAGCGCTTCGGAATCGAACGCTTCGCCCGCGACTGGAGTGAAACTTTCCTCGACCTCGCCGGACGTGGCGCTGCCCACCGGTAGGGCAGCGCCACACGAACCGGCACTCACAGCTGGAGTTCTCGCGGTGGTTGACCGGCCGGCGAAGCCCGCGCCGTCGCGGTCCGGGCGTCAGTCCGTGCGGCTGAGCTTGTGCACGAAAAACCACGACAGCCCCAACGCCGTGAGCGCCAGCGAAAATACCACCGGGAAGCCCACCTGGTCAGCGACGCCTCCCCCCAGGATCGGCATGAAAGAGAGCAGCCCGAGCGTGGTGTTGACCACCCCGATATACCGGGGCCGGTCGTGTGCCGGTGCAAAATTGAGCAGGTAATTGGTGTAGCCGATGTTGATGCCCGGACCTGCCAGGGCGCTCGCGGCGAACACCAAGGCGAACCAGGTGCCTGCGCCGGCGGGCAAGGAGAGGGCCAGCACCGGTGGAAGCAAGGCGATGAAAGTGGCGAGCCGGATCACCCGGCGTGAACCGTACGTCTGCGCAACGCGGGTCCATACGAGGTTGCTGAAGGGCGACACGACCGTGGTGACCATCAGGAATACACCCAGCATGCTGGGTGGTAATCCCAGGACGCCGATAGCGTACACCGCGTAGAAAGGATCGGCGACGCCCGCGAAGGCCAGCAGCGCTCGTGGTACCAGGAAGCGCCGCATCGTCGGATTGCGCAGTGTGCCCGGCAGCGCCCGCAGTTCTGCGCGCACGCCCGATGGGCCCTCGGGTGTTTCTTCATCGGGCGGTTCGTGAATGCGGGTGAACAGCGCGTACGCCACGCTGAAGGCGACCGCGCCGACCGAGAGGATGATCGTGTAGTTGTAAGGAAAGCGTACGTTCGACGCGAGCATGTCCCGTACGAACAGCCCGGTCAGCAGGGCCAGCAGGCCGCCGTAGAGCTGGCGCACGCCAAAAAACGCCGGTCGGCGCTCGGCCGGGACGACTTTGGCGACCACCGTGAGAAACGGCAAGCCGGCCACCCCGTTCGCGAAGGCGCTCAGGCCCAGCGTGACGAGGAGGGCGCCCAGAAGCAGCTGAGGCCGGTCGGCGAACAGCACGCTCGAGGCAATGAGCAGCAGGTATGCCGTGGTGCGTACCCAGGCGCTGCCTGTGTAGATCGGCAGCTTGTAAGCCCGCGTGCGCACTTTGCCGGCGACGAACAGCTGCGGGAGAGTGTAGCCGAACCCCATCAGTGCGGGAATGAGCCCCACGACGACGTATGGAGCCCCCAGCTGACTCGCGAAAGGCACCAGGACGATGCCGGCATTGAGGCAGGTGTCGCCCACCGCGCCAAACCAGCCGTTGACGACGCCCAGGCGGTAATTGCGTTCCTGCATGGCCTGCAGGAACGCCTTCGAGGAGCGCCACACGCGACTCGCCCTCACAGAACTCCATTCCGTACGGCGCTCAGGCGGGCTTCAGCGTCTCCAGTTCGGTCAGGTTCAGGGTGACAATTTCGCCTCCGTCATCGGGCACCAGCAAGGTTAGAATTTCATAAGCTCCCATGCTGAAGCTGGTTTCCCGTTTCAGGAATGGGAGCGACAGCTGTGCCCGTGCGGTCAGGCCGTGCGTTTCCACCAGGCGCAGCACGTAACCGTGATCCTCTTCGGCGCGCTTGACAACCGTCACCTGCACGTTGGCCGGTTCGACGCTCAGCCACGACGCTGCAGCGGGCAGCGGGCCCTCGTGATACGTCTCGGGAATCACCACGGGGTGCTCGGTGAGGGTGGCCGCTGCACGGGGAATGCCCGCCTCGCGCCAGGTGCCTTCGTGCGGAACGATCCAGTAGGTGAAGCTCTGTTCGCCCTGGTCCATGAAGCGGTAATCGCCGTCTTCGCTGGGCACGTAAGGATCGTGGTGCGCGATGATCGGCGAGCGCAGCACGGTCAGGCCAAGTGTCGAGCCGAGGGCGTGGTAACTGTACTTGGCGTCGTTGATGAGGCTCAGACCGCGGATCACGCCGGTCGGACGGTAGACGCCGCTGAGGTCCGCCCAGCGCTGCCCGGGTTCCTCGTCTCCGTCGGTCGGGCGGGTCGTGACACCGTACGGGGCTTCGTAGGTGGCTTGTGGAAAGTGCAGGTGGGTCGGGAAGTGCAGCTTCAGCACCCGGTGACGTTCGTGCCAGTCCATCCGCACGCGGACCTCCACGTACGGCAGATCGGCGAACAGCGAGAACTCCTGCGTGAGGGTGCTGCTGGCGTAGCGGCTGATGGTGCGGATGGTGCTCTTCACCGGGCCGTGGTCGAGCAGGACCGAGGTGGCGTCGGCGAAACGGCCGACCAGGTCGTGATAACCGAAGACGCCGTGACTCCAGGTGTCGCTGTCGTCGCGGATCACGTGGCCCACGGCGGCAGTGTCCTGAAAGACATCCGAGCCGCTGCGTTTGTCGAGCAGACGGGCGAGGCCGCCCGTCTGCTCGTCGATGTCCAGCCGGAACAGGCCATTTTCCAGGTGTGTGGCGCTCGCTTCGCACGGCGCGAAGTCCTGTGGGGCCTGCGCCACGATGGTGTACCTGCGGTGCCCGAAGGGCGGAAGTTCCACCAGCCAGCTGAGGCGCTTGCGCCAGCCGGTGACGGTGGCTTCCGAGCGCACGCGCTGAGCGGGCACTTCTTCGCCCCGCTCGTCTCTGACGGCGAACTCGTTCGGGACCCCGCCCGTTTCGTGTTCGATGGGAATCCGCACGGGCCACGGGTGCGGATTGAAGACCACGTAAGGTCTGCTGCCTTCCACGGGAGGCACCGTGACGCGCCAGCTGAGACGCTGGATGGCGGCGTTCGTGACGTGTTGCGCGGTGGCGAGCGCTTCGCCGTACTCATTGCGTGCGTCTTCATAGGCGCTCTCGATCGAGGTGCCGGCCAGGATGTCATGAAACTGGTTGAACAGCACCCGTTTCCAGGCTCGCTCGAGATCCGCCCGGGGGTAGGGGAGGCCCGTCAGGGCGGTGGCGAGGCTCGCGAACTTCTCGGCCCGCACCAGCGCGAGTTCGGCAGCGCGGTTCCAGCGTTTTACGCCGGAATGCACCGCGTAACAGCCGACCGCGTGAATCTGCAGCTCACCGCTCCACTCGGGCACCTGCGCATGCTGCACGGCGTCGAAGTACCGGCTGGGGTCGCTCAGGCGCAGCTCTGGCAGTTCTGCGGTGCCATTCAGCCGGGTGATCGAGGCGAGGTTCTCGTTGGTGGGCCCGCCGCCGTGGTTGCCGACGCCGTAAAAGCACATCAGTTCGCCCAGCTGCCCGCTCAGCTCGGTGGTGCATTTGCGGACATGGGGTTCGAGGTCTTTGCCCCAGGTGCAGTACTCGTAGGGAATGCGGAAGGTCAGCACACGCGAGCCGTCCGGTCCCTGCCACCAGAAGAGGCGGCTCGGCAGCGCCTGCTCGTGGGGTCCGGGCCGCATGAAGGTGTAGCGCGTCAGGCCGCTTTTCAGCAGGATCTGCGGCAGCGTCCCGGCATGCCCGAAGGAGTCCGGGTTGTAGCCGGTGTCGGCGACGCGACCAAAGCGCGACTGAAAGAAGCGCTGTCCGTACAGGCCCTGCCGCACGAAGCTTTCACCGCTCGGCAAATTGCAGTCGGGCTGCACCCACCAGCCGCCCACCAGGGCCCAGCGTCCTTCCTGTACGCGCGCGCGGATTTCCTCGAACATCTCGGGCTCATTTGCCTCGATCCAGGCGAGGTGCGCAGCCGACGAGCAGGTGAAGATGAAGTCCGGATGCTCCTGCAGGCGGTCGAGGGCGGAGCGGTAGGTCGCTTTGATTTCCTGATAGCCTTCCTGCCAGTTCCAGAGCCATACCGGGTCGATGTGGGCGTTGCCGATCATGTGAAATACCGCGTCTTTGCTCGTTGTCATGCGGGTGTGGCCTCCACGAAGGTGTCGTCGATGGTTTCGCACAGCACGTGAATCATCAGGATGTGCATCTCCTGGATGTGGGCGGTGCGGTCGCTGGGCGCCCTCAGGGTGATGTCGGCGTGGTTGGCGGCCTGTCCACCGCCCTCGCCGGTCAGGGCGATGGTGATGGCCCCTTGTTCACGCCCGGCTTGCAGTGCCCGGACGACGTTGGCGCTGTTGCCGCTGGTGGTGATGCCGATCAAGACGTCACCCTGCTGAACGAGCGCTCGGACCTGCCGGGCGAACACGTCCTCGAAGGCATAGTCGTTGCCGATGCAGGTGAGGGCGCTGGAATCGGTCGTGAGCGCCAGGGCCGGCAGGGGGCGCCGTTCACGGCGGTAGCGGCCGGTCAGCTCGGCGGCAAAGTGCTGAGCGTCGGCGGCGCTGCCGCCGTTGCCGCAGGTCAAGAGCTTTCCGCCGCCTCTGAGCGCTTCGATACAGGCCCGCGCGGCGGCGCTGATTTCAGGTTCGAGGGTGATCAGCTGTTCGAGGGCTCGGCGGTGACCGTCGATGTACGTCTTGAGGTTGTGACCGGCGGTCATGCGAGGACTTCCTGTGGTTCGTGCAGCGCGATGGCGGCCGCGCCGAAGACGCCGACGTTGTCGGCAAACTCAGCGGGGCGGATCTCGACGCCGCCCATGAGAGCGGGCATGCTGCGCTGCTGCACGCGCTCGCGCAGTCCGTCGAACAGCAGCGGCCCGAAGTTGCTGACCCCACCCCCGATCACGATGCGCTCGGGGTCGAAGGTGTGTACGATGCTGGCCACTCCGGCGGCGAGCAGATCGAGGGTGTCATTCCACAGGTCCCACGCGACGGCGTCACCCGCCTGCAGGGCCATCAGGACACTCTGGGCGGTGATGTCGTGCAGTGAGGCAGCAGAACGCGCGAGCAGCGACTCCGGGTGGCGCGCGGCGAGTTCGCGGGCCCGGCGGGCGATGTTGGTCCCCGAAGCGTAGTGTTCCAGGCAGCCGCGCCCGCCGCAGTTGCACGTCTCGCCGTCGTACTTCACCTGCAGGTGCCCAAGTTCCCCGGCGTTACCGTGCTTGCCGCGGTACAGCTCTCCGTTGAGAATCAGGCCGCTGCCGATGCCGGTGGAGAGGGTGAGGTACACCATGTGGCGGGTGCCGCGCCCGGCGCCGAAGTGGTACTCGGCGAGTGCGGCGGCGTTCGCGTCGTTGTCGAGCACCACCGGCAGTTTCAGGGCGTCGTGAAGGTGGCGCACCAGCGGAAAGTCGATCCAGCCGGGCAGGTTGGGAGGATTCTGGATGACGCCCAGGGTGGTGTCGAGTGGCCCGCCGCAGCCGACGCCGACGCGCGCCACCGGGACGACGTTACGGCGCAGCAGGGACCGGCTCAGGTCGAGGATGCGCTCCACCACCTTTTCCGGTCCTTCGTCGGCGTGGGTGGGCGTACGGTCGGTGTCGATCAAGGCTCCGGTGTCACTGACGATTCCGGCAGCGAGTTTCGTGCCGCCGATGTCGATCGCCAGAACATGACGCGTTGTAGCCTCCAGCGGACTCGTGGGCATGGGAGCTCCTCTACAGTTGAGCTATCAGGATGAGATGAGGGGATTGGCCTTGAGGTCAAGCATATACCAAAAGCGGCAATTTTTTTATATATTTAAGCAACTCGAACCAACGTCGAATGCCGCTGCGAGTCCTTCACCAGCACGCTGAGGAGGTTTTATGCACCGAGGTCAGCCATCGCCTCATCCACATAAGCATCAACCCGGACACACCTTGAGGTCGCGATGGCTGGTATGAGCCGCGCCAGGCGTAGTGAAGCCATCATGGGCTACCTGTTCATCGCGCCCTGGCTGCTGGGCTTTCTGATTTTTATTGCCGGTCCGATGCTGTGGTCCCTGTACGCCAGCTTCACCAACTACGACGTCACGACGCGTGCCCGCTGGGTCGGCCTCGACAACTACCGGCGGCTCTTTTTTGATGACGACATCTTCTGGACCTCGCTGTACAACACCGGCTTCTACGTGGTGTTCGCCGTGCCCCTCAGCGTCGTCACCGGTGTGCTGATCGCCATCCTGCTCAACCAGCAGATACCCGGGCAGCGAATTTTCCGCACCATTTTCTTCCTGCCCAAGGTCCTCACGGGTGTAGCCGTGCTGCTGCTGTGGCTGTGGGTCTTCAACCCGGACTTCGGCCCCATCAACGTGTTCCTGCGCGCCATTGGCATCCAGAACCCGCCCTTGTGGTTCGCCGATCCCACCTGGGCCAAGCCGGCGCTGATCATCATGAGCATGTGGGGCGCCGCCGGCGGATACATCATCTATCTTGCCGGTCTGCAGGGCATTCCCAAACACCTATACGAAGCGGCGATGCTCGATGGCGCGACGCCCGTCCAGCAGTTCTGGAACGTCACGGTTCCCATGATGTCGCCCACCATCTTCTTCAAGCTCATCACCGGAATCGCCGCAGCCTTTCAGTTCTGGGAGACGTCGCTGATCATCTCGGAAGGCGGAAAAGGCGGACCCTCCTACTCCACTCTGTTTTACGGCCTCTACATGTGGCAGAAGGCTTTCGGTGAGTTCGAGATGGGCTACGCCAGTGCCATGGCCTGGATTCTGCTGGTCATCATCCTGATCCTGACCGGCCTGCAGTTCTTCATCTCCCGGCGCTGGGTGTACTACGAAGGCGAGGCCCGCTGATGACCGTTCAGCAGAACAATCCGTCCCCCAGCACACCGCTGCTGCAGCACCGTCGGCGTCCCAGCATTCACAACGCCCGCAATCTCTTCTGGAAAGTCGCCGCCTTCGTCCTGCTGTGTGCCATCAGTGCCGCCGTGCTGTTCCCGGCGCTCTGGATGCTCTCGACCGCCCTGAAACCCGACACGCAGGTCTACGCCAATCCGCCCGTCTGGATTCCGGACCCGCTGCGGTTTGATAACTTTACCAAAGCCTGGTCGCTCGCTCCCTTCACGCGCTACGCGATCAATACCTCCCTCTACGCGGTGGCAGTGGTGTTCGGCACGGTGCTGTCGTCGTCGCTGGCCGCGTACGGCTTCGCGAAACTGCGCTTTCCCGGGCGCAACTTCCTCTTCGCGATCCTGCTCTCCACCATGATGATTCCCGGCATGGTGACCCTGATTCCCCAGTACATCCTGTTCTCGAAGTTGCAGTGGGTGGGCACCTATTTGCCGCTTGTCGTTCCAAGCTTTTTCGCGGGCGCGTTCTTCACCTTTTTGCTCAGGCAGTTCTTCATGGGCATTCCCAACGAGTTTTCCGAAGCCGCCCGGGTAGACGGCGCCAGTGACCTGTGGATCTGGAGCCGCGTGATCATGCCTCTTTCCAAACCGGCGCTCGCGACCGTGGCGATCTTTACCTTCGAAGGCGCCTGGGACAGCTACGTCGGACCGCTGCTCTACCTGAACGACGAACGTCTGTACACCCTGCAGGTCGGACTGCAGTTTTTCCGCACCGCCAGCCAGGTGCAGTGGCAGTACCTGATGGCCGCCGCGCTGCTGGTGATGCTGCCGGTGATCATCGTGTTCTACTCCTTCCAGAAGTACTTCGTGGAGGGGGCGTCCGTCACCGGGGGCGTCAAGGGCTGAGCGAGGAAGAACTGCGAGGACCGGAACACACGAAGTGTTCCGGTCCTCGTACTTGTGGGCGCTCCGCGTGCAGGCGTCATGACACGCTTTACGGCGCAGCGGGAGCTAGGACCGCGGAAGCCGGGCCGGGCGCAGCTACGCCGGTCAGCACAGCCCGGGGATCGCGCAGGATGTGGTGAATGGCAATCGCCACGGCGCCCAGCGTGGTGGCATCCTCGCCCAGCAGGCTCTCCACAATCCGCACGTCTTTCGAGAGGTAACCGAACGAGCGGCCCTTGACCCGCTCGGCCAGTTCGGTGGTCAATTCCGGCCAGGAGCGCACCAGCTGCCCACCCAGCACGATCAGGGCCGGATCGTAGTGGTTCACGGCGTTCACCAGCGCTGCCGACAGGTAAGTGAAGACCCGGTCCTTGATGTTCAGCGCGCGCAGGTCGCCTTCTGCTGACAGACGCTGCAGATCAGCCGGGTTTTCAGCGCTCAGCCCCAGCCGGCGCGCTTCCTGCATGATCGCCGGTACGCTGACCAGGGTTTCGAGGCAGCCGCGGTTTCCGCATTCACAGATCGGGCCGTCCACGTGGATGGTCGTGTGACCGATCTCGCCCGCGAGTTCGTGCGCGCCCCGGTACACCCGGTCGCCGACGATCAGGCCCGCCCCGACCCCGGAGCGCAGCGAGATGTAGAGTAGCGTCTCCTCGCTGCGGCCCGCGCCATACCAGCGTTCACCGAAGGCGGCGGCCTTGGCGTCGTCGTCCAGCCAGCACGGCACGCCGAACTGTTCGCTGAGGTAGGCCGTGAGTTCGACGTTGCGCCAGCCGCCGAAGTTGGGCGGTCCCAGAACGATGCCCTTGTCGCTGTTGACGGGGCCGGGTACGCCCACCCCAATTCCCAGCAGTGGCAGACGCCCGTCGATGACGTCCCCGATCACTTCCTGCAGAAGCGACAGTCCTTTCCTGACCGACGACGTTGGCTGGAAAGGCCGCTCGACACGAGCGAGAATGCGTCCGCTGAAATCAGAACGGATGGCGCGCACCTGCGAGCGCGAGACTTCCACGCCGATCACCTGACCGCGGTCGTGGTTGAAGGTCAGCAAGGTCGGACGGCGCCCCACCTGACGTTCGCTGGACGGTGTTTCGATCAGCAGGTCAAGGGAACCGAGCTCATCGACCATGTGGGTGATCGTCGCTGCCGTGAGTCCGGTGGCGTCGGCCAGTCCGCTGCGTGAGATGGGCTGGAGCTTCTGAAGGGCTTCGAGAACAACGCTCAGGTTGTCTGCACGGACTTCGGGAAGATTGCGGCCTTGCCGGATACTTCGGGGTTTGCCCTGTTTCATTGCTGTCCTTGTGAACGGGCGTCAGTGTTTCTTGACGCCTTCAAATAATTGTGCGTGAAAATCACGCTGTGCGCAGCAAGCCGCGTCACAAGCGGGCTTGGGTGCGCAACCACGAGGGCAGCCACGTTGCCTGCGCCGCCAGCAGCTCACTGGCCAGGCGCCGGATGGCGGGCAGTTCCACCAGACTTGCCGTGAGCGGATCGAGCGCGAAGGCGCCGATCAGCGCGGCGCAGTCGCGCCTGATGACCGCTTCGACCGCGGCAGTCTGCAAGGCGATCCCTGTCAGGTTCAGGCCGGCACACCCGCCCGGCAGGCGGCCCACCACCGTCGGGTGCACGCCGGCCTCGTTCACCAGCGCGGACACCTCCACGCAGGCGTCCCCCGGCAGGTTGGCGATCCAGCCGTCGTTGCGCACGTTCACATAAACATTCGCCGCCGGGCCGCCCACCAGCGCGGCGATGACGCGCATGCCGAACTCGCCTGAGCATTCCAGTCGTGCGCGCAGCCGTGCCACCGTGGCGCTGACCAGAGCGTCCTCCTGCCCGGCGACGTTCAGCGAGCCGCGCAGGTAATCCCAGCGGCGAGGCAGATGCGCCTTGACGCTTTCTGGAGAGCGCCGGAAGAACGGCACGTACTCCGAGGCGTGATGACTCGACTCGCTCAAAAAGTACCCGAAGGTCTCCAGCAGCTCCGCCCGGACGCGCTCCTGCCCTCCCTGGTAGGCGAGGTCCCCTTCCGTCCATGGTGTCGTGCCCCCATACTCGGGCAGGAAGCGCGCCCGCAGCACGTCACGCAGGTCATCACGGAGATCCTTCCCTGCCGCCTCCACCGTCAGAAACCAGGCCTGGTGATTGATGCCCGCTGCGACGTACCGGAGTTTTCCCGCATCCAGCCCAAGCAGTTCCTCGATCACCCGAGCGGAAGTGGGGACGCTGTGGCACAACCCCACGACCCGGAGCCCCAGATGCTGCAGGTAAAGGCAGTTCATCGCCATGGGGTTGGTGTAGTTCAGCACCAGCGCCTCAGGGCACAGCTCGAGCACGTCACGCGCCAGGTCCTCGAAGGCGGGCGCGCTGCGCACGAAGCGCATGATCCCGCCGGGGCCCAGGGTATCCCCGGCAACACAGTCGACGCCGTAGCGGCGCGGAATCTCGGTGTCCGAGCGGTAGGCAGCGAGCCCGCCGACCTGAAAGGTGAGCAGCAGGTGCGTCGCGCCCCGCAGCGCTTCGCGCCGGTCGGTCGTGACGACCAGCTGCAAGGGTCGCGCGTGAGCGTCTGCAACGGCTTGAGCGGCGCGCGCGGTCCTGGCGGCCCGTTCCAGGCTGAGGTCGTGCAGGACTACTTCTGCGCCCTGCAATTCGGGCATGGTGAGCAGGTCGGCGATGAGCGTGAGCGGGAAGGTCATGCCGCCCGCGCCAGTGATGACGATGCGTGTCACCTTGCTGCTCGCCGATTCAGCGCGCACTGGCGGCGCTCAGCCATGCGCTTCCTCCAGGAAGTTCACGACACGCGCTTCTCCGCCGGGCGTGATCCGCAAACTCAGGACCTGCTGCGGACGAAGCTCCACCTCGATGGCGTGCGCGCCCAGGTGCACGGTGCCGCTCACCGCCTGGCCACCCCATTCGTGCAGGCGCACGATCAGGTCGTCATCGTCCTCGGCCTGCTTCAGGGCACTGACCGTCACCGTCGCGAGGCCCGTCAGACGCAGCGCGCTGTGGCTGCCCGGTGCCGCGCCGTCGTGAACGTACTCGCGGGTGAACACCACCGGCTGGTTGAGCTGCTCGGCCAGTGCGGGAACACGCGCGGCACGCCAGTCACCATCGTGCGGCACCAGCGACCAGCGGACGCGCTGCGGGCCCTGATCGAGATGTTCGTACGTCACGGCGGGGTCCAGGGTGGCCGGGTCGTGGTGCGCGTACACCGGGCTGCGGGCGAGCGTCAGGCGAATCTCACCGCCCAGCACGCTCGCGGAGTACTTGCTGTCGTTCAGCAGGGCCAGGCCCGCCGGGCGTGAGACGCCACGCCGGTCACGGGCGAAGCCGCTGACGTCCAGCCAGGACTGCACGGGTTCCTCTTCACCATCGGCGGGCCGGGTGGTAAAGCCGTACGGCACCTCATAAGTGGCGCTCACGTCGCTCAGCGCAGCCGGGAAGACCAGTTGCGCGGCGTGATGCGTTTCGCGCCAGTCGAGGCTGAGGCGCGCGGTGATTTCCGGTGAGTTGGCGTACAGCGTGAAGTCCTGCACCGCCGTCGACGAGCGGAAGCGGGTGGTGGCGCGCACGGTGGCGCGCACCTCACCGAGTTCCAGCACTTCCAGTTTCGCGTCGCCGAACACGCCGACCAGCTGCCGGTAGGCGTGCGCGCCGTGACCCCAGGTGTCGCTGTCGTCACGGACGACCTGCAGCTGCGCGCCCGTGCCGGCAAGCAGGTTCACGCCGCTGAACTTGTTGATCAGGGCACGCAGCGCGCCGGTGTCGCTTTCGAACTGCAAGGACCAGTAGGCATTCTCGATGCCCCCTGTGCTGGCGCTCAGGGGAGGCGAGAGGACCTGACCACTGGATTGCTCGTCCAGCACCCGGTACAGGCGGTACCCGCACGCGGGCAGGTGGGCGCGGAACACGAAGCGTGGCCGGCCTTGCCCGTTCACGCTTTCCGGGCGCAGGCGCTGGTGCGCGACTTCTCGTCCGGTGTCGTCGATCAGGCGCAGGTGTTCGGTGTGCCAGTCGTTCAGTTCGATTTCGACGGCCTCGTCACGCTCGGCACTGGAGGGGTTGAACACCAGGACCGGGACACCGTCGCCGTAGTCGGTGACCCAGCTGGGGCCGTCCCAGCGCACGCTGCGGATGACCTCGTCGACATTGCGTCCACCCCGGCGAGTATCCACGCTGTCCGCGATGGCCTGGGAAGCGGCGAAGGTGACGCGTCCGGCGATGCTGAGCACTTCCCCGAGCTGATGGTAGGCGTCCTGAAAGGCGCTCGGAATCGAGCTGCCGGCCAGGATGTCGTGAAACTGGTTGAAGAGCAGGCCCTGCCAGGCGCGCGTGAGGGACTCGTGCGGGTAGGAGAAGTTCGCGCTGCGGGCCATGACGGCGAGCTTCTCGGCGCGCAGCAGGGCGTGTTCAGCCTGGCGGTTGAGGCGTTTGATGTCACTGACGGCGGCGTAGCAGCCGCGCGCGTGGTGTTGCAGTTCACCGGCGTACACCGGGACGTCCTCGTGCCGCACACTGTCAAAAAAGCCCCTGAGGGAGTTGAGGCGCAGGGTGGGCCAGTCGGGCTGCTCGGCCAGTTCACGCAGATTGGCGATGGCGCGCCGGGTGGGGCCTCCACCGTGATTGCCGACCCCGAACAGCCCCACCCAATGCTGCAGCGCCTCGGGGCGCCAGGCGAGATTGCGTTCCAGGCTGGTCTGAATCTGGTTGGGGCTGCTGTTGTAGCACTCGACGTGCGCGCTGAGGATGCGCGTGCCGTCCACACCTTCCCAGTGAAACAGCCGCGAGGGCAGATCGATCTCACCAGCGCTGGGGCGCATGAAGACAAAGGAGTCCAGACCGGACTGCACGAGCAGCTGCGGCAGTGTGCCCGGATGCCCGAAGGAGTCGGGCAGAAACCCGACCCGGGCACGGCGGCCGAGCAGACGCCCGAAGGTGCGCTGTCCCAGCAGGGCCTGGCGCGCGAGGGCTTCACCGTGGGCGAGGTTGACGTCCGGCTCGACCCACCAGCCGCCGACGGGTTCCCACTGTCCGCGCTCGACCGCCGCGCGGACTTCCGCGAGCAGCACCGGGTGACTTTCCATCCAGGCGTACTGCGCGGCGCTGGAATGCACGAAGACCATGTCGGGGTTTTCATGCAGGCGGTCAAGCGCGCTGCGAAAGGTGGCTTTGACCGTTTCGTGCCCTTCGCGCCAGTCCCACAGCCAGACGGGGTCGATGTGGGCGTGGCCGACGAGGTGGAAGGTCAGGTCTTTGCTGCGGGGATGGATCATCGCTTCTCCTGGCGCGCGTGTTATTTAAAATATTTAAGAAATAGGGTAGTGTTTGAACGAAGCCAACACAAGAGGTCCCCATGCACACCACCTCCACTTCAGCGCCCATGCACGTCGAGCACCAGGGGCACGGTCTGCAGATCCACTCGCCCCACTACCAGCTCAGCTACCACCACGAGCGACCTTACGCGCGGCTCAGCGATTCCGCAGGGAGGCTCTACAGCGAACTCTTCCTGGCGCCCAGCCTCCACACCACCGCAGGACTCGACCGCACCGCGCGCCTGCGGCCTCCTGAAATCGAGCACGACGGCCAGACCGTCACCGTGCGCTTCTCTCTCGAAGGCGGGATCTGGCAGCACAAAACGCTGGTGCTGCGCTGTGACCCGGGCGGCATCGACACGTTCGTCGAGGTTTCCGGCTCGGCCTGGCTGACCGACGTTCACCTCTTCGGCGGGTACTACAGCGGCCATCAGCGCTGGGGCAGCGGCTTTTTTTCCAGTGGCGCCGGCTTCACGCACGCCTTCAATCCCGAGCCCTACGCCCGCGAGCAGCGCCTTGTTCCCGCCGGGCAGTCCAGCGCCATCGACGTGATGGGAACCAGCCTGCCCGGCAAAGGGCACTGGTTCTTCACCCCCGCGCCGCTCGTCTACGCTTTTTCGCAGCAACACCCTGCAGGCCAGCTCGCCCTCGGCGCCGATCAGGGTGGAAGCCCGGACGAAGACGGCGCCGAGGGGCAGCCGCTGTCTTCGCGCTGGCTGGGCGCTTCTATCGTCGCGCCCGTCGAGGAGCTCAACTTCACCGCTTTTCATTACGACGCCTTGGAGGGCGCTTTCAGCTTCCGCCTCAGCTACGAAGGACAGACTGAGGTCGACGGGCACTTCCGCAGCCCCACCCTGCGCCTGACGTTCAGCGACGATCCGTATGAAGCTATCGCGCAAAACAGTGCCCGGCACGCCGAACTGCACATCACGGCGCACGCGCCGCAACCCCAGCCCGAATGGTGGTCCACCCCGATCCAGTGTGGCTGGGGCGCCCAGTGTCACCTGGCGCGCGAGCACGGCGGGCGCGCTCCCGACCACTGCACCCAGCAGAATTACGACGCCTTTCTGGACACCCTCGACGCGCACGACCTGCAGCCGGGCATCCTGGTGCTCGACGACAAATGGTGCGCCTCGTATGGAACGAGCGAAGTCGACCGTCACAAATGGCCTGACCTGGAAGGCTGGATCGCACGTGCCCACCGGCGCGGGCAGCGGGTGCTGCTGTGGTGGAAAGCCTGGGACGCCGAGGGTCTGCCGGACGACGCCTGTATCCTCGACGACCTCGGTGAACGCGTCACCGCCGATCCCACCAGTCCCAGCTACGAAGCCATCCTGCGCGGCGCCGTTCGGCGCATGCTGCTCGAATACGGAGCCGACGGCTTCAAAGTCGATTTCAGCGCCCGCACGCCCAGCGGACCCGGTCTCAGACGCGCCGGAAGCGCCTGGGGCCTGCACCTGCTGCACCGGCTGCTGTGGATCCTGCACGACGAAGCCAAACGCTGCAAAAGCGACGCGCTCGTCATGACCCACACGCCCCACCCGGTCTTCGGGAACGTCACCGACATGATCCGCCTGAACGACGTCAACACCGGCGCTGACGTCAACGAACAGATGACGCACCGCGCGCGCGTGACCCGCGCTGCCCTGCCACGTCACCTGATCGACACGGACAACTGGCCCATGCCGAGCCTCACCGCCTGGCGTGCGTACACCCGCCTGCAGCCCGAACTGGGCATTCCCAGTCTCTACTTTGTCACGCACACCGACGGTGACGGTCAGGCGTTCACTGCTGCAGACTACGACCTCGTGCGCGACACCTGGCAACGCTACGCGCAGGCAAAGAGGAAACCGTGACCCGCCCTGCCACGCCACGCACGGTGCACCTCTACCACCACACCCACTGGGACCGGGAATGGTGGGCGACCCGCGAACGCTTCCGCTTCCGCCTCGTGCACACCATCGATGCGGTCCTCGACGCACTCGGCGCCGACGAGAAACTGAGCTGCTTCGTGCTGGACGGCCAGACTATCGTCCTGAAAGACTACCTGCACATCCGACCGGAACGTCAGGCGGAACTGGGCGCCCTCATTCGCGCCGAGCGGCTGTTCGTGGGGCCCTGGCACATCCTGCCGGACGAATTTCTGGTGAGCGGCGAAGCCACCATCCGCAACCTCTGGCTGGGCGAACGCACCGCGCGTGCGCTGGGCGTGCCACTCAGCCGCGTCGGATACCTGCCCGACCAGTTCGGGCACATCGCGCAGATGCCGCAGCTCCTGGCCGGTTTCGGCATTGACAGCGCCGTCGTGTGGCGTGGTTTCGGTGGGCCACCGGTCGGCGGGAATTCCGGGGAAGCGGAAGTCAGCCGGAACTGCTACCTGTACCCCCGGGCGCGTGACGAACGCTTTCCCGCCGAGGTGCAAAGCGAATTCTGGTGGGAAGCCCTGAACGGCAGCCGCGTGCTCGGTGTCTTCCTTCCGCTGGAGTATTACCGCAGTCATTTCACCCTGTCAGGAGATCCTACGTCCACTGATCAGACGGTGGGCCGGGCCCGGCGCGCCAGCCGTTACCTCGCCAGCTACGCCGCCACGGACGCGTTGCTCGAACCGCTGGGCGGCGACCACCTGAACGTCGATCCGAATTTGCCCACGGTCCTGACCTCGATCAACGAGGTCCTCGCGCAGGAAGGCGTGCATTACCAGATCAGCTCACTCGACGCCTTCGTACGTGACGTCCGTCGCCAGCAGGAACGCGTGCAGGTCGTCTGGCAGGGCGAAGGGCGGGCGTTCGGGCGCAAGGCGCACCTGCTGCCCGGCGTGCTGAGCGCCCGGCTGTACCTCAAGCAGCGCAACGTCCGCGCGCAAAGCGCCCTCGAGCGTTTTGCCGAACCCCTGCAGGCCCTGCACTGGCTGCTGGGAGAAGCCTACGAACACCAGTACCTCTGGAACGCCTGGGAACGCCTCATCGAAAACCATCCGCATGACAGCATCTGCGGCTGCTCGATCGATCAGGTGCACCGCGAGATGCTCACCCGTTTCGACGAAGCCCAGCAGATGGCTGACCTCCTCAGCGAAGACGCGCACGCTTCCATCACCAGCCGGGTCGATGCGAGTTTTGCCCCGGACGGGCACGTTTTTACGGTCTTCAATCCGCTCAACTGGGCGCGCACCGACGAAGTCCGCCTGCTGATGAACGTTTTTCTGGACATTCACCCGGAGGGCTGGGAACTCATCGATCATGAGGGCCAGACCCTGCCGTTTCAGGTGCGCACGGTTCGCAGTTCGACCGAAAAAGCCGAAGCCTTCAGTTGGCTGGGCGTCAGCGGCCACGGCGCGCACGACGAGGACCAGTTTTGCGAAGTGGGCTTCGTCGCAAGGGACGTACCCGGAATCGGATACCGCGCGTACGCCCTGCGGCCCCGCTCCTCGCCCGCCCGGCATGACCTCGCCGTGCCTTACCAGGTGCTCGGAAACGTCGCGCTGAACAAAGGTGACCTGGCAGTCAGCGACCTCGCCGTCGGTCCCGGCGTTCTCGAGAACGCCTTGTTGCGCGTTACGGTCGGGACCAACGGTAGTTTGGAGCTGCTCGACAAAACCACCCTTCTGACCTACCCGAATCTCAACAGCTTTGACGACGGGGGTGACAACGGTGACAGCTACAACTACGCCTGGCCGCTCGGGGATCAGGTGTTCAGCACCGAGTGCCTGGAAGCCCGGCATGCCTGGCAGGAGGTCGGTCCCGCGCGCGCGACCCTGCGTGTCACCTGGGCGTGGAGTCTGCCCGAAGGGCTCAGCGACGACCGCCAGAGTCGCAGTGCCCGGCACGTGCCGTTCACGCTGCACAGCGACATCACTCTGCACGCCGGCGTGAAGCGCGTGGACATCCGCACCCACTTCGACAATCCCGCCCGTGATCACCGCCTGCGCGCCCGATTTCCGCTGGGCGCCCCCATCACGCATTCGAGTGCCGAGACCCAGTACGGCGTCGTCGAGCGCCCCGTGCGGCTGCCAGACGACCAGCGTGGCAGCAGCGAGCCGGCCGTACACGAACACCCTCAGCTGCACTTTGTGAGCGTCACGGACGGCGCGCGCGGCCTGAGTGTCCTCAACCGTGGCTTGCCGGAATTCAGCGCCCGCGAGGACGGCTCCCTCTGCCTGACCGTGCTGCGCGCCGTGGGCTGGCTTTCGCGCGCGGACTTCCTGACGCGTGTCGGGGGTGCCGGACCCACCATCGCCACCCCGGAAGCCCAGATGCTCGGCCCGGTTGAGGCCGAGTACAGCCTTGTGCCGCATGCTGGCAGTTGGGACCAGGCCGACGTGTGGCGTGACGCACATGACTTCAACGCGCCACTGCACGCCGCGACGCGCACGAGCCAGGTGGTGCCGCTGCGCAACCGCCACCGGACGCTCAGCGCTTCCCTCCCGCCGCTGGGTCAGCTCGTGCGCGTCACGGGTCGTGTGCTGGTCACCGCCATCAAGCGCGCGGAAGACCATGGGCGCCTGATCATCCGTTTCGTGAACCAGACGCCCCAGCCACAGGACGTCAGTGTACGGATTGCCCGCCAGGTCACCCTTGCCGAACGCGTGAACCTGCGCGAGGAGCACCTCTCGCCCCTGGACGTCGAGAATGACACCGCGAGCCTCAGGGTACAGCCCTGGGAAATCGTCACGCTTGCCTTTCGCGTGACTCCCGCTGACCATCAGGAAGGAACGACATGAAAACGCTGGCGCTCATTCACACCACACCCGTCACCGTCACGTCGATGAAAGCCCTCACGAATCAACTCGCTCCGGGGGTACGCGTCATCAATGTGCTCGACGACAGCCTGCTGCCCGACGTGATGCAGGCCGGTCACCCTACGCCGCAAGTCACCGAGCGCCTGCGCAGCTACGCGGGGGCGGCCGTCCAGGCCGGCGCGGACGCGGTGATGTGCTGTTGCTCCTCGGTGGGCGAGAGTGTCGAAACGCTGCGCGCTGAGCTGGGCGTGCCGTTTCTGCGCATCGACGAGCCGATGGCGCAGGACGCCGTACGGAGGGGAGAGCGTATCGGGGTGATCGCCACGGTCGGGAGCACCCTCGAACCCACCGCGCGGCTCATCGAACGCGCCGCTGCACACGCCGCTCGCGCCGTGCACCTCGAACGAAGGCTGGTGGACGGCGCTTACGACGCCCTGCTGCAAGGCCACGGCGAACAGCATGACCGGCTGGTCACCGAGGCCCTGCGTGACCTTGCGGAACGCTCGGATGTGGTGGTACTCGCTCAGGCCAGCATGGCCCGCCTGATTCCCGGTCTGGGCAACATTCGCACGCCCATTCTCAGCAGCCCGGAAAGCGGTCTCGCCCGCGCCCTGGAGGTCTTGTCATGAAACTCCCTCAGGCCCTTACGCTCACTGAACTTTTGCTACCCGCACAGCGCCACGGGTACGCCGTCGCGGCCTTCAGCGCCCGTTACCGTGCGTGCGTCAAACCGGTCCTGCAGGCCGCGGTGGAACTGCGCAGTCCGGTCATCGTCGAAATCAGCCAGCGGGAACTCGGCTGGTTCGGCCTGAGCCCACGTGATTTTCGTGACGCCGTCGAAGAAGCCGCGCGCGAACTCCGCTCCGACGTGCCCTTGTGCCTGCATCTCGACCACAGCTGGGACTTCGAGGTGATCCGCGCCGCCATCGAGGCGGGGTTCTCGAGCGTCATGATCGACGCGAGCGCGCAGGACTTCGAAGAAAACATCCGGCAGACCCGCCGGGTGGTTGAATTCGCGCACGCCCACAACGTCAGTGTCGAAGCCGAACTCGGCAAGCTCACGACCACCGACCAGATGGAAACCGACGGCGACGAAGCGCTCTATACCGTTCCCGAAGAAGCCCAGGAGTTCGTCGAGCGTTCTGGTTGTGACGTCCTGGCCGTGTCGATCGGCACCGCCCACGGTGTGTATCCCGTCCAGAATCCCAAAATCGATTTCGAACGCCTCGCGGCCATCCGCCGCCTGCTGCCCGAGACCCCGCTCGTCCTGCACGGCGGGAGCGGTCTGCCTGCCGAAACCGTCCACCGCGCCATAGAACTGCCCGGCGGGGGTATCAGCAAGATGAACATCGCCACGGACCTCGAAAACGCCATGCTCAGCGCCATGGGAGGCCTGAAACGCATGACCAGCGCGGACCTCGACCAGCTGGAGCCGGATTTGCTGGCGGCAGGACTGAACGCCGTGAAAGACGAAGCGCGCGACAAGATTCAGAACTTCGTGCGTTCGGCGGGCCGCGCGCAAGCCTGCCCACCCGCCCGCACGTAACCCCATGCCTCACCACGACCCGGCCCGAGTCAACCGCAGCGCGCCGAGCCCTTACCGGCAGGACCTCGGGGGCGCGTGGCAACTCACGTCCTCCGTCAGCGAAGCGTGGCGTTTCCGGCGTCTGCACGCCGAACTGCAGCAGGAGATCGGCGCTTTCGCCCGCACCTCGTGGATCGAGGCGCGCGTGCCGGGGAGCGTTCATGACGATCTGATCCGTGCCGGGCTGGTGCGCGACCCCAACGAAGGCCTCGCGAGCCTCAGCGCCGAATGGGTGAGCGAGCGGCAATGGGTGTACCGGCGGACGTTTCGGGTCAGCGTGCCGCCCTGCGCGCGGCTGCGGTTATGCTTTGATGGAGCGGATCACGGCGGTGAGGTGTACCTCAACGGTGAGCACCTCGGTCCGCTCGGCGGTACGCACACGCCCGTGCGGTTTGACGTGAGCAGCCTTGAGCGCAACGAAACCCACCTGCTGGTGGTGGTCCTGCCCGAGGCGCCACGAGAAGCAGGACAACTCGGCCGCACCAGTCTGACGTCCACCCTGAAGGCCCGCTACGGATACTGGTGGGACTTCGCGACCCGGCTGGTGCACGTCGGTTTGTGGCGTGACGTCTCCCTCGAAGGAGACGCAGGAAGCGCCCTCACCGACGTGTTCGCATGGGCAGAACTCGACGCGGGGTACAGGCACGCCGTGGTGCACATCGAACTCGAGTCGGACAGTGACTCAAGCGCGCCCATGACAGTAGAGCTGCACCACCCGGATGGCCGCAGCGAAGTGACGCGCACCCTGAAGCGCGCCGTGCAGTTCGAACTGACGCACCCGCAGCTCTGGTGGCCTGCCGGACTCGGCGCGCAACCCCTCTACACGCTGCGTGCCAGCCTGCCCGGAAGCGCCGGTGTCGCGCGGCGCTTCGGCGTTCGGCACATCCGCCTCGTGCACAACCCTGCGTCGCGGGCTCGGGGAGCGCGCCCTTACACCCTGCAAGTCAACGGACGCGCCCTGTACGCTCGGGGTTTCAACGTGGTTCCCACAGACCTGATTCCCGGACGCGCCCACACCACGCTGCGCGAACGCGCCCTGATAAGCTACGCTGCCGGCGCGCACGCCAACCTGCTGCGCTTCAACGGCGTCGGCCCGGTCGCGCCGCGCAGCGTGCTCGACGCCTGCGATGAGGCTGGCCTGCTGATCTGGCAGGACATGCCCCTGACGTCCAGCGGCACCGACAACGTCCCTCCGCGTAATCCGGCCTTCCTGGCCGCGCTCGAACGGGACCTTCCGCCCTTGATCCGCACTTTGCGCAACCATCCCTGCGTGGCCCTGTACACGGCCGGCAACGAACTCACCGACCAGAACCGCAGTCCCGCCAGCGAAGCGGACCCCACCATCGCGCGCATCAGGGAGCTCATCGGCACCCTCGATCCAACGCGTCCTTTTCTGCCCACCTCACCCAGCGGACCGCAGTACGACCTGCGTGAAGACGTCGCGCTGACCCACCCGGAGGAACTGCATGACGTGCACGGCCCATGGCATTACCGGGGCGTACTCGACAGTTTCCGGCCTCACACGCTCAACCGCGCTCTGGCGCACAGTGAATTTGGCTGTCAGGCCGCTTCGCGCGAAGCTACCCTGCAGCGCTACCTGACCGACGGTCCCGTCTGGCCGATGGACGACCGCAATCCACAGGTGGTGCATCACGGAGAGTGGTGGCTGATGCGTCACCGCATCGAAGAAGTCTTCGGGAGGGTCGATGACCTGGGCCGGTACGTGCGGCTCACGCAGGCGGCGCAGGCTGACGTGCTGCGTCACGCGCTCCTCTGGAACCGGGCCCGCCGCGGCGAGTGCAGCCTCGCACTCGTCTGGCAGCTCAACGAACCCTGGCCGAACGCGCATAATACCAGCGTCATCGATTACGACCTGAAACCCAAACTGGCGTACTACCGCTGCCGTGAAGCGAACGCACCGCTAACCATCCACTTGGGCCTGAGCGCTCCGGTCGCGCGCGGGCACTTCGCGTTGCGGCCACAAATCCTCGCGGATCAGGACGGCGAGGGCCAGTTGAGCGTGACGCTGTTCAGCCTGGACGGCACAGGGTCGCAGCGCGAGTGCCGCAGGGTGCGCTGGGGACAAGGAGCGTATGACCTCAATGTTCGCGTGCCCGGGGAGCCCGCGCTGCTGCGCGCCGAACTGCGCAGTTTGGATGGTTCGCTCCTGGCCCGCAGCGAGCAGTGGATCGCTCCGGATCAGAACACACCGTTCGCCGCTTTGCTGCACCTGCCCCCCGTTACGCTGCACGCCGAGCAGGACGGTTCGTGCCTGCTGATTCGCAACGCGGGAGCGCACGTCGCACCGTGGGTGACCCTCGAAGCGCCCGCTGACGTGAGCGAGACCTTCGGTGACAACGGTTTTTCACTGTTGCCCGGCGAGACACGTGCCGTCGACGTGTCGCTCACGACACTGCGGGGTGCTGCAGTTTCTTCCGAGCTCACGGTGAGCGCCTTGAACGCCACACGCAGCGCGTGTTCCTGGGAGGCGCCATGACAATGCTGCCGCGCGCGTACCGGGAAGGTGGGCTGTTGGTCTGGCGTCACCTGCTCACCCTCGTGTGGCTGAATCTGATCTGGCTGGTACTGTCCTGGACGCTCATTCTGGCCGGACCGGTCACACTGGCGGTGTACGCCCTGATCGCCACCAGCATGCGCCAGGACCGCGACCCTGAGTTACGCGCCCTGCCGGTCCTGCTGCGCCGGAATCTGCTGCCCGGAGTGCTGTGGCTCCTGACCGTGGTGCTGTTCGTGTTTCTGCTGTACACCAACGTCACGTTCTGGCCGGGCGTGCTCGGACCGTTCGGGGGTGTGCTGGTCGTGCTCCTGTCGGCGTACCTGATCTGGCTGTTCGTCGCCTTGCAGCCTTACCTGCTCGAAGCCCTCAGCGTTACGCGCCTCCCGTTCCTGGCCGCCTGGCGCGCCGCGTTTCTGGGGCTCGCGCGTGACCCGGTCGCGGCGCACCTGTACGTGCTGATTCCCATCGCCGTGATCATCCTCAGCGTCCTCTTCCGGACCTTCGCGATGAGCATTCTCGTGAGCGTCGCGCTGACCTTTGCCGCCGTGCAGGTCAAGCCTTTCGAAGAGCAGACAGAACCCCCCGACGAGTGGCCCGATGAACCTCCCAGACCCTGAAGCACCGCGTGCCGGGCGCTGGCTTGACTGCGCCTCCCGTTCTTTTGTTCCGGAGAAATCATGACGCAAACCATCTGGCAGATCGGTCGGAAAGACGGCCCCAGCCCTGACTTCCCGGACAATTACAAGACACCACTCGACTTCGGGGACGTCACCTGGACCGTTGGCGCTTCCGAAAACGTCTGGCCGCTCTACCAGCCGAGTGAAGCCGATCCGGAAGCGAACTACCTGCCACACCCTCGCCGGGTGGTTTTCGAACTGCCGCGCGTAGACGCAGTCGCGTACGAGCTCATCATCGATTACCTGATCATCGCGCCTCGCGTGCCGCACCTGAAACTGAACCTCAACGGCCAAGAGGGCGAAGTGTACCTCCGTCCGCGCGCGTCTACGAGTGGTGAAATCCGGCTGCTGTCCGGACTGCACACCACCCTGTACGCGGATGGCCATGCCCGCGTCACGCTGCCCGCCGCCTTGCTGCGTGAAGGCACCAACGAGCTCACCCTGACGGCCGTGGACGCGGGTGACGTGCTGATGGTTCACCATCCCGAGCGCATCAAACGACTTGACCGCATGGCGAACGGAGCCGGAATCATCTATCAGTACCTCGCGCTGAGGAGCCTGGATGAACAGCCCGCGCCGCGTCTGACGATCGACTCGTCGGTCCTGTACCGCCGCCACGGTGGACAACTGCAAAATCGAGTGGACATCGTCCTGCACGGCCCTGACCGCGACGAACTGAATCTCAGGCTGTCCGGCGAGCCTTTCGCCCTTGGCGCGAGGCGGCTTCCCTTCGGTGACTCGCGCTTCAGTGTCTGGATTCCCGACGGACCTGCCGACATCCCGTATGACGCCCGGCACGGCGCCAGCGCATGGAGTGGCACGCTGACCCGCAAACGCAAATGGACGGTGTACGTCGCCGCCCATTCCCACGTAGACATCGGGTACACCCACCGGCAGGAGGAAGTGGCCGAGCGGCACAACCGCAATCTCGACACGGCCATTCATTTCCTGGAAACCGGACACCCGAACTTCACCTATCATCTCGACTGCAGCTGGCCACTGGAGGATTACCTCAAAACCCGTTCCGCACCGCAGCTGCACCAACTGAGGCACTGGGTCAAGGCTGGGCGCATCAACATCGTCAGCGGCTACGCGGACGTGCTGACCCAGTTCGCCGCGCTCGAGGACCTGATCCGCAATGCCCACTTCAGCGATGATTTCCTTCGGCCCCTTGCCCGGCGCGCGGAGCTGGCCGCGGTCGTGGATGTCGCTTCGATCACCGCGAGCTATCCGGACCTGCTGGCAGGTGCGGGCGTGAAGTACCTCGTGCATGCCAACAACCAGGACCGCGGGCCTTTCCGCGTGAACGGCAACCTGCACCGCCAAAGTCCCTTCTGGTGGGAAGGTCAGGCGGGCGGGCGGGTCCTGACATGGCTCGCCAAAATGTACTGTGAGCTGCGCAAAGTCTGCGGCAGTCCGCCCACGCTCAGCAGTGCAGAAAGAGGCCTGAGCGTCTGGCTGGCAGAGTACGACCGTGCGGATTACGCTCCGGACTGTGTCCTGCTCTACGGACAGGAAGCGGACAACACCGACCTCGATCCGCAGCCAAACGAGTTCATCGAGCAGTGGAACAGCAGCTACGCCTATCCACGCCTGGTCGCCGCGGATCCCCGTGAATTCTTCGCACAGGTCGAGCGTTTTGCCGATCAGCTGCCCACCTTGCGAGGTGACGGCGGCGCCTACTGGGAAGATGGTGCACTCACCAGCCTGCAAGAAACCCTGCTGGCCCGCGAAGCGCAGGCCCGCCTGCCCGCTGCGGAAACCCTCGGTACGCTTGCGGCCATTCACGACCCGAAACTGCGGGCGGACGAGGGACAACTGCAGGACGCCTGGCGCGACTTGCTGCTGTACGACGAGCACACCTGGGGTGCCTTTCTGAGCGTCAGTGACCCGAATTCCCAGCTCGCCCACGACCAGTGGGACGTCAAGGCCAGCTGCGCGAGACGCGTCCGCCTCGCGGCCCGTCAGGCATTGCACGCCGCAGCGTGCCGCCACAGCCTGCAATGGAACACCGCCGGTCGTGAGGTGGTGGTGTTCAATCCGCACAACTGGGAAGTCAGTGCTTCCTGCCACGCCGAAGTGGCGCGAGGAGAAGCGCCACACGATCCCCGTACGGGCGAACAACTGCCGTACCGCGTTGTGAATGAGCATGCCACCCAGCGCCTGCTGGCCTTCCAGGCGACCGTGCCCGGGCTGTCCTACCGGCGATTCCCCTTGAAGTTCAGCCCTGAGCGCCCACCGGGTGTTTCGCGGGAGGTCACGGAGCACGCCACCGTGCAGTTGCGCAGCCCCCACTACCGCCTGATCTTTGACCTGAAGCTCGGCCGGATCACTTCACTCACCGACCTCGACGGCGATCACGAACTGCTCGGAGAAGGAGGCGCCGGAGCGCTGGTGTACGTTCGGGGTGGTGAAGGCAGCCGCATTCTCAGCAATCAGGCAGACCTGCCACTCGCACAGCTCGAGCAGGACGAGCAGTTCGACCTCCTTTACGCCGAGCTCGTGCAGGACGCGCTGGGTGAAACCCTTCGCCTGCACGCGACCGTACCGCAAGGTCAGTTGCAGCTCAGCGTGCACCTGAGCGCACACCACAAACGCCTGGACCTCGCCTACACCTATGACAAGCAGGCCACCAGCGCGCGCGAAGCGGCCTATGTCCGCTTTGACCTGAACGTGCCCGACGCCCGCGTGCTGTCCGACTCGCAGCTGGGATGGGTGGACTGGAATGCCAACCGCCTGCCGGGCGCCTGCGTGGAGTGGCTGCCCCTGCAAAGCGGCGTGCTGCTCGACAGTGCGCGAACGAAGGTGTTCATCGCGAGCCCGGATGTGCCGCTTTTTACTTCCGGTGACATCGTGCGCGGCACCTGGCCGAAAAGCAAAGTCATCCGCGGTGGGCGAATCTACAGTTACCTGCTCAACAACTACTGGCACACCAACTACCAGGCCCGGCAGGGCGGAGCGCTGCACTTTCGTTACTCCCTCACGAGCGACGCTACCCTGCCCCGGCAGGACGCCTCCCGCGTGGGACGCGAAGCGCGCCTGGGCCTGTACACCCAGCGCATCAGTTACCAGGACTTTCGGGAGGCGCACGCTCCATACGGGGATCCGCACGGCGGGTGCCTGGCGCAGGTCAGCGACAACGTCGCCCTGAGCGTGCTCAAGCCCGCCCGTGACGGTCGCGGCGTCATTTTACGCGTCCAGGATCTGCAAGGGGAGAGGCAACAGGCGAGTGTGCAGTTCATGGGTCGGCACATCACCGAGGTGGCGCAGTGCGATCTGCTGGAATACGACCTCTCGCTGCTGAAAGCTGACGCTGAACGCGTGGAGTTCAGCGTCCCCGCCTGGGGCCTGGCGACCATCCGGGTTGTTTTTGCCCCAGGGGAAAGCCAAGGAGCCGGTCATGGGTGAGGTACGGAGTCGCGGGTTCGGGTACCTCAGCGCCCTTTGGCGTGGGGGAAAAGATGCTTGAAGTGTGTCCGGGAGTGTACCGGCACACGGACAGCGCGCACGTGTACCTGATTCGTGACGCGGAGAACGCCGTACTGATCAACATCGGTGATGGCAGCGCCCTGGATCACCTGCCGCCGGGCATTGAGCAGGTTCGCGCAGTGCTCTTGACGCATCATCACCGCGACGTGGCCGCCGGGGCCGCGCGGGCCGCTGCCCACGGCATTGCGGTGTACGCGCCGGAAGGGGAATGCGGCAGCCTGCAGGGGGCGCCGCGGCTACTGAATCACGCGGATGCCCGCAACAACTACGACGGCAGACCGCGCGTGTGGAGCGTTCCGCAGGCCATCCACGCACGAGCGCTCCGTGACTACCGCACCTACCATTTCGGCTCGCTGAGCGTCGGCGTCCGGCCCACGCCCGGCGTGACGCCCGGCGCGGTCAGCCTGCTGTACCAGGGGCCGGACTTCAGCGCCGCTTTTACGGGCGATCTGCTCTTCGCACCCGGCCAGACCGCACGACTTACAGCGTCGCAATGGTCGTACAACGGCGGGGAAGGACTCGCAGCAAGCGTCCTGTCCTTGCTCGACCTCGCCGATCAGGAACTCACCCACGTGCTGCCCGCCCACGGCGATGTCATGAACGCTGAAGCGCTGAGCGTGACGGCCGAGGCGTTGTGGCCATTGCTGCAGCTGCGGCGGCACAATCCCCGCCTGCTGCAGCTGCGCGAGCAACCCTACCAGGAGCTGCGCCCCTGGCTGCTGATGAACCGCACCAGCCTCGCCAACGCTTACGTGCTGCGTTCACGCTCCGGGCGCGCACTCATGATCGACTTCGGGTACGATTTCTGCTTCGGCCAGGCGGGCAGCACCGAACGCGAAGCGCGCCGTCCGTGGCTCTACACCATTCCCTCGCTGCTGCGAAAGTACGGCGTGACCGGCATTGACGCGGTCATTCCCACGCACTATCACGACGATCACGTGGCGGGTATTGGGCTGCTGCGCGAGACCTACGGCGCGCAACTCTGGACAGCCGAGAACATCACGGACGTTCTCGCCAGGCCGGAGGACTACCGGCTGCCGTGCCTCTGGTTCGAAGGCATGTCTTCCGACCGTACCCTCAGGCTCGGCGAAAGCGTCGCTTGGCAGGAGTTTCGCATCACACCCCACGAGCTCACCGGTCACGCGCGCTACGCCTGTGCGCTGCTGGTTGAAGGCTATGGTGAACGCGTGCTGTTCGGCGGTGATCAGTACTCGGACGCGGACGGTCTGGGGCTGAATTACACTTACCCCAACTTGTTTCGCGAGGACGATTACCTGCGCAGTGCCCACCTGTACACGCAACTCCAGCCGGACCTGGTTCTCAGTGGCCACGCGGGCCCGCTCGTACCCTCCGGGGCATACTTGGAAGCCCTGCTGGCGCGAGGAGCGGCGCTGCAGGCGCTGCACGCCTCCCTTCAGCCGCTTGTCTCGCGTCTGCTGATGCGGGTCGAGCCCATTCGCGCGCCCTCAGGATCGACGATCACCCTCACCATCGAAAACCCCACGGGCAAAGCGTTTCAGGGCGAGCTGCGCGTGCAGGAAGCCAACAAGACGCCCGCTTGTCTTCGTGTCGACCTGTCCGCCAAGAGTGCGCAAACCTGGGACTTCTGCCTCACCGCAGACGAAGGGACGCGTGTGCACTTCGAACTGCGTGGTCAGCCCGGCGAACCGGCCCAGTACACCCACGCTTCCATCGGGAATGAAGGGCCCTCGGCATGACCTTTGGATGCCGAGGAATTCTCGAAGCGTTCTACGGCCGACCATGGTCCTGGGAAGAACGCCACACCATGCTGGACTTCATGCACGAGGAGGGCCTGGGAGCGTACCTGTATGCACCCAAGAACGACCCGATTCACCGCAACCGCTGGCAGGAACCGTACACAGACGAGGAGTGGATGCAGTTTCAACGCTTGAACGGCCACGCCCGTGACCTGGGCATCGAATTGATCTTCGGCCTGAGCGCTCTGGCCTTCCGGTACACCGAAAAGGCCCATCTGGGCGTTCTGCAGGGAAAAATCCGCGCGGCCCGTCAGAGGGGCCTGCGTTCGTTCGCGCTGCTGCTCGATGACCTGCCGGATCGATTCGAGCACGGCGATGACCGTCAGCGCTTCCCGGACCTTGCGCACGCGCAGGCGTGGCTCGTGAACGAACTGTTCCAGGAAGTGGCGCCCGACGGTCAGTTCTACTTCTGCCCCACCGAGTATCACGGTCCAGGCACGTCCGACTACCTGCGAACGCTTGGGGCGCGCCTGCCCGCCCGAGCGCAGGTCTTCTGGACCGGCAGCCAGATCTGCAGCCCGCGCCTCACCGAAGAAGAACTGCGTCGGGTTTCCGATGTGCTGCAGCGCCCCGTTGTCGTGTGGGACAACTTCCCGGTCAACGACCTCGATATGCAGTACGACCTTCATGTCGCGCCGCTCCGTCACCGCGCACCAGGTCTGGCCCGCGCGGCTGCGGGTTACTTCGCAGCTGCCGGTCCGCGCGTCTCTACCAGCCAGCTCGCCTTGCGCACCACGGCGGCGTATCTGCGTAATCCACACGGCTATCAGCCTGAGCCTGAATTCATGAAGGCAGTCCGTCGCGCTACCAGCAGCGAAAGCGAAGCTGCGGCGGTCGCGTTTCTGGCAGACCTCGCGCGGCGTCATCCACTCACAGACCGCAACGAAGTGCTGCATCACGCCCTGTGGCCAGACATCGATGCCTTCTGGGCCGCGCGGGGCGGTTCCGGAAAGCGGGCCGGGCCGGAGCTGCCCGGCCGACCCGTGCCAACACCGGTCACGCCGGACGAAGCGCCCTTGCGAAGCGCCGTGCAGGAGATGGAGCGGCACGCCTTCACCCTTGCGCACCTGCACGATCCTGCCTTGCGCCGGGACCTGGCACCCTGGACGGCCAAGCTCGCCGGCTGGGCGCGTGTCATGAAGTACGCGCTGGGCGCGCTCGATCATCCGCACGACGCCCGCACTCGCGAGTACGTCCTCGAGGAACTCGCGCTTGTGCGGGAGAATTTTCACTGGGTGGCGGGCGACACCTTTGATCACTTCGCGCGTCGCTGTCTCCGGGCAGCAGGCGAAACCGAGGAGCTCGCATGACAGGATCACCAGACCTCACCAGCGCGGCCCGCCAACTTGCCGAAGGAATCGTCATCGGAAACGGCAGCAGTATTGGTCTGCTCGGCTCCAGCACGGCCTACAAGCAAGTCTGGGCGCGTGACAGCATGATCTGCACCCTCGGCCTGATGCTGTGCGCTGACCCGGAAGGCAGCGAAATTTCGCGCCGCTCGATCCGCACGCTCGCCGCCTACCAGTCGCGTCTGGGAAACATTCCGCACAACGTCGGCTTCACCGGTATTCCCGATCCTGCCCTCGTCGCGCACGGTGGTGCGCTGCACGTTGGTGACGACGAAGCGAAAGTGGTGGTGGACACCGCGCATGCCGGCTGCATCGATAACAGCCTGTGGTTCATCCTGGGCAACGACTACGTCCACCGCACAGACCAGGACACCGAACGTCTGCGCCAGGTCTGGCCGCACATCGAGCGGGCGTACACCTGGCTCGAGTACCAGGACAGCAACGAGTGCGGTTTGCTGGAAGTGCACGAAGCGATGGACTGGGCGGATTTGTTCGCCAACCGCTACAACAGCCTGTGGCCGAACGTCCTGTGGTTTGCGGTGCAGCGCAGCATGGCCGCCATGAGTGACGCGCTCGGGCAGGACGGAGGGCCGTACCGTGAGCGTGCGCGCGACATCCGCTTCAAAATCAACACCTTATTGTGGGTCGGCGTGGAAGTCGAAAAAGACCTGGATTGGGTGGAGCGTCACCGCAAGGAATGGCTCTATCCCATTCGCCTCAGCACCACCGTGTTGCAGGAACGCCCGTATTACCTGCCTTACATGGCGTTTCGCGAGTACGAGGACCGCTTCGACACCTTCGGAAACCTCACCGCTATCCTGTTTGGTGTGGCGAACGAAGCCCAGACGCACCGGATTCTCGACTACATCGAATCTGCCGGTATCAACCAACCCTGGCCCGTCAAGGCGGTTTATCCCGCCGTGCAACCCGGCCAGAAAGACTGGCGCGAATACTACCGGCTGCGCAACCTGAATTTGCCCGACCAGTACCACAATGGCGGCCTGTGGCCCTTCATCGGAGGGTTTTACGTCGCGGCACTTGTGAAGGCCGGACGGCTGAGCGAAGCAGCGCGGCAACTCGAACGCCTCGCGCAGATGAACCGGATGTCGCGACTTCCGCAGGGGGAGTGGGACTTCAACGAATGGCACCACGGCCAGAGTGGTCGGCCGAGCGGCTTTCGTGGTCAGAGCTGGTCTGCGGCGATGTACATTTTCGCGCACGAAAGCGTCCGGCGAGGGGTGTGTCCGATCTTCAACCCCGACGGAGGATGGTGATGCACTGCGACACGCCGTACCCGGGAAGCGCATCTCGGCGAGGGAAGCAGTGGAGGCGTGACTCCAAGGAGCGCGGACCGCGCGGAATACATGCCCGGACCCGCAAGCTGCGGGAGTCATGGGGGCGTCCTTGAAACAGGTGCTCGCGTTTGGCGGGGTGGTCATGGACTTCGTGCAAGACGGCAGGGGAGGCTGGTCTGTTCGTGAGGGCGGAAGCGCCTGGAACGTCGCGCGCGCCCTCAGGGCCCTTGGTGTCAGGACCGCATTTATCGGCGCGCTGGGTGAGGACCCGTTCGCCGCTCAACTGCGCCGACAAGGCCACGCGCACGGGCTCGATCTGCAGTACTCGCAGACCGTGCGGGCCAACACCGCCTTGTCAGTGATTCACCGCACGCACCCCCCGCAGTACGTGTTCTACGCCGAGCACGCCGCCGATTCACAGTTCTCGCAGATGCCAGAGGCCGCCTGGCAGGACGTGAGCGCCGTCTACTTCGGTGGCATCACCCTGGTGCGTCAACCGGCGCGCGCGGCGTTCCTGCGGTATGCCCACGAGGCGCGGTCACGTGGACTCACGGTCGTGTACGACCCCAACTTCCGGGCGCCCGAGGCTGTCGCGTACCAGGAGACGTTCGAGGCCTACCTGCAACTCGCCGACCTCGTCAAGGTCTCCCACGAAGACCTCGCGGGGCTGCTGCCTCACCTTTCGCCTGACGAGGCCCTCGCGCATCTTCGTGCGCGGCGGCCCGACGCGACCATCCTGTTGACGCTCGGCGAGCATGGCGCGCGACTCATTACCCGCGACGCAGACCTGCATCACGGCGGCTACGAAGTCCGCGTTGCCGACACCGTGGGTGCCGGAGACGCCAGCATCGCAGGGCTGCTGTACGCGGTCCTGAAAACCGACCGTTCACCTCCCGACCGGCTGGCCTTCGCGCTCGCCTGTGGCGCGGCCGCCTGCACCCAAAGCGGGGCACATGCCCCCTCTCTTTCCGAAATTCACGGCATCTTGCAAGGAGCAACCCCATGACTCAGCCTCAACTGCGCGCCCTCATCATCTCCGGAGGCTGGCCCGGCCACCAGCCTCAGCAATTCGCCCAGCTCATCTCCCGGATGCTGCGGGAGGACAACGTGGACGTGACCGCCTCGGACACGCTGGACGTGCTGGGGGACACCGACGCACTCCAGGGGTACCAGTTGATCGTTCCGAACTGGACGATGGGAACACTCAGCGCAGAGCACAGCAGCAATCTGCGCGACGTCGTCCGTGGCGGCACAGGTTTCGCCGGGTTTCACGGTGGCATGGGTGACGCGTTCCGGACGGACACCGACTACCAGTTCATGACCGGTGGGCAATTCGTCGCGCATCCCGGCAATATTCGCGATTACCACGTCGACATTCACGACACATCGCATCCCATCACCCGGGGGCTGAGCGGTTTTGATTTGCGCAGCGAGCAGTATTACATGCACGTCGACCCGTCCAACACGGTGCTGGCTACCACCACCTTCGATGATGCGCACGCTCCCTGGATCGCGGGTACCGTCATGCCGCTCGCCTGGGTGCGCCGTTACGGTGAGGGGAGGGTGTTTTACTCGTCCATCGGACACGCTCCTGAGGAATTCGAGCATCCGACCGTTGCCGTGCTGCATCGGCGTGGTCTGCGGTGGGCAGCCAGGAACCTGGTATGAAGCACATCGGAGTCATCGGTGCGAGCAACACACACGGAATCTGCCTGCGCAACGCCGCCGGACTCACGCCTTTCCCGGCTTCCCTGATCGGACCCATTACAAGGGCGTACCGATTTCCTCACGACGCATGCCCGGCAGCCCGACCCCCTTCTTCGCGGGCGCCGGGGGCGGCTGAGCGACAACACCGGATGTGCGGGTGACGCCGGGTGGTTCCCGCGTCACGCTCCGCTCGGAGGAATCATGAAATCAGTTTTGCGATGGGGGTTTCTGGGTGCTTCACGCATCGGTCATGCGCTCGCGGGCGCCATGAGGTCTGCCGGGCACACCTTGCACGGCGTTGCGGTGCGCGATACGCAACGCGCTGCCAGTTACGCTGATAAACACGGCTTTGCCCGCACCTACGCCAGCTACGACGAGCTGCTGGACGATCCTCAGGTGGACGCCGTCTACAACCCGCTTGCCAATCACCTGCATTTTCCCTGGAGTGAGCGCGCGTTGCAGGCCGGAAAACACCTGCTGTGCGAAAAGCCGTTCATGCTCAGCGCCCACGAGGTGTCGCAGCTGAACCGGGTGGCGCGCCCGGCCCGTCTGGTTATCGCTGAAGCGTTCATGCACCGTCACCATCCACAGTACGCCGACGCGCTGGCGCTCATAGGGCAAGGTGAGCTGGGCGAACTGCGCAGCGCCAGCGCGTCACACCGCTTCACCTTGACCAATCCCACGGATTACCGCTGGCACGCCGAGTTCGGCGGTGGCGCCCTGTACGACGTGGGGTGTTACTGCGTCAGCGCCTTGCGTCTGCTGCTCGGCCGCGAACCTCAACGCGTCAGCGCCAGCCAGCACCTTCACGGCGATATCGACGCGACCCTGACCGGATGGCTTGATTTCGGATCGGGTTTCACCGCGCATTTCGATTGCAGCCTTGAAGCCCAGGGGGGCAGCACCTGACGCTGGCGGGTTCGGCCGGCAACCTGACGTTCGATGTGCCTTTCGGACCCTACAAACGCATTTCGACTGTGCAGGTGGGTGCCCGGACCATCACGTACGACGCGCAGGATCCTTATCAACGCATGATAGAGGACTTCGCTGACGCCGCCACCGGACAAAGCGCGCTTCGCTGGGGATTGCCGGACGCTTTTCTGCAGGCGCAGGTTCTGGATGCGCTCTTGCTCAGTGCCCGTTCGGGACAGACGGTCTCTCTTTCGCACGAAGCCCTGGAGGCCTGATGGGCGGTATCCGGGTGTCGGGGCCGGCCGCGCGTGGCCGGGAACAATTTCGCATGAAGGGCAACCGTGAAGACCTTTACCTGTCCCACGACCGTTCCCGCTACGATGAAGCATGAGTGACGAACACCAGCGCCTGGAGGAAAGCGAGCCGCTCGGGAAGTCGGTCGAGGACGTCGAGCGTGACAGCCAGAACCGCGTGAATCCCAGCGTTCCCCTGGAGCGGTTTCAGGATGGCGGAGGTCCGGTGGCGGCCGTTCCCCCGGTGAATGCCACCGGAAGCTGGCCCGGCACGACCGGCGTCGGCGCCACGCCTCCCGAAGTGCCCATCGGTCCACCCGTGCGCTCCTCGGAGGATGACGAAAAAACCCGCTGACGCTCACGGCCGGTGAACGTCAGCGTGCTTCCGGCGCCCGCGACGCCGCAGTCGGATCTGCATGCTGGTGACCTTTGGGGCCAGGCACCAAAGGGTCACCCGAGCCGAGTCAGTTGCTCGGCCAGCGCCCCAGCGAAGTGAACACCGTTCGGTTCGGTGTCCGTGCGTCCTTCGATGCGCCGGCGGAGACGACCGAGCTCTTCGAGCAGGTCGGTCAGGAAGGGATGAAGGTCGTACAGCAGTTCCCGGTGCGTGCCCGTCTCCAGTGCGTGCAGCACCCGCCGGAAGCGTTGCTGTGTTTCGTGCAGCAACGTTTCGTGCGGTAACGGGGCGTCCTGTGATCCGGGCGCCGCGTCCAGGATGGCCCGAAGGTCGCGCAGCAGGCGCAGCGCCCGCTCACCGGGGCCTTGCGGCAGGTACAGCACATCGGCGAGCCACGCGAGGTCCTCGATGGTGACCTGTGCGCCGGGGAATTGAAAGTATTCCGCATGCCAGGCGTTCAGGGCCCGTTGAAGCGAGGCCTCCGCCGACCAGTCCCCGTGGGCGTGTGCGTACTCGGCGAGGCTCATGAGCGGTACGTAGTTCAGTTCGTATTGATTGTTGGGGTTGCTGAGAATCCCGCGCAACTCGGCGCGCAGCTCCATCGGACGGCCACTGTACGGACCGAGGTGCGCGCGGCGCGGAGCGTAGTCGTTGGCGTGCAGGTTGTCCCATAAGACCGGGCGGCGTCGCAGCACCTCTGCCACTTCCCGAATGGACGCCGGAGAAATGTCCACCGACACCACTTCCGGACCCGTCCAGAGCAGTTCGATTTCGGGATCGAGCTGCTCCCCAAGGCGGCGCAGATACCTTGAGCGCGCCACGTCAGGTGCGGCCCGACGCGCACAGTATTCCGTGGGGCAAAAGAGAAACACTCCGGTCGTGCCTTGCTGCCGTAGATGACGCAGGGCCACATTGGCCGCGTCCGCCTGAAGTTCGGCCTGGGCGGCCCGGTCCGCGGCGTATGGAATGTCATCGAACAGCAGCGCGAAATGCCGGACGCCGAGCTGCGACACGCCGGTGAGTTTCGCCAGCAGGGCCTGCCGGTCGTGCGGATCGTCCCACTGCAGGTCGAGGCCGGGCGCCAGGGCGTACACGAACTGCACGCCCGCGTCCTGAGCGTTTTGCGCCAGCTTTGCCAGCACGGCGCTGTTCTCGGGAGGGTAAGGAGCACGCCAGCGCGCGCGGTGCCAGAGGTCGTCCTTGGGTGCATACATAAAGGTGTTCATGCCCCAGCGCGCCATGCGCTGAAACAGTGCGTGGCGTTGAGAGTCGTGCCAGGGCCGACCGTAAAAGCCTTCGATGACGCCCAACAGTTCCAGGGATTGCCGGAGACCTGAATTCGCCGTTGAGCCATCCTGCCCTTGCTGTGGGGCCGGTCGGGCATGGCTCATCGTGGGCTCCTGACGAAGCAACCGACGTGACCAAAGGCACGTCCGGCGGCCCGATGCTGTACACAGGTTGGCATTTGTTTAAAAGTATTAAACAACCTGCTGCATTTCAAGCGGTGCGGCGCAGTGAACGATCATCAGCGGGGCGGCACGGGCGGGCACGTGTCACTGCGCTGCGCCGTGCCTTGCTACGGTGAGGCATGAACACCCACGGCGTTGACCCAGGTGCAGGCTGGCTTTTCGCGTACTTTCGTGAAATTCACGGTGGCAGCGTGCTGGAAGAGTCCCTGCATTACGCTATCAGTCGTGACGGCCTCCACTTCACTGCCCTCAACGACAACCGGCCAGTGTGGAACGCCAGCATCGACAGCCAGCCCGTGGCCTTACGCGACCCGTTCATTGCCCGTGGCCTCGACGGTGATTACCGCCTGCTCGCCACGCACGCCGTTCCTACCCGCAGGCTGCCCGACGGCCACTACGAACGCCTTGACATCGGACTGGCGCCGCACACTGCCCCGGTCGACTTTCTGCATGCCCGCTCGACAGACCTGCTGACCTGGTATGACGTCCGCCTCATCCCGATTCTGCAGGACATACCAGGCGCGAAAAATCTCTGGGCACCCGAATTCGTGGTGGACCCCGTTGCGGGTGACCACCTGGTGATCTGGTCCACCTCGACCGGACCCAAAATGTGGTGGGACAAAGCCATCTGGTATGCACGCACGCGCGATTTCCTGACATTCACTGCTCCGCAGGTGCTGTTCGACCCGAAACTCAATATCATCGATGCCCACCTCCTGCCTTATGAGAACAGGTGGCACCTGTTCTACAAGCCTGACTCCAAGGACGATTCCAAACACATCCATATCGCCCACAGCGCATGCATCGACGGTCCGTACCACGATCTGGCCACCGGCATCACACCCACCATCACGGAGGGACCACACGTCGTCCGCCGCGACGACCTCGACGAATGGTGGCTGTACTACGATCATCCGTGGGAGAAGCACTACGGCCTGTCACGTTCCCGTGACCTGAAGCAGTGGACGGTCACCTCAGGCGCACAATTCCCTGAAGATGCCCGCCACGCCAGCATCATTCAATTGAGCGCCGAGGAGTGCACGCGTCTCCTTCGTGCGTTCGGCTGACCGAGAAAACACGGCGTGGCCCGAACAGCGAGTTCTGCAGTCTGGAGAGACGCCCGGCCGGTACGGGCAAAATTCTTTCCGGCGCCTGCATACCGGGAGAGGGACGCGTCCTGAAGAGCACACGACCTGTTGCGCGGTTGCCGCTCATGCAAGCGCCGCCGACTGACCGGGTCGCCCGAACAGGACAGTCAAAAATATTCACGAAAACTCTTGTAGCAGTACGAATGGCGGTCAACGCAGAAATCCGGAGACCCCGAGTGTCTCCGGATTCCTAATTTCGCGTGTTGCGCACGCTTTTCCTGGTGGAGGCAAAGAGATTCGAACTCTTGACCCTCCGCTTGCAAAGCGGATGCTCTCCCGCTGAGCTATGCCCCCGTTGCGGGTGTGTACCTCGCGCTGAAACCTGGTCCGGCCTGGTGGCCATCTCCCCAGCGCGGAACGTAGCTTAGCAACTCGTCTTTCCCATGTCCAGAGGTTGCACTCGATCTGGGCCGTTAGCATGAAAAAATGCTGCGCCGCTTGAGCCTTCCCGACTTTCCACCGGACTCCCTGCTCGTCGGGGGAGCGGCCCGCGATCTGCTGCGCGGGGCCACGCCGAAAGATTTCGACTGGATGGCGCGCGACCCGCAGGTGGCGGCGAACGCATGGGCCCTGCGGACCGCTGGCAGCGCCTTTGCGCTCGATGAAGAGCGGTGCTACTGGCGCGTGTCGGCCAGCGGTGAGCAGCATGACTTCGTGCCGATGCCGGCAGACATTCTGGCCGACCTGGGTCGGCGTGATTTCACCGTGAACGCCATGGCCATCCGGCAGGACGGGGTGGTGACCGATCCTCACGGCGGGCGCCGGGACCTGCGCCGCAGGCAGCTGCGCATGGTCTCGCGGGAGAATCTGCGGGCCGATCCGCTCCGCCTGCTGCGCGCGGTTCGCCTCAGTGTGTCGCTGGGCTTCGCGCTGGAGCGGTCGACACACGAGGCAGTGGGGCAGCTGGCCCGTGAAGGGCTGCCCCGACCCGCCGCGGAGCGGGTGCGTGACGAGCTCGCCTCCCTGCTGCTCGCACCGGACGCGGCGCGTGGTGTGCTGCTGCTGGCCGAGCTGAACCTGCTCGAGCAGTACCTGCCCGAGTTGGCCGAGGGTTACGGTGTCGAGCAGCAGGGCTTTCACCACCTCGACGTGTTTCACCACAACGTCGAGGCGCTGCACCAGCTCATCACGCGCTTTCCGCAGCCCGGCCAGGACGGCTCGGATCTCGCGCTGCGCTGGGCGACCCTGCTGCACGACGTTGGAAAGCCCCGCACGGCGACCCCCGACCCGGAGCGTGGCTACACCCGCTTCTATGGCCATGACCGTGTGGGGGCCGAACTCACGCGAATGATGCTGGCCCGGCTCCGCCTGCCGGCCTCGCAGGTTGACCGCGCCACGCAGCTGGTCAAGGCTCACATGGTGCCCTTGCCGGGAAGCGAGCGTGAAGCGAGGCGCTTCGTGCATCGCCGCCGGGAGCTGCTGCCCGACCTGCTCAAGCTGATGCTGGCCGACCGTGAGGCAGGGCGCGGGCCGATGTCAAACGAGCGGACCCGCCACGCCTACAAGGCGGCCATGAGCCTGGTGCTGGAAGCCATGGAAGAACGTCCCCAGCCACTGCCACCGCTTCTGCGTGGAACCGAGGTGATGGAGCTGCTGAATATCCCGGCAGGGCCGCAGGTCGGTGAAGCGCTGCGCGCGGTTTCCGAAGCGCAGGCACTGGGTGACATCCAGAGCCCGGAGCAGGCCCGCACCTTTTTGCTGGGGTGGGTCAAAAGCCGCCCAGGCGAAGATTAAGCCTGTTTCATCTTGGTACACTGCTGCGGTGAGCAGCCACAAAAGTGCCGGGTCGGCGAATGAAAAGAACGTAATCCGTACTCCCGATTGGGTCAAGGACGCGGTGTTCTACCAGATTTTCCCGGACCGCTTTGCCTTCAGCGAGCGTTTGCCAAAGCCCGCGCACCTGCAGGCCTGGGGCGACAAGCCTCATCCCCACAAGTATCAGGGAGGTGACCTGCTGGGCGTAATCGAACGCCTCGACCACCTGGTCGATCTCGGTGTGAACGCCATTTATTTCTGCCCGGTGTTTCGTTCTGCCTCCAACCACCGCTATCACACCCACGATTACTTTCAGGTCGATCCGATGCTGGGAGGCAACGAGGCCCTGCGGGAACTCATTGACGCGGCGCATGCCCGTGGCCTCAAGGTGGTGCTCGATGGGGTGTTCAATCACGCGTCGCGTGGCTTCTTTCAGTTCAATGACATCCTCGAAAACGGCGAGCACAGCGCCTACCTCGACTGGTTTCACATCGAGCGCTTTCCGCTGCATCCTTACGAGGGAGAGCGGCCCGGCAACTACCAGGCGTGGTGGGGTAACCGGGCGCTGCCCAAGTTCAACACCGACACGCCCGCCGTGCGCGAATTTCTGTGGAGTGTCGCGACGTACTGGACCGAGTTCGGTATCGACGGCTGGCGCCTGGACGTTCCCAACGAGATCGACGATGACGAGTTCTGGCGTGAGTTTCGCCGGCGCGTCAGGGCCGTCAACCCCGAGGCCTACATCGTCGGAGAGATCTGGCACGACGCGCACCGCTGGCTGAGTGGCGACCAGTTCGACGCGGTCATGAACTATCTGTTCACCCGTCCTTGCCTGGCATTTTTCGGCGCGCACACCCTCGACCAGACCATGAACGAGGTGAGCGGCACGGGCATCGTGCATCCCATGAACGCCGCCGCGTTTGCCGAGCGCATGACACGGGTGGCCGCCATGTACCCCGACGAGATCACGCTGGCGCAGCTCAACCTGCTCGACTCGCACGACACCGCGCGCTTTCTGAACGCCGTCGGTGGCGACCATGGCGCGTTCCGGCTCGCGACCGTCTTCCAGATGACCTATGTCGGGGCCCCCTGCATCTACTACGGCGATGAGATTGGCCTGCCGGGTGGACCCGACCCGGATTGTCGCCGAGCCTTTCCCTGGGACACGCCCGACAGCTGGGACCTGGACACCCTTGAACTCGTGCGGCGCCTGGTGCGGGCCCGGCGGGCCAGCAAGGTGCTCACCCGGGGCCCTTTCGAGGTGATCAGTGCCTACGGGGAGACCCTGGCCTACCGGCGGGTGCTTTCCGGTCAGGCCGTGTACGTTCTGCTCAACGCCGACCGCAAGCGGCAGGTGGTGTATCTGGCCAGCCTGGTTCCCGGCTGGTACCGCGAGGTGCTGAGCGGGGCCAGGATACACCTGGGTGAACACCACACCTTCAGCGTCGAGCCGCGGCAGGGCATGGTCCTGGTGCCCATCGAGGAATGTCAGGACTGAGTGTTCCGGAGGATCAAGCCTGCCCCAGGGTTTGACGGCTCCAGGGTTTGACGGCCAGGATTCTCAGGCCGACGTAGTCGGCCGTCCATGAGGCGTCGTGGTACAGGCGTGGCCGCAGCTGCCGCTCCGCAGATTCGACGACCCGTTCCTGGGCTTCTTCACTCAGTCCGTCCAGCAGGCCCGCGCCGAACATCTTCAGCCACAGCCGCAGACCCTCCTCGCCGGGCAGCGGGGTAGGCCGCTCGAACAGCTGCGCGCGCACGACGCGCAACCCGGCGCGCTCCAGCACGTGCGCGTACTCGGCAATGCTGGGAAAGTACCAGGGGTTTTCCACCTCGGGAACGCCCAGATCAGCGCGGGCCCGAGAGGTGGCCTGCAGGATGCTCTCGATGTTGCCTTTGCCGCCGAATTCCGCGACAAAGCGGCCCCGGGCAACAGCGCGGCGCTGACGCATGATGCGGCCCCCTGCGCGTTCTTGACCCAGTGCAGGGCCGCATCGGAGAAGACCGCGTGCACACTGTCCTCAACGGCGAAGGTCGACGCGTCGGCCACGTCGAACTCCACCTCGGGAAATTGACCCCGCGCCCCCGCGATCATCTCGGGTGAGGAGTCCAGGCCGATCACCCGCGCGCACGACTGCGCGATCCTGGCGCTCAGTTCCCCCGTGCCGCATCCCAGGTCGATCGCCATCTCGTGCGCTGGGGGTCAAGCCAGTTCAGAATTCCGGCCTGCCAGACGAAGGCGTGACGCTCACGGTACAGTTCTGCATTCCAGGTCATGACCCTCCGGTGCTTCAACGTTCGGACGCTCGACACCCTCTGTCCCCGTGTAAATGGGGCAGCGCGGAGGAAGTGTTTCATTTCCTCCGCGCCGCTTGGGGTGACTCAGTCGGTGACGGCTCCTTGCGCGGCGCTGGAGACCACCTTGGCGTACTTGGCCAGCACGCCGCGGGTGTAGCGTGGCGCGGGTGGCGTCCACTCGGCGCGGCGACGGGCCAGCTCCTCGTCGTCCACGTGCAGGGTCAGCTCGCGGCCTTCGGCGTCCAGCGTGATCAGGTCACCTTCCTGCACCAGCGCGATGGGGCCGCCCACGTAGGCCTCGGGGGCGACGTGGCCTACGACCAGGCCGTAGGTGCCGCCGGAAAAGCGGCCGTCGGTGATCAGGCCGACCGTGTCGCCCAGGCCCTTGCCGATGATGGCGCTGGTGGGGGAGAGCATCTCGCGCATGCCGGGGCCGCCCTTGGGGCCTTCGTAGCGGATGACCACGATGTCGCCGGGCAGAATGCGGCTCTCCATGATGGCGCGCATGCAGTCTTCCTCAGAGTCGAACACTCGCGCGGGGCCGTGCATCTTGATGACCTTGAGCCCGCTGATCTTGGCGACGCTGCCCTCCGGCGCGAGGTTGCCGCGCAGCACGGCCAGGTGACCCTGGGCGTAGATCGGCGTCTCGATGGGCCGGATCACGTCCTGACCGGCGTCGGGCTGGTCGGGCACGTCCGCGAGGTTCTCGGCGACCGTGCGGCCGGTGACGGTGAGGCACTGTCCGTGGAGCAGGCCGGCACCGAGCAGCATCTTCATCACGCGCGGAATGCCGCCCACCACGTGCAGATCGGTCGCCACGTACTTGCCGCTGGGCTTGAGGTCACAGAAGACCGGCGTCTTCTCGCGGATCCGCTCGAAGTCGTCCAGGGTGAGGTCCACGCCGATGGCGTGCGCGATGGCCATCAGGTGCAGCACCGCGTTGGTGCTGCCGCCCACTGCCATGATGACGGTGATGGCGTTCTCGAAGGCCTCTTTGGTCAGGATGTCCTTCGGGCGGATGTCACGCTCCAGCAGCTTCATCAGCGCGCGCCCGGAGTCGGCGGCACTTTCGGCTTTTTCCAGGTCCTCGGCGGCCATGGTGCTGGAGTACGGCAGGCTCATGCCGATGGCTTCAAAAGCGCTCGACATGGTGTTGGCGGTGTACATGCCGCCGCACGACCCGTTGCCGGGACAGGCCTTGCGCTCGATCTGCTCGAAGGTCTCCCGGTCGATCTTGCCCGCCCCGTAGGAACCCACCGCCTCGAAGACACTCACGATCGTGAGGTCCTGTCCGTCGTGATGGCCCGGCTTGATGGTGCCGCCGTACACGAAGATCGCCGGGATGTTCAGCCGTGAAATACCGATCATGGCCCCGGGCATGTTCTTGTCGCAGCCGCCCACCACCAGCACGCCGTCGTGCGACTGGCCACGGCAGACGGTCTCGATGCTGTCCGCGATCACTTCACGGCTGACGAGGGAGCACTTCATGCCCTCGGTGCCCATGCTGATGCCGTCGGAAACCGTGATGGTCCCGAACACCTGTGGCATGCCGCCCGAAGACTTCACCGCGTCGATGATGTGGTCCGCCAGCGCACCCAGACCGTTGTTGCAGGGGGTGATGTTGCTCTGCGCGTGCGCCACGCCGATGATTGGCTTGCCGAAGTCGGCGTCGGTGAAACCCACGGCGCGCAACATGGCACGGTTCGGCGCGCGCTCGTCACCTTGTGTGACCACCTTGGAATTCCAGTTGAGCGCTTTGGTCTTGGTGTCCGTCATGTTCTCCTCTGATTGGTGTTGTCAGGACAAGAGGCCGGTGCGCAGCTGTCTCGCTTCCGCCCCGCCTTCGGGGTAATGCTCTTCGATCCAGCGTGCGGCGCTGTCCCAGTCATACTGTAGGCGGCGAAATGAGACGTTCCAGAAGCCCGCACGTTTTTCGAGCAGCACCCAGCGGGCTGCCGGATCGCCGTGCATCTGCCGCGAGACACTGCCTGCGTTGATGAAGGTCACGCCGTGCTGTGAGCTGAGGTGCTCCCGGTGGGTATGACCGACGACCACGACCCGCGTGCCCGGAAAGGCTTGGGCGCGTGCGAGCAGCTCGTCCGGATTGGCAAGACGGGACGGCTTGCCGCCCATGCCTGCCGTGAACATGAGGGGCTCCCAGGCACTGGTCAGGCTGCCGTGTGCGAGCAGTACCTCCCCATCTGCCAGAGTCTGCGTCAGCGGCAGGCCCGAGAGGTAAGAAATCGATTCGGGTGGGAGTTGTCCACGCAGCCACTCGACCTGCGAGCGGGCGTTGTCAAGGTCGTTCAGGTCAGCGGTGTACATGTCTTCGGTGTTGCCGCGCACCTCGGTCGCCTTCAGTTCTCGCTGCAACGCGTACGCGCCCGCCGGGTCTGCGCTGCCGAAGACCTGATCGCCCAGATTGGCGATCAGGTCGGGCGACTGTGCACGCAAATCCTCCAGCACGGCCTCCAGCGCGAAGCGGTTGCCGTGCACGTCGCTGATGACCGCGATTCTCACGTCAGTACACCTGGGCAAAGTGCTCGACGTACGCGCCTTCCATCAGGTGCCCCCAGACTGCGCGCCAACGCGGAAAGCGGTCGGACTCCCGGAAGTTCACGTTGTGCGCCTCAACACTCTCCCACCACACGAACAACGTGAACACGTCGGGCCGCTCGATGCCGCGGTGCAGCTCGTGCCGGATATATCCCGGCGTGCTGGCCAGAACCGGGAAGGCGTCGGGCATCACGCGAACGTACTCGTCGGCGTTGCCGCTCCTCAGGGTGATGGTCGCGACTTCCAGGATCACGGCGTCTCCGCCACGAGTGCGTTTTTGGACCTGGCCTGCCCGGCGACGATCTGGTTGATGGCGTGCAGCCAGGCACGCGCGCTCGCCTCGACCACGTCGGTCGCCAGACCAATGCCGGCCACGCTGACCCCGCCGTAGCGCGCGCTGACGCTCACCTCGCCGAGCGCTTCGCTGCCACGGGTCACCGACTGGATGCGGTACGTCTCGAGGTTCAGGGTGATCTCGGTGGCCTGCGTGATGGCATTGAAGGCCGCGGCGACCGGACCGTCACCCGTCGCGGCGACCTCGCGCATGCCGTCGGGTGTGTTGAGCCGCACTGTCGCCACGGGCGTGACGTGCGTGCCGCTCAGCACCTGCAGGCTGTCGAGCGTAAAGGCCTGGGCAATGTCCGCTCCGGCGTCCACCAGGGCGCGCAGGTCGTCGGCGTAGATCTGGCCCTTGCGGTCGGCGAGTTCCTTGAAGCGCGTGAACAGCACGTTCAGCGCTTCCTCGTTGAGGCCGTGGTCGGCGGTGCCGCCTGTCACGTAGCCCAGGTCGGCGAGGGCCTTGCGAAAGGCGGCGCGCCCGCTGTGCTTGCCCATCACCATCACGGCCGCTTCGCGCCCCACGAGTTCGGCGTTCATGATCTCGTAGGTTTCCTTGTGCTTCAGCACGCCGTCCTGGTGGATGCCGCTTTCGTGCGCGAAGGCGTTGTCCCCCACGATGGCCTTGTTGGGCGGCACCGGCATGCCGGTCAGGCGCGACACCATGCGGCTCACCCGGTAGATCTCACGGGTATGGATGCCGGTTTCGGCCCTGTAGTGGTCACGGCGCGTATGAATCGCCATCACGACCTCTTCGAGCGAGGTATTTCCGGCGCGCTCACCAATGCCGTTGAGGGTGCACTCGATCTGCGTGGCCCCGTTCTCGACTGCCGCGAGCGAATTGGCGGTCGCCATGCCCAGGTCGTCGTGGCAGTGCGTCGAGATGGCCACGTTACGGCCCATCACGATCTCGTCGCGCACCCGCGCGATCAGCGCGCCGTACTCCTGCGGGGTGCCGTATCCCACCGTGTCGGGAATGTTGATGACGGTCGCGCCCGCCTCGATGGCCGCGCGGTAGAGCTGAATGACAAAGTCGAAGTCGGCGCGCATGACGTCCTGCCCACTGAACTCCACGTCGTCGGTGTACTGGCGGGCCAGCTTGACGGCGCGCACCGAGCTTTCCAGCACTTCCTCGGGCGTCTTGCGCAGCATGTGCTCGATCTGCACCTTGCTCGCCGAGGTGAAGACGTGAATGCGCGACCGGGGGGCGGTCTCGAGCGCCTGCGCCGCACGCTCGATGTCTGCGCGGGCAGTGCGCGCGAGCGCCGCGATGGTGGGGCCGCGCACCTCACGCGCGATGCGCGAGACGCACTCGAAGTCACCGTCGCTGGTGATGGGGAAGCCGGACTCGATGATGTCCACGCCCAGACGGGCCAGGGCGTGGGCGATCTCGATTTTCTGGGCGTGGTTGAGCGCCACGCCGGGGCTCTGTTCGCCGTCGCGCAGGGTGGTGTCGAAGATCTGTATTCGTCGCATGCGTGGAACTCCTGTCCAGTGGGCCTGTCCCGTGAGAAAGGGGCGTGGGTCGCGGGCCGCTTTCAGCGTGGAAGTCGTTCGGTGGTGAGGTTCAGGCGCCCGTCGCGCGTCCGTTGGTGATTCATCAGACTTCCAGTTCTTTTTTCTCGATGAACGGCATCATGTCGCGCAGCTGCTTGCCCACCACCTCGAGCGGATGCTCGTTCATCTCGCCGCGCCAGCGCTTCATGTTGGGATAACCCTCTTCGGTCTCGGACACGAAGTCACGGGCGAACTCACCGCTCTGGATGCGGGCGAGCACTTCGCGCATGGTGTCCTTGGTCTGCGCGGTGATGATCTTGGGGCCGGTCACGTAGTCACCGTACTCGGCGGTGTTGCTGATCGAGTGGCGCATGCCGGCGAAGCCCTTCTCGTAGATCAGGTCCACGATGAGCTTCACCTCGTGCAGCGTCTCGAAGTAAGCGATTTCGGGCTGATACCCGGCCTCGATCAGGGTCTCGAAGCCCGCCTGGATCAGGTGCGTCATGCCGCCGCACAGCACGCTCTGCTCGCCGAAGAGGTCGGTCTCGGTTTCTTCCTTGAAGGTGGTTTCCAGCACCCCGGCACGGGTGCCGCCGATGCCCTTGGCGTATGCCAGCGCCACGTCGCGGGCGTTGCCGCTGGCGTCCTGGTGGATCGCGAAGATGCTGGGCATCCCGGCGCCTTCCACGTAGACCCGGCGCAGCATGTGGCCGGGGCCTTTCGGGGCGACCAGGAACACGTCGACGTTCTCGGGCGGTGTGATGCGCCCGAAGTGCACGTTGAAGCCGTGACCAAAGGCCAGGGCCTTGCCCTCGCTGAGGTTCGGGGCAATGCTCTCCTCGTACACGCGCGGCTGGTGCTCGTCGGGAATCAGGATCATCACGACGTCGGCTTCACGGGTCGCGTCCTCGATGCTGGCGACGCGCAGCCCGGCGTGCAGCGCCTTGGGGCGGCTGGGGCTACCCTCGCGCAGGCCGACCACCACGTCGAGCCCGCTGTCGCGCAGGTTCTGCGCGTGCGCGTGGGCCTGCGAGCCGTATCCGATGATCGCGATGGTCTTCTCGGCGAGGGTGTGGAGGTTGACGTCGGCGTCGTAGTACATTTTTGCGGGCATGGTGGTTCCTTTCGAATTGCTGAGATGGGCAAGAGGCAATTTTGATTGCGCAAAGGGAGGGGAGAGTCCCTGCGCTGCCGGCTCACCGCTAACGGCGAGTCACAACCGGTTCCAGCGCCTGACTGGGCCCCTCGGAATACACATGGCCCGGGATGTCGGCGTTGCTGCCGCGGGTGAGGGCCACGCGTCCGGTGCGCATGGTCTCCAGGATGCCAAAGGGGCGCATCTGTTCGATGAAGGCGGTGATCTTGCCCTCGTCGCCGGTGACCTCGAACATCAGGGCGTGCCGGCCCACGTCGACGATGCGCGCGCGGAAGTCGTCGGCAATGTGACGCACCTCGACGCGGTCCTCGCTGGAGTTGATGCGGACCTTGACCAGCACCAGCTCGCGGTCCACGAACTTTTCCTGTGCGTGGTCCACCACCCGCAGCACGTCCTGCAGCTTTTCCAGCTGCCGGATGGCGTTCTCGACGACGCTGCGGTCTCCCTGCACCACCAGCGTCATGCGGCTCACGCCGGGCACCTCGGTCGTGCCGACGCTGAGGCTGCGAATGTTGTAGCCGCGCCGTCCGATCAGGCTGGCAACACGCGTCAGGACCCGTGGCTCGTCGCGCACGATCAGCGAGAGCAGAAACTCCGAAGCGGGCGCGGTCATTGCGACACGCCTTCCGGGGCTTTCTCGACCATCTCGTCGAGCGCCGCGCCCGACGGAACCATCGGAAAGACACCATGTTCCTGGGGCACCACGCACTCCAGCAGGGCGGGACCGTCAAAGTCGAGCCAGCTGTCGATGGCGCCGGGCAGTTCCTGCTCGTTCCCGGCGCGCCAGCCTTTGATGTTGTAGGCGTCCGCCAGCTTGATGAAGTCCGGGTTGCTTTCGCCGAGGTACACCTCGCTGTAGCGCTTGCCGTGAAACATCTCCTGCCACTGGCGCACCATGCCGAGGTAGTTGTTGTTGATGACCGCGATCTTGACCGGGATGTCGTAGCGGGTCAGGGTCGCCAGTTCCTGCGCGGTCATCTGAAAGCCGCCGTCTCCGGCAATCACGATCGAGCGGACCTGCGGCTCTGCGAGTGCCGCGCCCAGGGCTGCCGGAAAGCCAAAGCCCATGGTCCCCAGGCCGCCCGAGGTCAGCCAGCGGCGCGGCTTCTCGAAACGCGCGAGTTGCGCGGCGAGCATCTGGTGCTGCCCCACGTCGGTCGAGAGGATGTCGTCGGGACGCAGTCGGGCGCAAATGGCGTGAATGGCGTAACCGGCGCTCCAGCGGTCGTGCACGATGACACGCGCCTTCCACTCGCGCAGCTGCGCTTCCCACTCGGGGTGCGACAGGGGTTCGGCGCGTTCGGTCAGGCGGCGCGCGCTCGCGCCCGCGTCGCCGCGCACCGGCACGTGGGCGCGGATGATCTTGCTGATCTCGGCAGCGTCAATGTCGACGTGGATGATGTGGGCGCCCGGCGCGAAGCCCGCCACCCGGCCCGTCACCCGGTCGTCGAAGCGCAGGCCCATGGCGACCAGCACGTCGGCGTCCTGAATGGCGCGGTTGGCGGCCACGCTGCCGTGCATGCCGGGCATGCCCAGCCACAGGGGATCGGACGCCGGAAACACACCCAGACCCATCAGGGTGGTGATGGTCGGGATGTTCCAGGCCCGCGCGAAGGCGGTGATGTCCTCGGCCGACCCCTGCGCGCCGCCGCCTACCATCAGCACCGGCCTCTTGGCACCGCGCAGGGCGTCCAGGGCGGTCTCGATGGCCTGCGCCGAGGGTTCGGGGGCCAGAAAGTCGGCCTGCGGGCCCGGAATCTCGCCATGAAAGGCTTCGAGCTGCACGTCCTTGGGAATGTCGATCAGGACCGGTCCCGGCCTTCCGCCTTGTGCCATGCGAATGGCTTCGGCGACCACTCCGGGCAGTTCTGCCGCGCTGCGCACCAGGTAGTTGTGCTTGGTAATGGGCAGCGTGATCCCGGTGATGTCGGCTTCCTGAAACGCGTCCGTGCCGATCAGGTGGCGGGGCACCTGGCCGGTGATGGCCAGCACGGGTACGCTGTCGAGCATCGCGTCGGCGAGGCCGGTCACCAGATTCGTCGCGCCCGGCCCGCTGGTGGCGAGACACACGCCAAGGCGACCGGTCGCCTTGGCCCAGCCTTCGGCGGCGTGCGCGGCCCCCTGCTCGTGGCGGGTCAGGATGTGGCGGATGTCGGGGTAGGCGGTCAGGGCGTCATAGACCGGCATGATCGCGCCGCCCGGATATCCGAAGACCGTGGTGAGGTCGTGGGCCAGCAGGGTCGCCCAGAGGGCTTCGGCGCCGTTCATGGGCGCACCCGTGCGCCTGGCCGTAAAGCAGCGCGCCACTGGGCTTGACTGAGCCAGTGGCGCGTGAGGACGTAAAAGGACACCTGCGCCCGTTCGCCGTGTTGGTGTTGTGCTGCCCCTTGCCCCATATCAGTTCCTCCTGAAAGACGAACCCCGCAACCGGTGGTTGCGGGGGCTCGAGTTCACGCGTGCGCGCTTAGCGTCGAGGTCCCCCGCTGCTAAGTACAAGAACACGAATGTCGCGCACGTGAATCATTGCACCCACCTTATGCGCTCTCCAGAAAGACGGTCAAGGACCCGTGTAGACAGGACGCCTTACACCTCGACCGAGGTTCCCACCAGTGCTTCGAGCACGCGCGCGGTAAATTCCTCGGTGTTCGCGCTGCCGCCCAGGTCACGCGTGGGATTCGAGCGCAGGGCGGTGTTCACGGCATTGTCAATGCGGTTGGCGAGCCCCGGCCGCCCCAGGCTGTGGCGCAGCATCATGCCTGCCGAAAGGATCGCCGCCGCCGGGTTGGCCACGCCCTGGCCGGCAATGTCGGGCGCACTGCCGTGAATGGGCTCAAAGAGCCCCGGACCGTCACCCAGGCTGGCCGAGGGCATCAGGCCCAAAGAGCCCGGAATGACCGCCGCGAGGTCCGACAGGATGTCCCCGAAGAGGTTCTCGGTCACGATGACGTCGTAGCGCGCCGGGTCGGTGACGATCAGCATGGCGGCGCTGTCGACGTACTCGTGACGCAGGCCCACGTCACGGTAGTGCGCGCTCCGCACGCCCGTGACGGTCTCGCGCCACAGCTCGCTGACTTCCAGCACGTTGGCCTTGTCCACGCTGGTCACGTGCCCGCGCCGCTGCTGCGCGGCCCAGAACGCGACCTTGGCCACCCGCTCGATCTCCGCTTTCGAGTAGCGCATGGTGTTGAAGGCTTCCTCTTCGCGCTTCTCGCGGCCCCCGTCGAAGTAGATTCCACCGAGCAGCTCGCGCACGATCAGGATGTCCACGCCACGAGCGCGCTCCGGACGCAGCGGAGAGAGGTGCTCAAGGCCGCTCAGTACCCGCACGGGACGCAGATTGGCAAAGGCCCCGAGGCTTTTGCGCAGTGCCAGCAGGCCCATCTCGGGGCGCATGGCGCGCGGCAGGCCTTCCCATTTGGGTCCACCGACCGTGCCGAGCAGCACGGCGTCGCTGCGCTTCGCGGCCGCCTCGACCTCAGCAGGAAAAGGCGAGCCCGAGGCGTCCACCGCGGCGCCGCCGATGGGCAGCTCCTCGATACGAACGTCGGGCAGCACCTCGCGCAGCACCGTGACGGCGGCCTGGGTGACTTCGGGTCCGATGCCGTCGCCGGGCAGCACCACCACGTGGGGAACTTTGTTTATCATGCGCCTGCCTCCTGAAGTGCGTTACGTTGCTCCTGCTCGCGCATGTATTCTAACCAGCCTCCGGCTTTCTGTACGTCCAGCGCGAACTGCGGCACCGGCACAAAGGTCAGGGCCTCACCGGTGCGTTTGTTGGTGATGGTGCCTCCCTGAAGGTCGAGGTCGGCCTCGTCGCCGTCCTGAAAGGCTTGGGTGACGCGTTCGCATTCGAGCGCTAGAAAGCCGTTGTTGATGGCATTGCGGTAAAAGATCCGCGCGAAGTTCGGGGCGATCACCGCGCCCACGCCCGCACCTCGCAAGGCCCAGACGGCGTGTTCGCGTGAGGAGCCACATCCGAAGTCGGCGCCCGCCACGACGATGTCGCCACTCTCGACGCGCCGTACGAAATCCTTGTCGTAGTCTTCCATGGCAAATTTGGCCAGCTCGGCTTCCACGTCCGTGGTGAGGTGACGGGCCGGAATGATCTCGTCGGTGTTGATGTGGTCGCGTCCGAAGACATGTACCTTGGGCATTACCTTCCTCCTGAAGGGGGCGCGTCCACAGCAGGGCACGGCCAGGTGAAGCGCTGATGCGTGTTTCGCGTACAGGGTCAGTCGGCCGCGCCTGCCGCCAGGAAATCGCGCGGGTCGCTGATAAAGCCGTTCACGGCGCTCGCGGCCACTGTCGCGGGTGAAGCGAGGTAAATCTCGGCGCTGGGGTCACCCATACGGCCCACGAAGTTGCGGTTGCTGCTGGAGATGCACACGTCACCCGGCCCCAGCACGCCCGAGTGCATCCCCAGGCAGGCTCCACATGAGGGATAGCTGACACTCGCCCCGGCGTCCACGAAAATTTCCATCAGGCCTTCCTGGGCCGCCTGCTTCCAGATTGCCTGCGTGGCGGGCACGACGATCATCTGCACGCCGTCGGCAATTTTGCGGTCACGCAGGATGTTTGCCACTTCCCGCAGGTCGCTGATACGTCCGTTGGTGCAGCTACCCACATAAGCGTGTGTCACGGCGATCTTGTCGCTTCCGGCCACCCTGCCGTTGCTGGGAATGTGCGGGTAAGCGACGGTCGGCTCCACCTTCGAGGCGTCGACGTCGATTACGACCTTATAGTGCGCGTCGGGGTCGCTCGTGAACTCGGTGTATTGGTCCGGCGTGACTCCGCGCGCCGCGAGGTAATCGCGCGTCACGTCATCCACGGCCACGATGCCGGTCTTTCCCCCCGCTTCGATGGCCATGTTGGTCAGCGTGAAACGACCTTCCATGTCCATGCGGTCGATGGTGTCACCCACCCACTCCATCACCATGTAGTTCGCGCCGTCGGCGCCGATGCGCTTGATGACTTCCAGCACGATGTCCTTGGGCGTCGTGCCGGGCTGCATCTCGCCCGTGACGCGAATCAGCATCGTTTCCGGCACCTTGAACCACACTTTGCCCGCGTAGATCGCGCCCGCCAGGTCGGTGCTGCCGACGCCGGTAGCAAACGCCCCCAGCGCGCCCGCGTTGCAAGTGTGGCTGTCGCCGCTGACCAGCGTCTCACCGGGCTTGATCAAACCGGTGTTTTCCAGCACGACGTGCGCGATTCCCCCGCGGCCCACGTCGAAGAAATGCCGGATACCGTTTTCGTGCACCCAGCTTTTGAGCTTCTGGTACATCTTGGCCGCCTTGATGTTCATGGCAGGCACGCTGTGGTCGGGCACCGCGACGATCCGCTCGGGATCGAAGACCCGGTTCATACCGCGCTCTTCGAGCATGCGCAGGGCGGCGGGCGTGGTGATTTCGTGGCACAGCACCCAGCTGGTGCTGACTTCCAGCAGCTGACCCGGCACGACCGAATCGTGTCCGCTGTTGGCTGCCAGTATCTTTTCTGCGATGGTCATCCCCATAAAGCCTCCGGATTGTGGGCGAGTTCAGGTGATTATCAAGTCTTTCAAGTGAAAACCCCCGGACCTGTCTGGTTCGGGGGTCATGAAGCGAGGCTGGGTCAGCTCGCCGCCCCCAGCCAAAGAAGCACCGGCGCGCCGGTCTTCGAAGGGTGCAGGGTGTGGGGCATTGCGGCCATGCTAGACGTTGGCCGGAGGAGCGCGCAAGGAGCAAACGCTCGTTTGCGTAGGCAGGTGGCCTTGTGATTCAGACCGGCGCCCCCAGGGCGATGCGCTCGTATTCATCGATGTTGGCGCGAATGACGTTCAGGCTGCCGGTCCAGAACGCCTTACTGCGCGTGTCGATGCCGAATCGGGCAGCGAGCGTGGCTGCGTCGGCCAGGCCGGTCGCCGACAGCAGTTCGTCGTAGCCTTCACGGAACTGGTCCGGCCGCTGCTGGTACTGCGCGTAGAGTCCCAGCCCGAACAGGAGCCCGAACGTGTACGGATAGTTGTAGTAACTCAGACCACCGCTGTAGTAATGCCCCTTGACGGCCCACATGTACGGGTGCAGTTCGCCTGACAGCCCATCACCGTATGTGGCGCGCTGTGCCTGCAACATCAGCTCGCTGAGTTCCTGCGGCGCGAGGTCGCGTCCTTCACGCGCTTCGAAGACACTCCTCTCGAACAAAAAGCGCGAGTGGATGTCCACCACCACCTGTGCGTGACCCTGCAGCTGCGTTTCGAGGATGTAGAGTTTCTCTGCACCCCGCGCGCCTTGCAAAGCCGCATTGACGGCAATCGTTTCGCAGAAGATGCTGGCCGTTTCGGCGAGGGTCATCGGCGTGGATTTCTGCAGGGGAGTGCGCTCTTTCAGACACAGGTTGTGGTAGGCGTGACCCAGTTCGTGCGCCAGGGTACTGACCGAGTCGAGGTCGGGGCGGTAATTGAGCAGAATGCGGCTTTCACCGGGACGCCAGCCCATGCAGAAGGCGCCGTCGCGCTTGCCGCCGGCGGGCGGCACGTCCATCCAGTCCTCGCGAAAGGCACGCACCGCGAAGTCGGCCAGCTTGTCGCTGTACGAACGAAACTGCGACTCGATGAATTCCTGGGCTTCCTCGTAGCTCCAGCTTTTGCTGGTCTGGCCGACTGGCGCGAAGAGATCATAAAAGGCCAGTTCGGTGTTTCCCAGCAGGCGCGCTTTGGCACGAAAATACCGGCGGAAGTCGGGCAGGCTGGCCACCACCGCTGCTTGCATGGCGGAGAGGGTCTGGCGGTCAATGCTGTTTTGCAGCAGGGTCGGTTCAACCGAGTCGGGCCAGTTGCGACGCCGGTTGATCACGTTGACCTGTCCCTTGATGCCGTTGAGCGCTGCCGCGAGCGGAATCTCGACGCGCTCCCATGCGGCCAGTTCGGCGTTGTACGCCTCACGGCGCACTGCACGGTCCTCGCTGGACGCAAGATTGCGAATGGCCGACATGGGCAATTCTTCACCCCGAAACGGCACCGTCAGCTGGCTGGTGATGTTGCCGTGCAGCTTGGCCCAGGCAGTGGCGCCCGAGAGGTTGAGCAGGCTGGCGAGTTCCTCTTCACCCCCGCTCATCTGGTGTTGCGCGTAGGTCACCGCCTTGCGCAGCGGGAATTCGTGGGCGCGCGCCAGTTCGCTTTCTGCGAGGACGCTCTCGAGTCCTGCACCGAGGCTGCCCACCCAGGCCTGAAAACGGGTGTTGAGCTGTCCCAGCATCACCGTTTTGGTGGCCAGTTCGCTCTGGCGGGCCTGTGCCAGCGCATTTTTTGCGTCGGTGGTGACAAAGGCCTGAATGAACGCGCTCACGCCCTGCAAACGTTGCGAAAGCCCGTTCAGGTCGGTCAGCACCGTTTCCAGCGCGGCCCTGGGGTCTTGCACCTGCCCACCGGCGCGCACATCGAGTTCGTCGAACGTTCGGGCCAGCGCACTGATTTCTTCGATTACCGCGTCGAACGCCAGTTGAAATTCGGTGGACGAGAGGGAAGGAAAGAGCGAGCTGGTGTTCCAACGCGGAAGGGTCATTGGAGCAGTCTACCAGTGCCCCGGGTAGGTGAAATGACGTATCAGGAGGCGGTTTCGACTTCGGGCCGGGCAAAGATCATGCGCCCCACACTGGTCTGGACGTTGCTGAGCACCATCACCCGGATGCTTCTGCCCTTGAAGCGCAGACCGTCCTCGACAACGATCATGGTGCCGTCATCGAGGTAACCCACCCCTTGCCCCGACTGCTGACCGGACTTGGTGACGGTGATGTGGAGTGATTCACCCGGAGCGAGTTTGGGGCGCAGGGCCAGCGCGACCTCGTGAATGCTCAGCACCCGCAGGCCGTACAGACTGGCCACCTTGCTGAGGTTGGAATCGTTCGAAACCAGTTTGGCGCCAATCTCACGCGTAAAGCGGATCAGCTTGTCATCGACGCTGAGGCCCCCATCGACATCCCATTCATGTACGTGCAGCTGCGCCAGCCCACGCAGCTCTTCGAGAACGCCCAGCCCCCGCTTGCCCCGTGCCCGACGCTGAGGATCGGCGTGATCGGCGAGAAACTGCAACTCGCGCAGTACAAACGAAGGAACCAGCAGTTCGCCTTCCAGAAAGCCGCTGCGCGCCAGTTCCAGCACGCGTCCGTCGATGATGACGTTCGTGTCGAGGACTTTGGCGCCACTGCGGCGCTTCGGAGCGTCATTCCAGGAAAGGGCGCCGAAGGCTGCCGCGTTCTGCAGTGCAAAATACATGAAAAAGACTGCCAGGCCGATGGTGACCAGGATGTTGATGTACCACGAGTAAAACGGCGCACGCGCCAGCAGGTTGCTCAGCAGCACTCCCAGCAGCAGCGCAGTGACGAGGCCAGCGGTCGCGGCCGACACCCGCCGTGGATCGAGTCGGGTCAGCCAGGTGCTGAGCTCGCCGGTCCAGGCTCCCACCCGGCGTTCGATGCGGGGGCCGAGCAAAAAGGCCAGAAGAAGGCCAGCCACCATCAGAAAGATGGTGTTGGTCAGCGCGCTGGGGTCCGAGCCCAGGGCGAAGCGTGCCAGAAGCTGCCCTGCTCCATACCCCAGGAGCAGACCCACAAACAGGAACGACACGCGCAGCGACATCAGTCTCTGAGTTTACATGACCACGCGAGCCAGTTCCGCACAGGCTGCACGTGGTACCTCAAGCCGGGCTCCACAGGAACTTGAGGGCGTCCTCGACGCTGCTCACACCTCGTCCCTGAACACCGGGCGGCACGATCTGCCGGGAGTATCCGGCCCGGCTGGCTTCTTCGGCGCGGCGCAGGGCGCTCACAACCGTGCGGACCTCGCCCGCGAGGCCGACTTCCCCGAAGACTGCCACGTCGGCGGGCAGCGCCTTGCCGACCACGGCGCTGTAGACCGCCAGGGCCACGGCGAGGTCCAGACCAGGATCGGGAACCTTGAGGCCCCCTGCGAGGTTCACGAATACGTCCAGACCGCCCAGCGTCAGATCCAGGCGCCGCTCGAGCACGGCCAGCACCACGTCCACCCGGCGTGGGTCGAGACCGACCACCACCCGCCGGGGATTGGGAAAGGGCGTCTTGGCGCACAGCGCCTGCACTTCGAGCAGCAGCGGGCGGTGCCCGTCCATCGTGGCGGCCACCACGCTTCCGGGCGCACCCACGGGGCGCTCGGCCAGGAAAGCAGCAGAAGGATTGTCGACCGCTACCAGACCCGCTTCGCGCATTTCGAAGACGCCCAGCTCTCCGGCCTGTCCGAAGCGGTTCTTGACGCTGCGCAGCAGACGGTACTGCCCGACCGACTCCAGGAACACTGTGGTGTCGACGATATGCTCCATCACCTTGGGTCCGGCCACCGTGCCTTCTTTGGTGACGTGACCGACCAGCACGGTCGCCGTGCCGCTCTCCTTGGCCGCGCGCGTCAGCATCGACGTGGCCTCGCGTACCTGGGCGACACCGCCGGGAGCGCCGTCACCCTCGATCTGCACGGTCTGAATCGAATCCACGATGCACAGTGCCGGTTTATGCTCGGCCATCAAGGCGCTGACGTGCTCGGCGCGCGTGTCGCGGGTCAGCTGAATCTCGCCTTTCACCCCCAGCCGGTCGGCGCGCAGCCGAATCTGCTCCAGGCTCTCCTCGCCGGCGACGTACAGCACGCTCCGGCCACTCAGCGCGAGCGCGTCGGCCACCTGCAGCAGCAGCGTGGATTTCCCGATGCCTGGTTCGCCGCCGATCAGGATCACGCCTCCCGCGACCAGCCCGCCGCCCAGCACCCGGTCAAGCTCACCGATACCGCTGGAGATGCGTGGCTCCTCACGCCGCCCCACATTTGACAGTGCGGTGAGCTTGCCGCCCTTGACCCCGCCATAAGCGCCGCCCAGCGCCGCACCCTTGCCGGGCAGTGCCACGGCGACTTCCTCGAAGGAATTCCAGGCCTGGCAGTTCGGACAGCGGCCCAGTGGCTTGGCGGCCTGATAGCTGCAGGACGCGCACTCGTATTTGCTGAGAACTTTAGCCACGTCTGGACCGCGCGGCGCTGGGCGCCAGGAAGGAGGGAAAGGCCACGTTCATTCTGTCTGTATCATAACGCACGAGGCGAAAGGCAAGTGCCGGACCTGTCACGCTTGGGGTCCGGCACTTGCCGAGTTGTTCAGGCCAGAATTTGTGGTGGTGCCGCCTTGCCTCGCTCGAAGCGCAGCTTGTCCTGTCCGAGCAACACGCGCACCTCGGTGCCTTCGTGGCCGCTGACGAGTTCCAGCGCCAGCGGATCTTCGATTTCCTCGCGAACCAGCGTGCGCAACTGGCGGCTGGAGCCAATCGCGTGCTTGGCGCTGCGGGCACGCAGTTTGCCTACCAGCCATTTGGCGATGGCAGGGTCAAAGCTGACCTGCAGGTCACGGTGAGCGAGCTCGTCGCGCATTTCCTCGATCAGTTGCGCCGCGACCCGCACCAGCTCTTCCTCGCCGAGAGACTTGAAGCGGATCACGTCGTCAAGGCGGTCGAGGAATTCGGGCGTGAAGATCTGGCGCAGCGGCTGGGTGTCCTCGATTTGCACCGGGGAGAAGCCGAGGCCGGGGCCGGTGTTGAAGCCGGTGTTCGAGGTCATGATGAGAATGGTGCGGCGGAAATCCACTGTGCGCCCGAGTCCGTCGGTGAGGCGGCCGTCGTCGAGCACCTGCAGGAAGGTGTTGTACACGTCGGGGTGTGCCTTCTCGATTTCGTCGAGCAGGATCACGCTGAAAGGCTGACGGCGTACCGCTTCGGTCAGGCGGCCACCCTGTTCGTACCCGACGTAACCAGGAGGGCTCCCGATCAGCTTGGAAACACTGTGCGACTCCTGGAACTCGCTCATGTCGATGCGGATGAGGGCCCGCTCGGAACCGAACAGTGAACGCGCCAGCGCTTTGGCGAGGTGGGTCTTGCCAACCCCGCTGGGTCCCACGAACAGAAAGCTCGCAGAGACGCGGGTGCGGCCGCCCAGACCGACGCGCGCACGCCGCAGGGCGCTCGACAGTGCCTTGATGGCGTCGGGCTGCCCGTACACCTGATCGGTGAGCGAATCTTCGAGGTCACCCAGCTTCTCGGCGCTTTCCTCAGCGTAGATGCCGCCCATCGAGTTGATGACGCTTTCGATGTCATCGCGTGACACGAAGGGTTCGCCAGTGTCGTCCTCGGACACGGTCACGCCGAGGCTGAGGTTGAGCCGCACACGACTGGCCGCTTCGTCGATCAGGTCGATGGCCTTGTCGGGAAAATTGCGTCCGGGCAAGGCCCGCTCGCCGATGCGTACCGCCAGTTCCAGCGCCGCATCGGGGATCAGCACGCCGTGGTGCTCCTCGTAGCGTCCTCGCAGACCACGCAGAATCTGCAGTGTTTCACTGGGCGAAGGCTCCAGCACGATCACCGGCTGGAAGCGCCGCTCTAGCGCGGCGTCCTTTTCGATGTAGCGGTGGTACTCGCCCGTGGTCGTCGCACCGATGACCTGAATCTCGCCGCGTGAAAGGGCTGGCTTGAGGATGTTCGCGGCGTCGAGGGTGCCTTCGGCCCCGCCCGCCCCGACCAGAGTGTGCAGCTCGTCAATAAAGGCGATCACCTTGGCGTTGCGCAGCTCCTCGATGATCTGACGCAGGCGTTCCTCGAATTCACCACGGTACTTGGTACCGGCCACCACACCGGAAAGGTCCAGGCTGACCAGACGCGCGCCGTGCAGGTTGGGCGGCACGCGTTTCTCGTGAATGGCGAGCGCCAGACCCTCGACGATGGCGGTTTTTCCGACGCCGGGATCGCCGATCAAGACTGGGTTGTTCTTGGTGCGGCGTGAAAGGATCTGCGTGACACGCCGGATTTCCTCGGCGCGTCCGATGACCGGATCGAGCTTGCCTTCACGGGCCTGCTTGGTCAGGTCGCGCCCGTATTCATCCAGAAAAGGGGTGTGCACCGGTTTCTGCGATTTGGGGTCGCTGTGCGCCAGAATGCGCCAGCGGATGGTGTCCACGTCCTTGGTGAGGTCCTGCAGGATACGGTACGCCACGCCGTCGCCTTCGCGGATGATGCCCAGCAGGATGTGCTCGGTGCTGGTCACCTGGGCGCCCAGGCTGCGTGCCTCGGCGGACGCGAGCTCCATGACACGGCGTGCCCGTGGGGTGATGGCCGGCGCGTCGTTGAGGCGCGAGCCCTCGCCGCGGCCGATAATTTCCTCGACGCGTCGGCGCAGGCCTTCGAGCGTCGCTCCGAATTCGCCGAGAATCTGTGCTGCCGTACCCGCTTCACGCATCAATCCCAGCAGCAGGTGCTCCGGTCCGACCATGGCGTGGCCGAGGCGGTTTCCCTCTTCGCGGGCATAGTGAAACACGAGCCGTGCGCGGTCGTCGTATCGATTCATGAGGGCCTCCCGCACGGAAAAGTCCGGTTCTGCGGGGCGTGCGCCCCGGTGTCGGTCAAGAGATTCATCGGAAATTCCCGATACTGCACAAAGACGTTTGTTTCGAAAAGCGGCAGGCCGCTTGTGTCCACGCTGCTGTGACCATACGCAATCCCCCGAGTCGCTTCGCTTGACGCCCCGTAACGCTGCGCGAAAGGGCGAGGTGAGCACGGCGACAGTTCTGGAAGCCGAACAGGTTTGCAGAACGTTTGAACCGAGATGTCGCTCACTTCAGTGTACTCTACGCGTCCAAATGCCCACTCAGAGAGTGCGCAATTACGTTTTCTGCTTCCAGCAGAAAGTGCGACCCCCGGCGTGCGGCGCACGGATGGATCCTGGACGGTCGAGGAAGAAGTCGACACCATACTTCACGATCAGGCACCGGTCGTGACGGCCGATGAGCCGTGCATGAACGCATTAAGATGGCGAGGATGTCCGTGTCTGCCTTTCTTCTCGGTCACCCCCGCCAACACGACCAACACAGGGTTTGTCTCCCTGGCCGCTCTCCCATCACGCAACCTTGTGAGACACGTCTGCGCGAGCCCAGAATTCTCGAGGATCATTTTTCCATGAGTCTCGAACGCGGGAAGATCCGGGCGTGAGCGTTCACCGTATCGAGATCTGTACTGACGGCCTCGACCACGAAACCCGCGAGCAACTGCTCGAGGTGGTCTGGAGCGAACTGCGCATTTCTCCGGGCATGGTATCGGCGGACGGGAACTTCGAACTGCTGCTGTCGCGCTGTGCCGAAGGGCAGGAAGAAGCGCCGTTGGTCAAGCTCAACGGGGCACTTTTCGTGCGTGTCACGCCGGATCGGCTCGCCGACCTGATCCGCCGCCGTCGCCGCTGATGAACACTGCAAGTGAGCACTCGGGATGCGCCCTCGGCGGTGAGGGTATGGGAGGCCCAAGATTCAAAGGCCAGCACGACATTGTGGCTGATCCGCACGCGTTATTACACTGATTGCAGCGCGACTCGCCCGACCGCGTAGCACCCGGGGCACGCGGTCAGGTCTGGTGCGTTCGGGAAAAATCATGTACGGGTTCAAGGTAGATCACGTCGTTGGATTGCGTCGGTGTACTGATGTCAGCCGCCGGAGACCAGGCGATGGCCAAAGCCATTGCCCTTTTCGGACAGTGGGCTGCCGCTGACGGTTCAGGTCGCTCGAAACGGGCATTTTTATCGCCTGGATTTCAGGACACGCCGCTTTGCACGATGTCGTGCAGGATGCGCGCGGTCATTCCCCAGATGTCATGGCCCTGCCAAGGGTAGCGGTACAGGAGATGACGTTCGCCGGAAGGTAAAACCCGCTCTTCCTCGATGGGGATCAGGGCGCGCAGTTCGCTCAGTCTCGGCTCGAGGATGCGCGCCACTTCGCCGCTCGAACGGTAGGCGTAACCCGAGGGGATGCGCGCCAGAAACGGGGTGACGTGAAAGCCGATCGGGGTGAAGGCGTCGTCCAGCTGGCCCACGACCTCAACGTCGGCGGAGTGCAGTCCCACTTCTTCCCAGGCTTCGCGCAGGGCCGCGTCGAGTGGCGACTCACCCGTTTCAAGGCGGCCGCCCGGAAAACTGATCTGACCCCGGTGGGTGGGCAACTCCGAGGAGCGCACGGTCAGCAGTACCCGGGGATCGGTTTCTCGAGTCAGGGCGACCAGCACGGCGGCCTGCCGGTATTTTGGAAGCGAGAGCGATTGTCGTTCACGACTTCCCAGCCAGGCGCGCCACGGATCGGGCAGCACGTCGTTCACGGGAGCGCTCCGGCACGGTGGGCACGCAGGGCGACTTCGGCGTCGACACCACATGACCGCGCCCAGGACACGACCGACGCGAGCAGTTCACCGAACCCCGCTTCGGATTCCTCGATTCTTTCCACCAATCGGTGAAGCTCCGAGCGGCCCGCGGGCTCGCGCTGAGGCAAGGCGTTCTGCAGGGCAGTTTCTCGCGCCAGTGCGCCCAGGCTGGCGGGAATCTCCTCGTGGGGGAGGCGCTCTCGCCCCGAGCGCTCTTGGCGTTTGATTTCCTGCCAGTTGCGCATGACTTCCTCGGTTCCCTGAACCGGTACCCCCGCGAAGACGTGCGGATGACGACGAATCAGCTTCTGCACGATGGCGTCCTCGATATCGGCGTACTCAAAGCGTCCTTCCTCCTCGCCGATCACCGCGTGAAAGGCCACCTGAAGCAGGACATCTCCGAGTTCGCCGATGGTGTCCTCGTCGTTGTGGCGCGAAATCGCGTCGACCGCTTCGGCCGCTTCCTCCAGCAGGTACGGGCGCAGGCTGAGGTGCGTCTGCTCCCGGTCCCAGGGACAGCCGTCGGGAGCTCGCAGTTGCCGCAAGGTCTTCAAGAGCTGCTTCATGCGCTCATGGTAATGACCTGGGAGTCAGGACGGGAACGCGCCGCGTCACTTGAGCAAGCGTTGAGGGAAATGCTGCGCGTCGTGGCGCGCGTTTTAGCGTGGACGCATGCCAAACGAGGAAGCCGAGATGCAGAACCGCAATGCGCGAAGGAGCGCCTTTATCACCGGGGGGAGCAAGGGAATCGGCCTCGCCGTGGCGCAGGCACTCGTGCGCGAGGGGTACGGGGTGACCATCACCGCCCGCCACGCCGGTGAGGTGGAGGAAGCGGCGCGTGGTCTGGGCGAGGCCGCGCTGGGCATCCCGTGCGACGTGCGGGACTTTGAAGCCGTACAGGAGGCCGTCCGCAAGCACACCGAGCGTTTTGGAGGGCTGGATGTTCTGTTCGCCAACGCAGGACTGGGCCATTTTGCGCCGGTGCAGGATCTGAGCGTCGAACAGTGGCGCGACGTGATCGACACCAACCTGACCGGTGTGTTTTACAGCGTGAAAGCGTGCGTGGACGAACTGACCAAGACGAAGGGGTACATCATCACCCTGTCGAGCCTTGCCGGCAAGAATCCTTTCGCAGGCGGAGCGGCCTATAACGCCAGCAAATTCGGACTCAACGGCCTGAGTGAGGCCATGATGCTCGATGTGCGTCCGCTGGGCATCAAGGTCACGCAGATCATGCCAGGCTCAGTCGCGACCTATTTCAACGGGCACACCCCTGACCAGGATCAGGATGCCTGGAAGATTCAGCCCGAAGACCTGGCTCAGATTGTCGTGGACCTGTTGCAACTGCCAGCCCGGACTTTGCCGAGTCGGATCGAGGTCCGCCCGGCGCAGCCCAAACGTGGTTGAATCGCCTCCGTCCGCCGGGAGGCAACGCTCTTGATCGACCGTTCAGAGACCAAGAATCAGGCTAACCGAAAGAAAGAATGACTCATCGAAACGTGTCGAATACGCATGACGCTCATACGCTCGGAACGTAAACTGATCTTGGTTATGGACGACCTCAAGAAAGCCCTTTCCGCGTTGCGCGAAGCGCTTGAGCGTTTGCTCGGTGCCAAGCCGCAGCCTGTTCCGGTGCCCGTTCCGGTGCGCCGCCGCCGCTGATTCCCAGCCCTACCCGTATGGAACTTTGCGCTGGCCGAAAGGCCAGCGTTTTCGTGCGCCAGCGTTTTTTCGCAACGGACCAGGAGATCTTTGTTGGTCAGGTGGTGGGGGATTCTCCGCCCAGCAGGGTTGACCTCACCCTTACAAGGGCCGCGTTCGCCCGCGCCGTGCCTCCCGAGCGCAAGTGCGCTATCCTGTCCTGGTGCACGGTTT